>CAIMQW010000362.1 GCA_903843705.1 uncultured Holophagaceae bacterium | reverse complement strand
GGCCACCACGCCAAGGCTGATGTAGTCCGTGATACGACTCCCCTCCGGGAGCTTTGCCTCGGTTCTCGCCACGGTCGCCTCCTCTTGAAAAATAAGCGACTCTGGCCATTAGTCAAGGCCTAAACTAACAGTATTGGGATAAACGGGATAAAGCTGGGTTGGGCAGCACTGCGCGTGGGTTCCACCCCGGGGCGCCCATGCAGGGTGAGTTGCCCCTCCTCTGCGCTCTCTGTGTTCTCTGCGGTTGGCGGTGCTTCTTTCCTCCGCTCTCCCCAGCTCCTCGGCAGTCCTCTGCGTTCATCTCCTTTGCCGCCCTGAACAAACAGGGACGAAAAAATCACAGCCCCAGCATCTTCCGGACCTCCGCCTCCAGCAGCCCCTCCCGGATCTCGGCCAGCTCGTAGCGGACGCGGGCCATGGGCTTGGTTACCTTCAGGACGCGGGTGAGGTCGATGGGGGTCGCGCTCAGCACCACGTCGCAGGGGGTGGCTTCGATGGTGGCTTCGAGGTCTTTCACCTGGTGCTCGCCGTAGCCCATGGCGGGCAGGATGCCCTTGGCATTGGGGTATTTCCGGTAGGTGGCGGCGATGGAGTCCACGGCGTAGGGGCTGGGATCCACGATCTCGTGGGCACCAGCGGCCTTGGCGGCCACGATGCCTGCTCCGTAGGTCATGGAGCCATGAGTGAGCGTGGGGCCGTCCTCGATGACAAGGGCGCGCATCCCCTTCACCAGCTCCGGGCGATCGCAGGTGACGGGGCTGTTGGCGCGGATGACCCGGGCCTTGGGATTCACCAGGGCGGCATTGCGCTCGATGGTGGCGATGTCCGCTTCCCGGGCGCTGTCGCACTTGTTGATGAGGATGATGTCCGCCATGCGGAAGTTGGCTTCGCCGGGATGGTAGGCCAGCTCGTGGCCGGAGCGCAGGGGGTCGGCGATGCAGATGTGGAGGTCGCTCTTGTAGAACGGCAGGTCGTTGTTGCCGCCGTCCCAGAGGATCACGTCCGCTTCTTGCTCCGCGGCGCGGATGATCTGCTCATAGTCCACGCCGGCGTAGACCACGAAGCCGTTGTCGATGTGCGGCTCGTATTCCTCCCGCTCCTCGATGGTGCACTCGTGCTTGTCGAGGTCGGCGTATCCCGCGAAGCGCTGGCAGGCCTGGCGGGCCAGGTCCCCGTAGGGCATGGGATGGCGGATGGCCACCACCTTCTTGCCGAGCTGCTTGAGGATGTTGCTGATGGTGCGGGTGGTCTGGCTCTTGCCCGCGCCTGTGCGCACGGCGGTGATGCCGATGACGGGCTTGGTGGAGGTGATCATGGTCTTGGCGGCGCCCAGGAAGGTGAAGTCGCAGTCATGGGCGATGCAGAGGCTGGCCAGGTGCATGGCGGTGGCGTGGGGGACATCCGAGTAGGAGAAGACGGCCTCCTCGATGCGCTCGCGGGCGATGAGGTCTACCAGTTCCGACTCATCCACGATGGGGATGCCTTCCGGGTAGAGCCTTCCGGCCAGCACTGCCGGATAGCGGCGGCCCTCGATGCCCGGAATCTGGGTCGCAGTGAAGGCCACCACCTGGTAGTCGGGGTTGTCCCGAAAGACCGTATTGAAGTTGTGGAAGTCGCGTCCCGCGGCTCCCAGGATCACCACGCGTCGTGTCGTCATGACACCATGCCTCTCGGTCCAGCGATGCGCCGACACGCTCGAAGTTGGCAGTCATGGCGGCATCGCGACGCCTGGAGCATACGCCTGCGGGGAGGCTCCGGTCACCAGGTTGTGGCTTGAATCACAGTCCCAGGAAGGGGCTATGCTTTTCCCATGTCATTCATTCCCGCTCTCTCGGCCTTTTCCAGGCGGTTTCGCGTCCTTATCGCGCTCTTGGCCGGTGGCTTTGTCCTCTGGTTGTTGGCAGGTTTTTTTCTGGTGCCGGCCCTGGTCCGCCCCCGCCTCGAGCGGGAGGCCACTCGCTTCCTGAAGCGCCCGGTCACCGTGGCGAAGCTGCGGTTCAATCCGCTCACCCTGGGCACTACTGTCGAAGGCCTGCGGATCGCCGAGCCCGGCGGCGGGGACTGGGTGACCCTGCGCCGTCTCTATGTGAACTACGAAGTCTGGGCCCTCCTCCAGCACACGGTCTCCTTCGCGGCGATCGAGGTGGAAGGGCTGGTATTGAGGGCGGGACTGGATGCCAAGGGTCGGCTGAACTTCCAGGACCTCCTGGAGGGGGATTCCCCGCAGCCATCCGAACCCCCTGGCGCCTCGGCCTGGATCATCGAGGTGGGTCACTTCCAGCTCAGGGAAGGGCGCCTCGAGTTCCTGGACCGCACCCACGTGCCCGCCTACCAGCGCGTGCTCGGACCCCTCTCCTTCCGGGCCGATGGCCTCCGCACGGAGCTTAACCATCGCAGCGAGTTCACCCTGGAGGCCTGGACCGAGGCCCGGGAGCACCTGCTCTGGAAGGGGGACCTGGGCTTCCAGCCCCTGGCCTCCAAAGGCAGCTTGCTGCTGGAGAACCTCCAGTTGGCCCACTACCGGCCCTATGCCGAGCAGCAGCTGGCAAGCGAGGTCCGCAGCGGCACAGCCACCCTTCGGGCCCAATACCGCTTCGAGTGGGGCAAGGGCGGGCAGGTGGTCGAGCTCACGGACCTGGGCCTCTCGCTAAATAACTTCAAACTCGCCGAGCGCGGCATCGCCGATCCGGACCTTGACCTGCCCTCGGTGGAAGTCCAAGGCGGGAAGGCGGACCTGCTGGCGCCCTCGGTGGAGGTGGGCTCGATCCTCGTGGACCAGGGCGCGGTGCGCGTCCAGCGGACCCCGGAGGGCCTGAACCTGGTCCGGATGCTGGCGCCTCCCCAGCCGCGGACCCCCAAGGCCGACGCGAAGCCCCTGCAGCTCCTGATCCGGGACCTGCGACTCCAAGGCCTCCGGCTGGCCTTCGAGGATCAGGTGCCCTCCCGTCCCGTTCGGGTGGCGGCCACGGAGGTCAACCTGCGCCTGCAGGGCTTCTCCCTGGACCCGGCCGCCCCGACCCGGGCTGCGCTGGACCTGAAGGTCGGCGGCGGCGCCCTAAAGCTGGAAGGCACCCTCCACGCCCTCAAGCCCGCAGGCGACCTGCTTCTCAAGGCCGAGGGGCTGGCTCTGGCATCCTTCGATCCCTACCTGGACGGGGCCTTGGCTCTGCGCGTGGCCTCGGGCAGCCTCGGCGCCGAGGGACGGCTGCGCTTCGCCTTCGAGGGTCGTCGCACCGATGGCCTGACCTACCTGGGTGCGCTCTCGGTGCAACAGCTCGAGGTGCGCGACGCGGCCCAGAACGAGCCTTTCCTGCGCTGGAAGCAGCTCCGGCTGGCGGGCGTGGACCTGCGCACCGCGCCTCTGGCCCTGGCCATCCAGACCGTGGCCTGGACCGAGCCCGAGGGGAGGCTGGTGCTGCAGCCGGACGGCCGCACCAACGTGGCCATGGCCCTGCGTCTGGAGGAGGGCGCCAAGCCCGCGCCGGTGACCGCCTCGGTCGTGCCCGCCACGCCCGCCACCTCGCCGGATCTGCGGATCCAGAAGCTGGCCATCACCGGGGGGCGGCTCAGCTTCATCGACCGCTCGGTGCAGCCCAACGCCGCCCTGGTGCTGAGCGACCTGGAAGGCGCCTACCTGGGCCTGTCCAGCCGCACCGACGCCGCCTCCGAGGTGGCCTTCCGCGGCCGGGCCGGGGGCCTCGCGCCCATCACCATCACGGGTCACGCCATGCCCCTGCGGCACGACCTGGACACGGACGTGACGCTGAGGATCCAGGGCGCAGACCTCACTGACTTCACCCCCTACACCGGCAAGTACCTGGGCTACACCGTGCAGAAGGGCAAGCTGGATGTGGACGCCCGGCTGCGCATCGACCACCGGAACCTGAAGGCGGAGAACGCCGTGAAGCTGGACCAGTTCTACCTGGGCGAGAAGGTTGAGAGCCCCGAGGCCACGGGCCTGCCCGTGAAGTTCGGCCTGGCCATCCTGCGCGACCGCAAGGGGGTCATCGCATTCGACCTGCCCATCGAGGGCAGCCTGGACGATCCGGATGTGAAGTACGGAAAGCTGGTCTGGAAGGCCATCTTCGGGCTCCTGGGGAAGATCGCCACCTCGCCCTTCACCTTGATCGGCAGCCTCTTCGGGGGCGATGCCGGGGACCTCAGTAGCGTCGCCTTTGCGGCGGGCTCCAGCGGCCTCGAGCCTGCTGCCACGGCCCGGCTGCAGGTCCTGGGCAAGGCGCTCCAGGAACGCCCCTCGCTGCGCCTGGAGGCCGAGGGCGCTGTGGATGCGGAGGACGGGGCCGCCCTGCGCAGATCGGCCCTGGAGGCCCTGCTCCGGCGGACTCGTGCGCGGACCCTGAAGCTCACCGAGGAAGGCCCGGTACCCCTTCCAGAGCGCGGACGCTGGCTCCATGCGGCTTTCGAGGCAGCCTTCCCGCCCGCCAAGGGAGCCCCCGCCACGCCACCCCCGCCGCCCGCAGAGCTGGAGCAGCGCCTGCTGGGTACCCTCGCGCCAGACCCCGCAGAGCTAGCCCAGCTGGCAGACCGCCGCGCCAAGGCCGTGCTGGGCTGGCTGCTGAACAACGCCCAGGCCGACCCTGAGCGGGTCTTCCAGGTGCGCACCGGCCAGGCCAAAGGTGCGGCGGTGGCGTTTACCCTGAAGTAGGGCTGGGACCGATTTGCCTTTTAGAGGAATGGAGCTGAGCCGGTCAGCGTGCCGGGAAGGTCTTTGCCCAAGCCTCGATGCCTTCGGCCAGATCCGGCAGGCCTGGGCCGAAGCGGGCGGCGCCAAGCCAGTGCAGGCCCGCCGGCAGGGCTTCCAGCAGCCGGGTCAGCCGCGCGGCGTGGCCCGGCGCCAGCAGGGGGAAGGCGCCGGGGCAGGGCTCCGCCCGCACCTGGACCGCCTCGCCAAGCTCCGGCAGCCAGCGGCGAAGCTCCTGGAACACCCCGGGCCAGGCCTCAAGCTCGGGCGCCAATGGGAAGGCCCCTCCGAGGTAGGTGCGCAGCTGCAGCAGGCCCGGCACGCCGCGGGGATCGTCCGCGGCCAGGGCCACGACTCCCAGCAGGCCGCGTCCCTCGGGTGGATGGAGCAGCAGGCCGAAGTCCCGCTCCCAGCCGGGTACCGGGGTGTGACGGCTGTGCCAGACCCGGAGGTCCAAGGTGGGGATGGCCGCGAGCAGGGCCGCGCTGGGAGAGGCCACGGTCGCCAGCAGGGCCGCGGCTTCCGGGGTGGGCAGGGCCAGCACCAGCTGCGCGGCTTCGCGGGAAATGCCCTGGCCCTGCACCCGCCAGCGGCCCCCAGGCAGGGCCTCCAGTGCCATGGCCCGGCGCTCTGGCTGCACGCAGCCCAGGTGCTCCGCCAGGGTCCGGGCCAGGGCGCCGGTGCCGCCACGCAGGAGGTGGGTGGCCTCGAGGCCGACGCGCAGGGCGCCGAGCAGCAGGCCGCCCCGGGCCTCCAGGGTTTGCAGCCTAGGCAGGGCCTCCACGCCGAGGCGCTCCGGCGGGGCCGCCAGAACCCCCGCCACCAGGGCCGGTAGGCACGCCTGGGCGAAGCCCTCTCCCAGGCGGCGGGCAAAGAAGCTCTGCAGATCTTCCTCTGCCGGGCCTAGGCCGATGAAGGGTTCTCCCAGCAGGCGCAGCTTTGCGGCGAGGCCCAGGTCGGGGTCTGTGAGGGGGCCCCTCAAGGTGGCCGGACTGGGTCGCCGCCGCCCGCCCTTGCCAAGCCAGCGGGGTCCCTTGGGGCCGCTGGGGGCGAAGCTTAGGTCCAGGTCCCGGCAGAGCCGCGCCAGGGCACTGCTTCGACCCAACCGCAGACCCTGGGGGCCACGCTCCAGGAAGGCTGGTTCGCCGCTAGGCCCCGGCCAGGCCAGGGTCTGGGCCCAGCCTCCCACGGTCTCCAAAGCCTCCCAGACCTCCACCGCCTGCCCCGCGCGGCGCAGGTGCCAGGCCGCCAGCAGGCCGGAGATCCCGCCGCCGAGGATGAGGGTGCTGTTCTGGGACAAGGGTGGGGGCTCCGAAAGCGGTGCTTTCGGAGTATGAAACAGAAGCGGGGGGTGGCGGGCAGGCCTGTGATGAGTTAGGACTTGGCTTGTCGAAGGATCTCCGCATCCAGGCGATCCTGGGGCCTGCCCGTGGCCTCCTTGTTGCGGATCAAGTCGTCCACGCCAATGACCAGAGCGCCATGGTCTGCGATCAAAGCATGAAATGGCGTATGGAGCCACAGATGGAGAGTAACTGAGGCGCATCCATACGGCCGATAATGCTCTTGATGACGGAGCCAAGGACATTCTGCGCCCCAGCCATGCCCAGATTTGCCGATTGTTGAACGATGAACCCCGCTTTCGCCTCCTTGAGCGGCTTCATGAAGTAGTAATTCATACCGCTGATCATCAATTCTTCGACGAGCTCAGCAAGATCACGGCTGTGATCTGTTGGATCCGAGGATTTCTCTAAGGTGCCGAGGAGGGAGAGAGTTCTCTTGTGGAGGGATTCGGGGTAACAGAAGCGAAGCGATGGTGAAGACGAGTCCTTGACCACCTTCGAAGGCGGTTTGGCTGTTCGTTTTCCCGGAGTGGATGCCTTGGCTGTCGAAGGGGTGGCCATGCCCCAGATGATACGCCTACCGAGAAACCAGGGCTTCAGAAGGAGCTAGGGTACTTTGTCGTGGGTGGCGCCGCCTGACGAAAAAAAGGTTACTGGCACGGCCTGCACCGAGGCGATGGGCGGGGCCGAGGACGCGGGTAGAAGAGAAAGAACAGCAGGCAAGTCAGGCGGGGTCCGGATTGCGTGGAGGGTTAGGCGGCTCACACAACCCGTTTTTACGTTAAATTCGTGGCCATTCAATGGGAATTTGCTCGCCTTAGGGTTGTCCCTCAATTCTTTCATAACTTACTCGCTACACCTCCACTAGTTGAGAGGGTGCGCCTCGATTTTGTCGGCGCTGGGCCTGGCTCGGACCTCCGGTCCTCGGGGCTGCGCCCCCGCCATCGGCTGCGCCGATGCGGCCCTATCCTCCCTTCGCGCCGCTGCGGTCGGATGGTCATCGCCTTCAAGAAGGCCATTCAGCCCCCTAACAAACGAAGCGGGCGCCTTCTGGCGCCCGCTTTTGTGGTGACTCTTAAGTTCAACCCGCGACGTAGGCCTTGAGACCGTCGGCGCTGGGCTTCATGGCCTTCTTGCCCTTGGCCCAGTTGGCGGGGCAGACTTCGCCGTGCTCTTCGCTGAAGTCGACGGCGTCCAGGACGCGGAGGACTTCTTCGACATTGCGGCCCAGGTCGTTGTGGTTCACGGTGATGTGCTTCAGGATGCCGTCCTTGTTGATGATGAACAGGCCGCGCAGGCTGATGCCGATGGGCAGCAGCACGCCGTAGTCAGCAGCGATGGTCTTGTTCAGGTCGGACACCAGGGGGAAGGTGACGCCGTGGATGCCGCCTTCCTTGCGGGGGGTGTTGACCCAGGCGAGGTGGCTGAACTTGGAGTCGACGCTGACGCCGATCACCTGGGTGTTGCGGGCCTCGAACTCCTTGGCGGCGTCGGCGAAGGCCAGGATCTCGGTGGGGCAG
>CAIMQW010000361.1 GCA_903843705.1 uncultured Holophagaceae bacterium | reverse complement strand
GCCAAGGAATGCAGGAACGACCCCGACGCGGTGTTCGAGCTACTGACTACGGTCGAGTCATCCTGGGCGGAGATCAGGGAACTCGGCAACCGGCTGGAACTCCTTGGCAGGAGCGCTGTCGCTTTCGAGGACACGTACAGCCTGGAGTCCATCCTGAGCGCCGCCTGGGACGAAGAGGTCAGGGGCTCGAGCTGCCGGCTGGCCCTCGAATTCGCCGAGTTCGCCGAGGGCCTGCCCGCCCTCCGGCTCAACATGGTTCAGATCAAGATGGTGATCAAGATCCTGGCTCGCAATGCCATCGAGGCCATGGGCGGCTCCGGCACACTCCGCATCGAAGGGAAGGTCCGGCAGGTCCGCAGAGCGGATGCTCTCCCCCTGGTACCCGGCGCCTACCTGCACCTGGCCTGCACCGACCAAGGCCCCGGCATCGCGCCGGAAATCCTCTCCATCATTTTCAGCCCCTGCGCCTCCACCAAGGCGCGCGGGGACCAGCGGGGCAGGGGCTTCAGCCTGACCCTGGCCCAGGCCATCGTGAATCGGCACGGGGGCGCCCTGCTTGCGGAGAACTCGGCGGATGGGGGCGCCACGCTGCACCTCTACCTGCCCCTGCCAGACACAGGGCAGGCCCTTGGGGCAGTCACCTCCACCCGCGTTCAGCCCCTCCGCTGCTGGCCTGCATCTGGCGGTTGCGGGAGCGCCAGGCGGACGCCAACCCCTGCCACAGGAACGCCCAGTCCAGCCTTCGATTGGATTCTCCCGGACTCTGAACCCTTGATCGTCTGAGCTGCGGGTGGAGTTGGTAACCGTAGCCTGCACTCCCTGCGCCCAGGGCCCCGGCCCAGGGCGTTTTCGTGTCGGGAGTGGCCTCGGCGCTGCCCCGTACGGAATCGCGAAAGCCGTACCAGATTTGATGAACAAGACAGTCAATGTCCAAAAAACAAAAGCGCCTAAACAAACGAATGAGACAGCATATCGATTTATCCAGACCTGACATGAGATGTGATTATAGGGAAGCAAGGCTGCGGCCGTTCCAGGGAGGATCGTCCTCCCGGAGACCTAACCCAAATCTGCACCGACCCGGTGCACCTTGCTTCAGGAGTTCCTCATGCGTGGTTCACGCAACCTTCTTACCGCACTGCTCGTCGTCGGCAGCGCTTCCCTCTTCGCGGCTGGCCCCGGCACTGCCACCTCGGGCGCCATCCCGATCACCGCGAAGGTCTTCACCCCGATCACGCTCGGTGATTACACCGCGACCATGCAGTTCGGCGATGTCTTCCCCGGTTCTGCGGCCGGCACCGTGGTCCTGAAACCCCTCGACAACACCATCAGCTCCACCGGCACGGGCCTGAGCCTCAGCACCATCGACCCCATCAGCTGCGCCAACATCGTGGTCTCCGGCCGACGCAACGCCAGCTTCAGCGTCGCGTTCTCCACGGCGACGCTCACCAGCAGCCAGAGTGGCGCGACCAGCAGCATGACGGTGGACACCTGGACGGCCGCCACGGCTAACGTCGGCCTAGACAGCTGGACGGTCCTGGGCAACGGCAACACCGGGACCAGCGCCAAGCTGCCAGACATTTTCAGCTCCAAGTGCCAGCTCCGGATGGGCGGCACCCTGAACGTCCCCGCCGGAACCCTTGACGGCGACTACAGCGGCAGCTACACCGTCACCGTCACCTACAACTGATCGCGGTCCGAAACCCCATGCACCCGGGGCCCTGG
>CAIMQW010000360.1 GCA_903843705.1 uncultured Holophagaceae bacterium | reverse complement strand
CTGACTGCCTTCATGCAGTACCTCCTTGGTCATCTGGCGGTGCGCATACACCGCGATGACCAAGGAGCCTGCGTTTACCCTTCCGCGCTAGCTGTCTTTATCGACCGGGCTGCCTGGATGACCGTCCCCCGCCGCGCAGCGGCTTCGTTCAACCATCAGTCTGAAGCCGGCAGAAGCGCTCGAACACCCGCGTCCGGTCGGCAGCCGGGATGCCGGGGCCATTGTCCTCCACCTGGAGCAGCAGAGAGGATCCGGCCCGGTCCAGCTTCAGCGTGACCACCCCATCGGCGGGGGTGTAGCGCAGGGCGTTGTCCACCAGGTTGGAGACCAGCTCATGGAGCATGGACGAGGTGGCGATGACCTCGGTCTGATCTGTCCGGAGGTCCAGGCCGAGGTCGATGTTCTTGGCCTGGGCCAGGGCCGCCTGCTCCTCAAGAACGCGCTGGACCTGGGTTCCGAGGTCCAGAGTCACCATGGTCTGGTGCGCCCGGGCCTCGGCGGCGGACAGGCTCAGTAGCTGGTTCACCAGCCGCGTGCCGTGGCGCACTTCTTGGAAGATGGCCCGCAGCGCCTCGTCCTTGTGCGCGGGCTCCGGGCTCCGGAGACCGAAGTTGACCTGGGTCTGCAGGACGGTAAAAGGGGTCCGCAGCTGGTGGGCCGAGTTGGCGATGAACCGGCTCCGCACGGCCATCTGGTCATCCAGGCGCTTCACATAGCCATTGATGGCTTCCACCAGGGGCTGGAGCTCCTGAGGCACGGGGCCCGGATCTAGAGGGTCGAGGGATCCCGGCGTCCGCTCCTGCACCCTCCGCTGGAGCTGCACCAGCTCCTTTAGGCCCCAGCGCAGGGACAGGCCCACGATGACCGTGGCCAGGACCAGCATCCAGGATTCCTGGCGTAGGCTGGTGGTCCACATCTCCTGCACCATGCGGTGATGGGCCTGGTAGGTCTGGGCCACCTGGATCACCACTGGGCCCTCCGCGGGCGACCCGAAGAGGGGCTGGGCATAGGCCACCACCCTGACCGGCTGGTCCCGGACCTGGGCGTTGAAGAAGAGGGATTCCTCGGGCCGGAGGGTGCTGGGCGGCGGGGGCAGTTCCGCATAACCCGAGAGCAGCACGCCCTTGGCGGAGGCGATGCGGTAGTAGACCCGGTCCTGGTCCGCCGATTGGAAGAGCTCCAGGGCGGCGGGCGGGATGGCCACCTCCAGGACCCCGTCCTCGTATTGGATCTGCTGGGCGATGATTCGGGCCGAGCCCAGCAGCAGCCGTTCCTGGACCCGCGTCGCAGTGTGCTCGGCCTCCCGATAGGCCAGGAACAGGTTGACCACGGCCAGGGCACCCAGGGGCACCAGCAGCCACAGTAGGAGCCGGACCCGGAGGCTGTGTGGGAACCTAGCTCTCATGGCGGGGCTTGAGGAGGTAACCAAGGCCGCGGAGGGTGACGATGACGGCATCTCCGGGTTCCAGTTTCTTGCGGAGGCGGTGCACATAAATCTCGATGGCATCCGGCGAGACATCGTCGTCCATGGCGAACACGCTGTCCGCCAGGGCCTGCTTGCTGACGGTCTTCCCAGCTTTCATGATCAGCATCTCCAGGACGGCGTGTTCCCGGGGCGTCAGCGTCAGCGGCTCTCCGGCTAGGGTGAAGAGGCGGGCATTGCTGTCGAATTGTAGGGAGGCGCAGGCGAGGATGGGGTTCTGCTGCTGGTTCGCACGGCGCAGCAGGGCCCGCATACGTGCTTCCAGCTCGTGGACCTCGAAGGGCTTGGCCATGAAGTCGTCGGCGCCAGTATCCAAGCCCTCTATCCGCTCCTGGGTGCCGCTGTAGGCCGTGAGTATGAGGACGGGCACAGGGTTGTGGCGTCCCCGGAGGCGGCGTAGCACCTCGCGGCCGTCCAGGCCTGGCAAAGCCAGATCGAGAATCACCAGGTCATAGGCCTCGGTGCGGAGCAGACCATCTGCGTCCGCGCCGTCATAGACGCACTCGACGGTGTACTTGTCTGCCTCCAGCGTGCGGGCCAGCCACTGGGAAAGCGCCCGGTTGTCTTCGACGAGGAGGATCTTCATGGTCGGTGCGACTCCGGCATCAATGGGTGGCACTGACGAATTCAAGCGTGTAGGTGCTGCTCAGATCGATGGACTTGCCCTGGAGGGATTTCTCGGTGCGGGCCAGCACGCGCAGCACGTTGGCGGGGCCGTCCTTGGGCATGCGGCCATCCGGAATGAAGATGGCCTTGCTGCGGGTCAGGGCCTTCACATAGGTGGCCTTGTCGCCGACGTAGTAACTGACAGGCACGTGGGCCGCGATCTCGGCGGCGGTGTGGTTCTGGATGTAACGAAGCGCCTTGACCAAGGCGTTGACCAACTTCTGCACCTCGGGCTTGTGGCGGTCCACCCAGGCGCTTTGCATATAGAGGCATGAGGCGGGGTACGGGCCGCCCAGGGCCCGGGCGGTGTCCTCGGGTGTGCGGAGGTCCACGAGGACCCGCGCCGCGCCGCTGTTGAGGAGGCGCGAGGCGGTGGGTTCTGTGGTCATGCCGGCGGCGATGGTGCCGCGGTCCATGGCGGCAATGAAACTGTCGCCGGTACCCACGGGGATGAAGGTCACCTGGTTCGGCTTCAGGCCCGCAGACATGGTCAGGTAGCGGGAGAGGAACTGGGTGGAGGAGCCAAGCCCTGTGACCCCGATGGGCTGGTCCTTCAGATCCGCCATGGTTCGGACGCGGGGCAGCCGGGTGGAAACCAGCTCCACCTCGCCGGGGGCCTGGGAGAACTGGATAACGGATGTGATGGCCTTGCCCTTGGACTGCATATAGACGGTGTGGTCATAGAAGCCCACCACGCCCTGGACCGTGCCCACCAGAAGCACGTCCACGCCATGGATGCCGGACCACTCGCTGTGGAGAACCACCTCCAGGCCCTGTTCTTTGAAATAGCCCAGCTGATCAGCCAGGGCCACAGGCAGGTAGATGATCTTTTCGATGCCTCCCACCATGAGCGTGATGCGCTCCGCCGCGCCGAGGGGCAGGATGCAGGTCAGCCAGAGCAGGGGGAGAGCGAGGAATTGGAGTGCGCGGCGCATGGGAACTCCCCGCTGAGGCACGGCGCAGGCCGCGTCCTGGAGATGGTCCAAGGATGGTCGATCTGGCGCGGAATGGTATCTCTCGCGTGACTCAGAGCACATCTGGGGGCACTGAAAGGGGACTGAAAGGTTGGACCGCCAAGCTCCCGTGTGGCACCTGCAGCTCCCCCCCCTCCCACACCTTGGCATCGGGCGTCATCCCGATCCCCCCTCCCCATGAGGTAGTCCATGAAGTTCGCACCCCTTGCCCTCCTGTTGATCGCGGGCACCCTCCAAGCCCAGGACGCCGATCTCAAGGCTGAGCTGGCCAAACAGAATGCCCGCATTGCCGAGCTTGAAAAGAAGGCCAGCCCCAAAGCCGAGAGCGCTGCCGGCCTGAGCTTCCCTGAGTACCTGACACCCTATGTCCTCATCGATCTGACCTTGCTCTCCAAGAGCAATGTCACCGCCGATGGCCGGTCCAAGGTCGATATGGGCGAACCCTTCTTCAGCGGCAACCGCTGGGGCCTCAAGGGCTCAATCAAGACCAATGTCGATGGGCTGAACGTCATCTACAAACTGGAGAGTGAATACTTCCTCTTCGACGGCGAGCAGGGCAAGACCAACGCGCTGTTCAACCGTGACGCCTGGATTGGCATCAGCGGCAAGCTCGGCAAGCTCACCTTCGGCCGCCAGAACACCCTGGCCCGGGACTTCGCCGTGATCTACTGCGATCCATTCAACCACGCCGAAGTGAACTACGACGAGGGTGGCTGGACCAACAACTCCAACTTCAAGTCCCTGGTCTACTACGCCGGTGCCGACAGCATCAGTGCCATCAACGGAGGCCCCGCCCAGACCCGGCAGGACAAGGGGATCGTCTGGAAGTACGCCCCCGCCGATGGATTCTGCTACGGCGCTTCCTACAACCTGAACTACGAAGCCTCCAACAACACCCGGAACTCCACGGCCTCTGTCGCCACTGGCTTCAACGCCCCGACCTGGCACATGTCCGCCTTCTACACCACCGCCAACAACACCGGCGCCACCAATGCCACCGTCGAGCCCTTCAGCCAGACCTCCATGTCCATCGGTGGCAACATCAACTTCACCAAGGCCCTGAAGATCAACGCCGGCTACTTCCACTACACGTCCGACCAGAACCCCGGCAAGCCGACCCGCACCGACAACGCCTACACTCTGTCTGGTTCCTACCAGTTCTCGCCCACGTGGGCCGGGTTCCTGGGCTACCAGGTGATCAAGGTGGACAGCGCCGCCCTGGGTCTGAATGCCGCCGGGGTCTACACCATCCCCAACGCCTTCGCCTATCCCAGCACCGCCGGCACCGCCGCCTACGTTAACGGCGGCAAGAATGTTGCCTATGCTGCCTTCCGCAATTACCTGCGCAAGGGCATCGAGTTCTATGGCGTCTTCACCTACATGAAGCTGACGGATTCCTTTAAGCTTTCTACCGGTGTGCCCAAGGATTCCCAGACCGAGCTGGGCCTCGGCCTCCGCATGTCCCTCTGATCTCCCTGACAGGACACTTCCATGACCACGCCTGACTCCAACAAATCCCCCAGCTGGGAAGGTGCCAAGCCCGGGCGCCTGCTCGCCACCCTCGCCGTCGGATGTCTCCTCTATTTCGTCCTTCCCAAGCTCGCGCCGCTGCCGGACGGCAAGCTCTTCGCGGGGACGGCCGGTGCCAAGGCCGCCGCGGCCAAGCCCGGCGACAAGGGGGCCAAGCCTGGTGACAAGGCTGCCAAGCCTGTCGACAGGGCCGGGAAGCCTGCCGAGGCGGCCAAGCCTGCTGCCGTGAAACCCGAGGCCGCCGCGAAGCCTGCTGAGCCTAAGGCCGCGGCCAGGAAGCCGGTGCTCTCCGCCAAGGAGCTGGCCGCGCAGCAGGCCGAAGCCGAGGCCAAGGCCAAGCTGGAAGCCGCCGCCAAGGCCAAGGCTGATGCCGAGGCGAAGGTGAAGGCGGAGGCGGACGCCAAGACGAAGGCAGAGGCCGAGAAGCTGCGTCAGTCCGACTGGGTGCGCGGGCTCCACCTCTTCGCCATCTTCGTGGCCACCATCCTCGGCATCATCCTCCGGCCCCTGCCCATGGGCGCAGTCGCCATGATCGGTGTGGGCCTCACGGCCATCACAGGCACCCTGCCTGTGACCGACAGCCTCAGCGGCTTTGCCGAGAAGACCCTCTGGCTGATTATCGTGGCCTTCATGTTTGCCCGGGGCTTCATCAAGACGGGCCTTGGGACACGCATCGCCTACTTCTTCATGCGCCTGCTGGGCAAGCGCACCCTGGGCCTGGCCTACGGCTTCGCCGCCACAGAGTTCGTGCTGGCACCGGTGGTGCCCAGCAACACCGCCCGCACCGCCGGCATCATCATGCCCATCATGCGGTCTCTGGCCCGGGCCTACGGCAGCAACCCCGAGGACGGCACCGCCCGCAAGATCGGCGCCTACCTCACCATGACCTGCTTCAACCTGGACCTCATCGTCAGTGCCATGTTCCTTACGGCCATGGCCGCCAACCCCATGACCCAGAAGTTCGCGGCGGATTTCGGTGTCACCATCACGTGGAACAGCTGGTTCGTGGCTGCCATCGTACCTGGACTCACCGGCCTGCTGGTGATTCCCTGGGTGCTCTACAAGCTCTACAAGCCGGAGATCACGGAGACTCCCGAGGCGGTTCAGATGGCCACGGACAAGCTCAAGGAGATGGGGAAGCCCTCCCTGTCCGAATGGCTGATGGTCGCGGTGTTCAGCGTCGTGCTCGTCCTCTGGGTCATCGGCGAGAAGAGCTTTGGCATCGACGGCACCACCGCCGCTCTGCTGGGGCTGGCACTGCTGCTCCTCACGGGGGTGCTCACCTGGTCTGATGTCCTGGCCGAGCACAATGCCTGGGATGTGCTCATCTGGACCGGAGGCCTGATCATGATGGCGGGCTTCCTGAACAAGATCGGGATGATCCCCTGGTTCAGCAAGGTGGTCGGGGCCTCCATGGCTGGCCACAGCTGGCAGGTCGGCTTCCTGGTGCTGGCCCTGACCTACTTCTACGCCCACTACTTCTTCGCCAGCATGACCGCCCACGCAGGCGCCATGTATGCAGCCTTCCTTGGTGTTGCTATCACTCTCGGCGCCCCACCGGTCTTGGCTGCCCTGGTGCTCTGCTTCTTCTCGAACCTGCACGCCAGCATGACCCACTACGGCACGGGCCCCGCCCCGGCCATGTTCGGCCTCGGCTACGTGCCCATCGGCACCTGGTGGCGCCTGGGCTTCATCATCAGCCTGGTGAACATTTTCATCTGGGTGGTGGTGGGTGGCGCCTGGTGGAAGGTGCTCAGGCTCTGGTAGACCCGTTACTCTTTTCCAGGGAGGAGGAGGCCCCGTCCGGAGCCTCCTCCTTTTCTGACTTGTGAGGCAGCCATGCAGCCATCCGCCCTCAGCGGCATCCGCGTCCTCGAGCTGGGCCAGCTCATCGCCGGTCCCTTCGCCGCCAAGATGCTCGGCGAGTTCGGAGCCGAGGTCATCAAGATCGAAGCTCCGGGCACCGGCGATCCATTGCGGAAGTGGCGCCTGCTCAAGGACGGCACATCCGTCTGGTGGCAGGTGCAGTCGCGGAACAAGCGCTCCGTCGCCCTGGACCTGCGGCGCCCCGAGGCCCAGGACCTCATCCGGCATCTGGTGAAGGAGACCGACGTCCTCATCGAGAACTTCCGCCCCGGCACCCTGGAAGGCTGGGGTCTCGGCTGGGAGGAGCTGCACGCGATCAATCCGGGGCTCATCATGCTGCGCATCTCGGGCTACGGGCAGACCGGACCCTACCGGGACCGCCCGGGCTTCGGTGTCATCGGCGAGGCCATGGGTGGGCTGCGCCACCTGACCGCGGAACCCGGCCGCACCCCGGTGCGCGTCGGCGTCTCCATCGGCGACTCCCTGGCGGGTCTCCACGGGGTTGTGGGGGTGCTGCTGGCTCTGTACCACCGCAAGGTCCAGAGGGGCGAAGGCCAGGTCATCGACGTCGCCCTCTACGAGGCGGTGTTCAATATGATGGAGAGCCTCATCCCGGAATACAGCGCCTTCGGGGTGGTGCGGGAGCCCTCGGGCAGCGCCCTGCCCGGCATCGCGCCCACCAATGCCTATCGCTGCGCCGACGGCGGCTATGCCCTCATCGCGGGCAACGGGGATGGCATCTTCAAGCGCCTCATGGCCTGCATCGGCCGCGACGACCTGGGTGAGGATCCGGGCCTGGCCAGCAACGAGGGCCGCGCCGCCCGGGCGGCAGAGCTGGACGAGGCCATCGGGGCCTGGTCCGCGACGCGTCCGCTGGAGGAAGTGCTGACCGCGCTGGACGAGGCCCGGGTGCCCTCGGGACGCATCTACAACGCCCGGGACATTGCCGAGGACCCGCACTACCGGGCCCGCGACATGATCCTCCAGGCCCACCTGCCTGACGGCCAGGCCATCGAGGTCCCGGGCATCGTGCCGAAGTTGAGCCTCACCCCCGGCCAGGTCCGCCGGGCGGCACCGGCGCTCGGCGCGGACACTGAGGCCGTGCTCCAGGAGGCAGGCGTCTCCGAGGCCGCGCTGGCCGAACTGCGGGCCAAGGGTGTGATCTGATCCACGGTTCCATCGGGAGGTGCCAGATGTCTGTTCCCACGTCAGCCCAGCCCTCGGCTCAGCGGATCCATATCCAGGAGGTCGGCCCTCGGGACGGCTTCCAGATCGAGGCCCACTTCATTCCCACCGCGGAAAAGATCGCCCTCATCGACGAGCTCAGCCTCTGCGGCCTCGCGAAGATCGAGGTGACCTCCTTCACCTCGCCCAAGGCCATTCCCGCCCTGGCCGACGCGGATGAGGTGATGTGCGGTCTGCGCCGCCAGCCCGGTGTGGTGTACACGGCCCTGGTGCCGAACCTCCGCGGCGCCGAGCGGGCGCTGGCCGCCGGCACCGACGAGCTGAACCTGGTCATGTCCGCCAGCGAGACCCACAACCTGCTCAACCTCCGCATGACCCGGGAGCAATCCGCGAGCCGCCTCCTGGAGGTGGTGGCCCTGGCCAAGGGGAGTGGGACGGCGCTGAACGTCTCTCTCTCCACCAGCTTCGGCTGTCCCATGGAGGGGGAGGTGCCCCCTTCGGTGGTCCTCGGTCTCGCCGAGCGCTTTCTGGCGCAGGGGGTTGGTGGGATCACCCTTTGTGACACCACCGGCATGGCACACCCCGGGCAGGTGGCGGCGCTCTGCCGCGCCTTCCGGGCGAGCTTCCCCCAGGCTGAGCTGACGGTGCACCTCCACAACACCCGGGGCATGGGGCTGGCCAACGCCCTGGCGGCGGTGGACGCCGGGGCCGACCGCTTTGACGCCTCCCTAGGGGGTCTGGGCGGCTGCCCCTACGCGCCCGGGGCCACCGGGAACGTCTGCACCGAGGATCTTGTCCACATGTTCCAGGCCATGGGCTTCCGGGTGGATGTGGACCTGCCGCGCCTGCTGGCCTCCGCCCGGACCCTCTCGGGCCTACTGGGCCACGACGTACCGGGGCAGGTGCTCCGTGCGGGGCAGAGCCTGGAGCTGCACCCGGTCCCGGCCAGCCTGGAAGAGATCCGGGCCAGGGCGACCAGCGGTTAGCTGCCTTCGAGCTCGCCGCTCCAGCCCTCGCCGTCCTCTTCCTGGGGCTTCTCGGGCACGCGGTAGCTCTCGCTGGCCCAGGCACCCAGGTCCCGGGTTTGGCAGCGCTCGGAGCAGAAGGGCTTGAAGGCATTCCCCTCCCAGGAGGTGGGGGTTCGGCAGACGGGGCAGGGGCGCAGGGTCATGGCTGTCAGCATATCGCCTTAGGGGTCGACCGCAAATCGGAAGAAAACTTGAGTGAATATTAG
This sequence comes from uncultured Holophagaceae bacterium, assembly GCA_903843705.1. Taxonomy (GTDB): domain Bacteria; phylum Acidobacteriota; class Holophagae; order Holophagales; family Holophagaceae; genus Geothrix. The sequence continues at coordinate 18,789 of CAIMQW010000360.1, read as the reverse complement.
AAGATCTGCTTGACAGGCGGTTTTCAGCCCCTATGCTCAAGGAGTCAAGGGTGGGCAAGGCCTGGCCCTGAACACGAGGAGGAACAACCATGGGCAAGATCATCGGAATTGACCTGGGCACCACCAACAGTTGTGTCGCCGTCATGGAAGGCGGCCTGCCGAAGGTGATCCCGAACCCTGAGGGCTCAGACACCACCCCGTCCGTGGTGGGCTTCAACCCCAAGACCACCGAGCGCCTGGTCGGCGTGTCGGCCAAGCGGCAGGCCGTGGCCCAACCCAAGAGCACCATCTACTCCATCAAGCGCTTCATGGGCCTGCCCTTTGCCGACTCTGAGAAGGAGCAGAAGCTGGTGCCCTACACCGTCGAGCGCTCGGACAAGGGCGGCTGTGTGGTGGACGTCCTTGGCAAGAAGTTCAGCCCCGAGGAGCTCAGCGCCATCATCCTCACGAAGATGAAGGAGGCCGCCGAGGCCTACCTGGGTGAGAAGGTCACCGAGGCCGTCATCACTGTGCCCGCCTACTTCAATGACGCCCAGCGCCAGGCCACCAAGGACGCTGGCGCCATCGCCGGCCTGGACGTGAAGCGCATCGTCAACGAGCCCACTGCCGCGGCCCTGGCCTACGGCCTGGACAAGAAGAAGGACGGCACCATCGCGGTCTTCGACTTTGGCGGCGGCACCTTCGACATCAGCATCCTGGAGGTCTCCGAGGGCGTGGTCGAGGTGAAGTCCACCAACGGCGACACCCACCTGGGCGGCGACAACATCGACCAGGCCATCATCGACTGGCTGGCCGACGAGTTCCTGAAGAACGAGGGCATCGACCTGCGCAAGCAGGCGGACGCCATGCAGCGCCTGAAGGAGGCCGCCGAAAAGGCCAAGATCGAGCTGTCCAGCACCACCCAGACCGACATCAGCCTGCCCTACATCACGGCTGACGCCAGCGGCCCCAAGCACGTCACGCAGCCCCTGAGCCGCGCCAAGTTCGAGTCGATGATCGAGTCCGTCCTGGAGAAGATCAAGGCGCCCTGCGAGAACGCAGTGAAGGACGCCAAGATGGCCCATCACGAGATCGACGAGGTCGTGCTCGTGGGCGGTTCCACCCGCATCCCCCGCGTGCAGGAGCTGGTGAAGCAGATCTTCGGTAAGGAGCCCAACAAGAGCGTCAATCCGGATGAAGTCGTGGCCGTGGGCGCCGCTGTGCAGGCTGGCGTGCTGGCGGGCGATGTCAAGGGCGTGCTGCTCCTGGACGTGACGCCGCTCAGCCTTGGCATCAACGCCAACGGCGGCCAGATGAGCGTCATCATCCCCCGCAACACCACCATCCCCACCAAGCGTTCCGAAATTTACACCACCGCCGTGGACAACCAGCCCGGCGTGGACATCGAGGTCTTCCAGGGCGAGCGTCCTGTGGTCGATGGCAACAAGCTGCTGGGTCAGTTCCACCTCGGCAACATCGCCCCGGCGCCCCGCGGCATGCCGCAGATCGAGGTCACCTTCGACATTGACGCCAACGGCATCGTGCACGTCACCGCCAAGGACAAGGGCACCGGCAAGGACGCCAGCATCACCCTGACCGGCAGCACCGGCCTCTCCAAGGAAGACATCGACGCCAAGGTGAAGGACGCCGAGGCCCACAAGGCTGAGGACGAGTCCCGCAAGGCCCTGCTGGAGGAGAAGAACCACCTGGACCAGATGGTCTACCAGGTGGAGAAGCTCCTGAAGGACAACGGCGAGAAGCTGCCCGAGGCCGACAAGAAGGAGGCCGAGGAGGCCATCGTCGAAGCCAAGGCCGCCCTGGCCAGCCTGGAGCAGGAGCGCATCAAGAAGGCTCTGGAGAACCTCACCGCCAAGAGCCACAAGCTGGCCGAGAGCCTCTACAAGCAGGAGCCGCCCAAGGACGGCGGCGCCGGTGGTCCGGGCGCCCCCGGGGCTCACCCTGGCGGCGACAAGAAGGCCGACGACAACGTGATTGATGCGGAAGTGGTCAGCTAGTCCAGCCACAAAAAGGGGCGCTTCTGGCGCCCCTTTTTGTGGCTATAAGAAATCTTAGTGCCCTAGACTAAAGCCATGTCCCACCCCGACTACTACAAGATCCTGGGCGTGCCCCGGTCTGCCTCCGAGGAGGACATCAAGAAGGCGTACCGTAAGCTGGCACGCAAGCACCACCCGGACCTGAACCCGGGCGACACCAAGGCCGAAGCGGAGTTCAAGAAGCTGGCCGAGGCCAATGATGTGCTTTCGGACGCAGAAAAGCGGAAGAACTACGACACCTACGGCGATCCGGCCGGGCCCGGCGCCCAGGTGCCGCCCGGGTTCCAGCAGGGCGGCGGCTTCGCCTTCGAAGACATCTTCGCGGGCTTCGGCGGTCGCCCGGTGCGGCACGGGCCCGAGCGGGGCGAGGACCTGCTCCACGCGGTGCGCCTGGGCTTCCGCGAGGCCTTTGAGGGCACGCGGCTCAACCTGCGGGTCAACCGCTCCGAGCCCTGCATGGCCTGCCGGGGCACCGGCGAGGCCAACAGGAAGCCCGAGGTGTGTCGCACCTGCCAGGGCAAGGGCAAGCTGGGGTCAGGCTCGGGCTTCCTCTCCTTTGGGCGCTCCTGCCCGGATTGTGGCGGCCGGGGCAGTCGCCTGCCGGCCTGTCCCGATTGCGACGGCGCTGGGCGCCACGCGCGACAGGAGACCGTGACTATCGCCATCCCGGCCGGGGTGGAGGACGGGGCCCGGCTGCGGGTGGCGGGCAAAGGTGAGGCGGGCCGCCGAGGCGGCGGGCCCGGGGACCTCTTCCTGCAGATCAGCATGGAACCGGATGCCCGCTTCGAGCGCAAGGGGCCGAACCTCTATGTGCGGCTGCCCATCAGTTTCTCGGAGGCCGCCCTAGGCGCCAAGGTAGTGGTGCCGACCCCTGAAGGGCACCAGACCATCAAGGTTCCGCCGGGCACCCAGACGGGCGCCAAGCTGAGGCTCAAGGGCCAGGGCATGCCCATTCCCCGGGGCACCCAGCGGGGCGACCTCATCGCCGAGGTGGTCGTGGTCACCCCCCACATCCAAGACGAGAAGAGCAAGGATCTCCTCCGGGAGCTGGCCGAGTTGAATGATGCTGAGCTCCAGAAGCAGCGAGGTGCCGACCATGGCTAAGGATCCCCGCATGGGCGCCTACATGATCGGGGTGGTGTCGATGCGCTACGGCGTGCACCCCCAGACGCTGCGCCTCTACGAAAGGGAAGGACTGCTCGCGCCCAGCCGCACCGAGGGCAAGACGCGCCTCTACAGTGACGAGGACCTGGAGCGCCTGGAGTTCATCCTGAACCTCACCCGGGACCTGGGGGTGAACCTGGCGGGCGTGGAGGTGGTCCTCGGCCTGCGGGACCGGCTCAACCGCATGCAGGAGGATGTGGAGCGCCTGGCCCAGGTCCTGGAAGCGGCCGGACTCAAAGACCTGCCGCGGTCCAGCTCGTCGACGGGTCTGGTGAAGCTGACCACCCACGGCCTGCGGAAGCGTTGACATCACGGCTCAAGGCTGTCCTTTTTCCAAGGCGTGAACGGCCGTCGAGTCAAATACCTAGACAGGCCCCAAAGGGTGCCGAACGCTTGGTATGCTGAACCTTCCCCCCAAGGAGCACCGTGCCCCTCCGGCATCTCGAAGAGCGCTCGCTCGATAAATACTTCGACTCCATCCGGCACCTGCCTCTGCTCACGGCGGAGGAAGAGCGGATCAACGGTCGCCTGTGGCAGAACGACCGCAACCCCGAAGGGCTGCAGCGCCTGGTGGAGGGAAACCTGCGCTTCGTCGTCAAGGAGGCGCGGAAGTTCGAGGGCATGGGCCTGGACCTCCTGGACCTGATCAGCGAGGGCAACCTGGGCCTCATCGAAGCCGCCAAGCGCTTTGACCCTGAGCGGCAGAACAAATTCCTGACCTACGGCTCCTGGTGGGTGCGGCAGGCCATCTTCCACGCGCTAGCCGAGCACGGCAACAAGATCCGCCTGCCCCAGAAGGTGGCGGGGCACTTGGTCCAACTGAACCGCGCCACCCAGAAGCTGAGCCAAGCTCTTGGCCGCACCCCCATGCTGCAGGAGATCGCTGATGCCATCGGGCTGAGCATCGAAGAGGTCGAGCGGCTCCAGTTGCTCCAGCAGACCACCTCGACGGTATCCACCGAGCAGGGCCTCGGGGACTCCGACCTCACCGTGGGTGACAGCCTGGAGCAGGAGGTGGAGCCCTCCGCCATGCAGACGCTGGATCAGGAGGCCTTCCTCGACCAGATCGAAGAGAGCCTTAAGACCCTCACCGACAAGGAGCGCCGGATCATCGCACTGCACTTCGGCCTCGGTGGCGAAGACCCGCTGACCCTCGAGCAGATCGGCAAGCAGTTCACGCCACCCATCTCCCGGGAGCGGGTGCGCCAGCTGGAGGAGCGCGCCTTGGCCCGCATCCGCGAGCGTCGGCGCGAGGTGCTCGGTGGCTTCCTGCGCGGCGGAGATGGCGTATGAAGGGTCGCCCCGATTGCCCCCGCTGCCAGGGGCGGGGCCTGGTCTTCGATCCGGATCCACTGAAGCCCGTGCTGGTCTGCGGCTGCACCGCGGACCTGGCCCCGGACGCCGAGACCCTGGGCCTGCCCGCCCGCTACCGCGAGGCGGACTTCACCCACTTCTGGAAGTGGTGGAACAACGTCCAGGCAAGCACCGCCCGGACCTTGCTCAACCGCGTGGGAGAGCTGGAAGACCTGCTGGCCCGCCCCCCGGAGGAAGTGGGGGAGCTCGAGGGCCGGGATGACCTTGCGAAGCTGCTCATCGCCCTCCGCAAGCGGCCCGAGCATGGCATCCGCCCTGCGGGCGCCGAGAGCCTGTCCCAGTGGGCCACGGCCGGCAAGCACCGGTTTCGGCACGGCTGGGAGCTCTGGTGGATCCACGGCCCCGCCCAGAGTGGCCGCAGCACCCTGGCCGCCGCGGCGCTGCGGGCCTGGACCGAACGCACCGGTCGGGGCGGGCGCTTTGTGTCCGTGCGTACCCTGAGCCAAGCCATCAAGGACTCCTACTACGACGTGCGTAGCTTCCAGAACCAGTCCTTCCAGAGCGTCCGCGACCTCGTTGAGCCCCTCCAGGATCCGGCGCTGCTGGTCCTGGACGACTGGGACCGCATGGACTCGGACCTCCGCGTCGCCGCGGCCCTGGCCCAGCTGCTGGACCACCGCTACAGCGCCGAGCTGCCCACCATCCTCACGGCCGCCGGACCACCCGAGGCCATGGACCGCCGGGAGAACCATCCGCTGGCGCGCCTCGATGACAGCAGCCTGCTGGAGCGCCTGCGGGGCGCGGAGCGGGTGGAGATGGTGCCGGCGCTGAAGCCCTGGTTCGACCGCGTCGAGCGATGAGAGCCCTGCTCGCCGCGCTGCTCCGCCTTCATCTCACCCGCTCCAGGGGGCTCTGGTTCCTGGGGATCAGCCTGACGCTGATACTGGGCTGGGGCACCCTGCGCGTGGAGCGCGCCCTGGACCTCATGAGCCTACTGCCTGCGGATCACCCGGCCGTGCGGGCCAACCTGGAGGCCGGCGTCGGTCAGCAGGAGTTGCTCTGGCTCGTGGCCGAAGGCGGCGACACCGACCTGGAGGCCCGGCGCGCCTGGGCCGAGGGCCTGGTCGATCGGCTCCTCACCGAAGGGAACCTGCCCCTGAATGGTCTGGCCGCCGAAGGTCGCCTGACCGAGCCCGTGCCCGTCCCGGGGCCCGGCGGCCTGAGTCCCTGGCCGGCGCTGCTCGCGGTGGGCGCCATCGCCGAGGGCGATGCGGCCGTGGGTCGGCTCACCACTGAGACCCTCTACACCCTGGCTCCGGCCTGGCTGGGCGACCGCCTCGAGCCGCTCCGGGATCCCGCTGCCCTGCGGCTCCGCCTGCAGGCCACCGCCAAGGCCCTGGCCTCGCCTGAACCCCTGCACGCAGCCCTGGCCCGGCTCGACCCGCTGGGTCTCCGCGACCTGGCGCCCCAGGATGGGGAGGGCATGGCCAAGGCCACGGCCCTGGGCCGGGCGTTCACCTTGCGGGTCCGCACGGGTTACTTCGAGACCAAGGACGGCCGCTTCGTGCTGCTGCCGCTGGTGGCCGGGTTCCCAGCCTCGGACGCCAAGGCCACCACCCGGGCCATGGCCTGGCTGGGCCACGGCGCGGTCGGTCCCCTGCCGCCGAGTGCCAGCCTCCGGGAGGTCGAGGCCGCGCTCGCCCCCACGGGAGACCGGGCCTTCCCGCTGCAGGTCACCGGGGCTCACGCCATCACGGCCTGGGAGTCCCACCGCCTCACGGTGGAGGTGCTGCTCAGCCTCGGCTTCAGCTTTGTCCTCATCGGCCTGGTCTACTGGCTGGGCTTCCGGACCCTGGCGGGCTACGGCTTCGTCATGGTGCCGCTCCTGATCGGCATGTTCTGGGCCCTGGGCCTCACCGGCTGGGTGCTGGGCCGGGTGAACCTCATGGCCGCCGGCTTCGGCGCGGTGCTGCTGGGCGTGGGCGATGACGTGGGCATCCTGCTCTTCAGCCGCTACCGGGACGAGCGCCGGGCGGGCCAACCCAAGGAACAGGCTCTCCAGGCCGCCCTGCTCGGCACAGGCCCCGGCGTCGTGGCGGGCGCCTTGGCCACCGCCCTGGCCTTTCTGGCGCTGGCCTTCGCGCCCTTCCCGGGGATCCGGGACCTGGGCATCACCACGGGTCTGGGGCTGCTAGCCTGTCTGGCGGCCACCTTCCTGGTGCTGCCCGCGTTGCTGCTGGGCCTGGATCACGGCACAGGAACCTTCGCCCCAGGGCCCGCCCAGGCGCCAGCACCGCGCCGCCGCTGGGCGCCCTGGGCGGGGCTCGCCATGCTGGTGCTGGCCCTGATCGGAGCCCCCCGCACCCGCTGGGAAGAAGATCTGCGGCGCTTCCGAGCTCAGGGCAATCCCGCCCTGACCTTGCAGGAGCGCCTGACAAGAACCCTCGGAGCCAGCCTCCAGCCTCTGGCCTTGCAGATCCCCCTGGAGGATGTCGACCGCCTGCCGGCCCGCTGGAATAAGCTGAGCCCCATCCTCCGCGAGGCCGGCCTCCCCGCGCCCGACTGGCAGAGCCTCGACCCCGAGCTGCGCCATGCGCTGGGCTCTGAGACCTGGCGGAGACAGGTGCTCGAAGCAGCCGCCCGGGCGGGCCTGGACCCCGCCGCCCTGGAAGGGTCCCTCTCCGCCCTGGCCGCCGCCGCCGCCGACCCGGCCCAGCCGGTGCGCGCCCTGCAATCACTCCTGCCCCGGAGCACGCCGCCCGAGGTCCGCCACCCATGGAACCTGTGGGACGGCTTCCGGCGGGGCCGGAAACTCACGCCCCTGGACCCGGCTTTGATTGTGCCGCTGCGGCTGGATGAGGCCGCCCTGGCGCGCCTGACCCCCCAGGTGGAAGCCGCCGGGGGGCGCTTCGTCGGTTCGCAGCCGCTCTTCCGCGTGGTGAAGGGCATCGCCAAGGATGCGGTGCAGCAGGCGGTGCTGCTGGCCCTGGCCGGGATCTTTGCGATCATCGCCTTCTTCGGCCGCAGCTTCCGGTTTGCACTCTTCGCGCTGGTGCCCCTGGTAGCCAGCCAGGCCGGGGTCCTCGGCGCCCTGGGCTGGGCCGGGGAGCCTCTCACCTTCCTGTCCCTCATGGCCATCCCCATCGCGCTGGGCGTGAGCGTGGACACCGCCTTCAACCTGCTGCACCGCGCCCGGGGCGAGGCCGATGCGCCCCAGAGGGTGGCCCGGGTGAATGCCGTCTGCGCCGGCACCACCCTCGCGGGCTTTGGTGGCATGGTGTTCAGCGGCTACCGCGGCCTGCGGGGCCTCGGCCTGGCCTGCCTGGGCGGAGTGGCCCTCGCCCTCCTGCTCACCCAGTGGCTGCTGCCGGTGCTGCTCGAGAAGTGGCCCCTGGAGAAGAAATGAACCCGCTGAACGACATCCTCCAGGCCCGCCTCATGGAGGGCCCTGTCCCCGCGGCGGATGTGATGGCCCTGGGCCTCTACCACCCGGAGCATGGCTACTACCGGCGGGCGGAAGGCCCCTGGGGCTTCGAGGGCAAGGACTACTACACGGCTCTGGATCTGGGTCCGCTGCTTGGGCAGACGCTGGCCGTGCGCCTGGAGGCGGCCTGGGAGCGCCTGGGTCGCCCGGCGCGCTTCACCGCGCTGGAGCCTGGCGCAGGTCGCGGCTGGCTGGGCCGGGATCTGCTCAACGCCGTCTCGGGCCCTTTCGCCGAGGCCCTGGTCTACATCCACCGGGATGACAACCCCGCTGCCAGAGCCGCCGCCGAAGTTGCGTTGGCTCCTTTCCTGACGGCAAATCGTGCGCGATTTGCTGCCGAATCCGAAGCGCTGGAGCCGTTCGTAGGCGCGGTTTTCAGCAACGAGCTGTTTGACGCCCTGCCCGCCCAGCCCTGGCGCTGGGATGGCGCCCACTGGACGCATGAGGTGCTGACCACCGCTGGCCCCGAGTGGCAGGTCGAAGCGCCCGGCGAGACCGGGGCCTGGTTCGCGGCCCACACCGACGGGCTCGAGCTCCGGGATGGCAGCATCTGGTGCGAGGCCCTTCCCGGCGTGGTGCGGGACCTGGCGGCGCCCCTGGACGCGGGCCTGTTCCTGGCCGTGGACTACGGCGAGGCCGCAGGCCGACTGCTGGCCAAGGGCGCGGACCTGCGGCGGTTCATGGCCCACAACGTGGATGGAAAGTGGCACGAGGATCTGGGCGAAGCAGACTTGACAGCCGACGTTGACTTCACCCGTCTGGCCTCCCTGCTGGAGGGCCAGGGCCTGACCGAGCTCTCGCACGTGGAGCTCAGCCGCTGGATTCGGGCCCATGCGCCCCTGGACGAGTGGGGCGCTGGCTGGCAGGCCCTGCCCACCCCCGAGCGCATGCGGCGCACGGAGAACCTCCTGCAGCTCACCCTGCCCAACATGATGGGCAGCCGGTTCCGCGTGCTCGAGGGCTGGAAGGCGTTGGGCTGACCCTGCCCCGAGGACCATTCCTCTCGACGGGGCGCCCGCGTTTTGCTGAACTGGAGGGCGCGGCCACCGCAGGCACGCCGCCCCCGCCAGGAATCCACCCACCATGACCCGCCCTACCCTCCAACAGCCCGCCGAATGGGAACGCCACAGCGCCTGCTGGCTGGCCTGGCCCAGCCACAGCCACCTCTGGCAGGAGAACCTGGCTCCGGCCCAGGCCGAGTTTGCGGCCCTCTGCCTCGCCATTGCCGAGCAGGGTGGCGAACCCCTGGAGCTGCTGGTGCAGGATGCCGCTGCCGAGGCCCAGGCCCGCGCAGCCCTGGGCCCGGTGCTGGACCAGGTCCGGTTCCACTGGATGCCCGTGGGGGACATCTGGCTGCGAGATACAGCGCCCATCTTCATCAAGGACGGTGCGGGAGGCCTGCGGGCCGCCTGTTTCCGTTTCAACGGTTGGGGCGGAAAGTACGTCCTGCCCGGGGATGACTTGGTCGCGGGTCGTGTCGCGGCCCTGAGCGGCGTGCCTGCGCAGGAGCACGCCTGGATCCTCGAGGGGGGTTCCATCGAAGCCGATGGGGAAGGCACCCTGCTCACCACGCGCCAGTGCCTGCTCAATCCCAACCGCAACCCAGGCCTGGACGAGGCCGAGATCGAGGCGGCGCTGCGCGCGGACCTGGGCGCGGAGAAGGTGCTCTGGCTGAACGAGGGTCTGCTCAACGACCACACCGACGGCCACATCGACACCCTGGCCCGGTTTGTGGCGCCGGGCGTGGTGGTCTGCATGGAGGCCCGCGACGTGGGTGATCCCAATGCGGCCACCCTGGAGCGGCTGGCGGCGGACCTGGCCGCCTGCACCGACGCCCGGAGCCGCCGTCTGCGGGTGGTCCGCATCCCCTCGCCCGGGGTGCTGCTGGACGACGAGGGTGAGCCGATGCCCGCCAGCTATGTGAACTTCTACCTGGGTAATCGCAGCGTGGTAGTGCCGACCTACGGCACGCCCCACGATGAGGCTGCCTTGGCCGCCCTGGCTCCGCTGTTCCCGGGGCGCCGAGTGGTGGGCCGCTCAGCCCGTGCCATCCTGAGCGGGGGTGGCGCCTTCCACTGCATCACCCAGCAGCAGCCGGAGGTCCCATGAGCCCGTCGAGCACCGTCCGCGTCGCCGCCACGCAGTGCGCCTTCACCGCCAGCCTGGAGGAGAACGTGGCCCGGGTGGAGGGTCTCGTGCGCCAGGCCGCGGCCCAGGGCGCCCAGGTGATCCTGCCCTCCGAGCTGTTCGAGAGCCCCTACTTCTGCCGCGAGGAGAGGGACGAATTCTTCGACTTGGCCAAGCCCGTGGAGGATCACCCGACCATCGCCCGCTTCCAGGCCCTGGCCCGGGAGCTGGGGGTGGTGCTCCCGGTGTCCTTCTTCGAGCGGGATGGCCACGCCCACTACAACAGCCTGGCCATGGTGGACGCAGATGGCGCCCTGCTCGGGGTCTACCGCAAGAGCCACATCCCCGACGGCCCGGGCTACGAAGAGAAGTTCTACTTCCGCCCCGGCAACACCGGCTTCAAGGTCTGGCCCACGCGCTTCGGCCGCCTGGGGGTTGGCATCTGTTGGGACCAGTGGTACCCGGAGTGCGCCCGGGCCATGATGCTGCTGGGCGCCGAGATCCTCCTCTACCCCACGGCCATTGGCACCGAGCCCGAGACCCCGGAGCTGGACACCAAGGACCTGTGGCAGCGGGCCATGGTGGGCCACGCGGTCTCGAACGTCGTGCCGGTGGTGGCCTCCAACCGCATCGGCACCGAAGGCGACCAGACCTTCTACGGCCACTCCTTCATCGCCAGCCACCGCGGCGAGCTGGTGGCGGAGCTGGGTCGGACGGACACGGGGGTCATCCTCGCGGACCTGGACCTGGAGGAGATCCGCCGCAACCGGGCCTCCTTCGGCTTCTTCCGGGACCGGCGCCCGGACCTCTACGGCGTGATCACCGAGCGCTAGTTAGACGCGGAACTGACCGACCTGCTGGTTCTGATCTTCGGCGACCCGGGCCAGCTCGGCGGCAGTGCGGGCGACCTCGGCCACGGTCTGGGCCATCTGGCCGGTGGCTGCGGCATTGTGGGCCACCCGGTCCAGGTTCACATCCACCTGCTCGGCCACCTCGGCACTGGTGCGGGCCTGCTCGTCGGCGGCGGCGCCCACCTCGAGCAGCACGGAGGCCAGGGTCTGGATGCTGGCCTCGATGGTGCCAAGGGCGGTGACCGTGGCGCCGACCATCTCGGCGCCCTGGGTCACCGAGGTGTTGCTGCGCTCGATGAGTGCGCCGATCTCGCGGGCCGCGGCGCCGCTGCGCTCGGCCAACTTCCGGACCTCCTCGGCCACCACGGCAAAGCCCTTGCCCATGGTGCCGGCCTTGGCGGCCTCGATGGCGGCGTTCAGGGACAGCAGGTTCGTCTGTCGGGCGATGTCCTGGATCAGCCGCACGGCGGCCACCATGCTGGAGGTGGCGGCGCGGATGTCCTCCATGGCCTGGGCGCTGGCCGTGCCGGCCTTCGTGCCTTGCTGGACGGCGGCCACGGCGGACTCGGATTCCTGGCGGGAGCGCTGGAGGTTGCCCGAGACCTGCTCGATGGAGGCAGAGAGCTCGGTGACGGCCGCGGCGACGCGCTCGAAGGCGGCCCGCTGGGCCTCGGAGTTGCCGGCGAGGCTCGCGCTGGTGGCGGCCATCTGCTCGCTGGAGGCGGAAAGTTCGGTCGCGCCGCTGGCCACGGAGCCCGAGGTGCTGATCAGGCTCTGGAAGATGCTCCGGATCCTCACGTTGTAGCCGTTGAAGGCCTTGGCGGCCGCGCCAATCTCATCTTCGCTGTCGACCGGGAGCTGCAGGGTCAGGTCGCTCCGGCTCAGACCCTCCGCGAGGGCCTGCAGGGGCCGGGTGATCCAGAGGCTCACGCGGTAGACCACTGTGAAGGTGAGCATCCAGAGCACGAACGAGACGACGAAGTCCAGGATAAAGGCCCGCCAGGGCCCCTTGGCCAGGTCGATCCCGCCCTGCAGCAGCCCCTGCTCGCGCAGCTGGCCATAGAGGGTCCAGGTCTCGTGGATATTGAAGAAGGCGTAGCCCAGCACCGGCGGCAGGATCATCAGGAAGAGTTTCCCGCGCACGCTCAGGCGACTGGACAGGGACATGGGCGCTCCGGGGGACCTCAGGGCAGGTCCGCCAATTCATCGGATCTATGGGGGGGTTACCTGAAAATCAGCCCAGCAGCTTGAGGGTGTCGTCCAGGACCCGGATCACGCTGAGGATGTGGAAGGGTTCGACCACCATATAGTCGACCGCGCCGGCGGCCATGGCCCGGTTGCGCTTCAGGTCGAACTCCTCTCCGGTGCCGGCCAGCAGGATGGGGAGGGGACACTTCTCTTGCTGGATCAGGCGGCCGCAGCGCTCCAGCGAAGTTCCGGCGCGCTGGCGGTGGTGGATCAGCACCATCTTGATACGACCCCACTCGCCGTTGCCGCCGCCCAGCGCCGCCAGCGAGGGCAGCACGGGCCCCTTCATGATGTCCAGGGCAGCGATACCGAACTTGCGCCCCACGGCCTCGGCCAGCCGGGCGGGGAAGGCGTCCTCGCCCGCGAGGACCAGCAGCATCGGATCGCGGTCCACCAGCACCTTCGGCGGGGAGGCCGGGTGGGTGGTCTCCCGGCGGGGGACCAGGCGGGCCGACTCCAGGCCCCCCGGGACGAAGCGGGACAGGTCCCGCTGGGCCTGGTGGTGTTTGGCTTGCATGAGCCACTGCCGATAGATGCCCACCCGCTTCTTGTCGGCGGAGTCGGCGATGCGCAGGCCCCAGACGTGGTCTCCGAAATAGGCCACCCGCATGGGCAGGGCCAGATTCTCGCCGATGGCCGCCCGCAGCTCCACAGAGGTGGTGGCGTTCAGCCTCAGCATGTCCCCCAGGATCCGGATGCCATCGGGAGGGGCCAGCTCGAGGCCGTCCTCCCCGAAGGCCAGCACGAAGCCATCCTTCACGTTGTTCAGTTGATCGGCAAAGGGGCAGGGAACGGGCCGGTCGGGGGCGTATTCCGCCAGCCGGTGTGTGTCCAGGGCCCGCAGAAGGCGCGGCATGGCGACGTGGCAGGCCTCGGTGCCGTGAAACTTGCCGTGGCCCTGCAGGTCGACTACGGCCTCGTAGGGTAGACCCCGATCCAGCAGGTGCAGGGTGACGCGGGAACCGGGCTTCAGGCCCCACTGCCCCCGCCCCAGGTCGGAGATGCCGAGGATTACCCGGTCGGAAGCCTCGGCCAGCACCCGGAAGTCCCCGCGGAAGTGGCCAAAGATCAGACTGACGGTCCCCTCGTCCTCGCACAGCCGCTGGAAGACCATGCGGATGGCCTCGTGCTGATCCTTGTTGAGGCTCGGGGTGCCCATGGTCGCTTCATCGGGCAAAGCCCCTGAAACTATAGTTTGGCGAGGATCTCCTCCACGGCCGAGTAAGGATCCCGGACCCGGTCGGCGATGGCCTGGATGGCCGCCTCCACCCAGGGGGCGCCCGCACGGGCCTTGGCCCGGCGCGAGGCAGCCTCGGCCAGGAGGGACTCGAAACGCAGCCGGGCTCGCTCCCGGGCCTTGCGCTCCAGGCCGCCGTGGGCCCTGAGCCACACGCCGTGCTCGCGGATCCGGGTGAGGAGGTCCTGGATGCCCAGGCCCTGCTGGGCCACGGTGCGCAGCACCGGGGGATCCCAGGGCCGCACACAGGACAGCGACTTCATGGCCTCGATCTCCTGCTCGACCTGGTCGGCCCCATCCCGGTCCGCCTTGTTGATCACGAACAGGTCGGCCACTTCCATGATGCCGGCCTTGATGGCCTGGATCTCGTCGCCCATGCCCGGGACGAGGACCACGATGCAGGTCTGGACGCAGCTCACCACGTCCACTTCGTCCTGGCCTACGCCCACTGTCTCGACCAGGACCGTGTCATAGCCCGCGGCGTCCAGCAGGTCGATGGCGTCCTGGGTGGCCCGCGCCAGGCCGCCCAGGGCGCCCCGGGTGGCCATGCTGCGGATGAAGATGCCTGGATCGGCCGCGCAGCGGCCCATGCGGATGCGGTCGCCCAGGATGGCCCCGCCGCTGAAGGGGGAGGTGGGATCCACGGCCAGAATCCCCACCTTCTGGCCCTCGGCCCGCAGGGCGCGGGCCAACTGATCAGTAAGCGTGCTCTTGCCTGCCCCGGGGGAGCCGGTGATGCCGACCACGGCGGCCCGGCCCAGGTGCGGCCAGAGCGCGGACATGAGCTCCCGGGCGCCGGGGTGGCCGTTCTCCATCCAGGAGATGGCCCGGCCCAGGGCTCGGGCCTCGCCGCGGCGCAGGGGTTCCAGGAGTTCGGCACTGGGAGACATGCGCCCAGGATGCCAGACAAGCCGCCCAGGCTGGAGCGGAACTCGCGCCCTCGGCCCGGTTGGGGTACCCTGAACCCTCGGCACAGGCCGGACTGGAACCAACACCATGAAAAAAGGGCCTCTTTCCATGAGCGATCCCGCGGCTGGGGATTCGGCTCCCGCCGCGGCCCCGAAGCCTGTACCCGTGCTTCTCACGAAGCGCGTCGCGGTGGCGCCGCCGGATCCCGCCGCCCCCCGGGAGAAGATCTGCTCCGAGTGCGGCGTGCACTTCCGGGTGGAGCAGGGCCAGAAGTTCTATCTCTGCCCGGACTGCTACCGGCGGTCATTCGTCTACAAGCGCAAGGGGGGCCAGGAGACGGCCCGCATCCTGACCCACATCACCTGCGCCACCTGTGGGGCCACGGAATACCTGCCCTTCATCCCCGAGGACCCGGCCAAGGCCCTCTGCCGCGCCTGCTTCGCCAAGGCGCGCCCGGAACATAAGCCCGCTCCCCGACACCCTCATCGATAGCCCCGAGGTTTCCATGCGTCTGCGCCTTCTGCCCCTCCTGCTTGCCGCCACCCTTCTGCCCGCCCAGGCCCCCGCCAAGAGCCCGGCCCCCAAGGCTGCCCCCAAGGCGGCTGCCAAGGCTGTTGCTGCGCCCAAGCTGACCCCTGAGGCGGAGGCCGCCCGCCGTGGCCTGCGGGAGACCCTCGACGCCATCGACGCCAACTGGTTCGGCCAGCCCTACCAGGGGATCTCTTCGGTGGAGATGCAGGGAACCCTGGGCTTCGCGCTCAGTGGCGCCGCTGTGAATCAGAAGGTGGACAGCCTCAGCCAGGGCGCCGTGAAGGGCAACAGCCAGGGTGGCCAAGCCAACCTCCGGGTCAAGGGAATCTATTTCGCCAACGGCGACTTCAAGACCGACCTCGTCGGCGACTTCGGGACCCTGCTCTACACCCGGCGCGGCAACCGCGGCTTCCTCTACAGCAAGGAGCAGAACGCCTACACCACCCGGGTGGACCTGCCCCCCGCCGACGCGCCGCTGACCTACATGTCCTGGTTCCGCCAGACCCTCAACGACATCAAGGCCGTCTACATCGACGCCCCCACCTTCAAGGCCACCCTCGCTGGCGAGGAGACCGTGGAGGGCCAGACCCTGCAGCGCCTGGTCTTCACTGCCCCTACCGGAGCCTGGGACGCCAAGAAGCGGGAGCAGAGCCTGGCCCAGAGCCTGGGCTTTTGGAAGCGCGGCAAGCTCGAGGTCGCCATCAACAAGGCCACCAAGCTCCCCGTGCGCCTCGAGTTCCGCAATGACGAGCAGGGTGTGCACACCCGCATGGACTTCGGCTACGGCGACAAGGGCCGCCTCCAGTCCGTGAACCTCACCAACTCCAGCCGGGGCTTTGAAGGGCCGGGCTGGCTGCGGGTTGGCTACGGCAGCGACGGCCGCATGTCCAATGTCGCCGGTGAGCTGACCGGTAGCGCGGACAAGCGAGTCTCGTTTGCCATGGACCTCGCCTGGTCCAAGACACGCAGCACCAATGACCTCGCTGCCATCCCTCCTGCCGGCGCCACCAAGCGCGGCCGCGAGGATATGGAGACTCAGCTGGCCCTGGGCCTCGCCTCCAAGATCTTCGACCTCCAGCGCGCCGGCCTGAACCTGCGCAGTGTCGCCATCGGCAAGTAGCCCAAAGGCCCTGCCCCGGCGAAAGGGGGCGTCATGTGGCGAAAGACCCTCCTCGTGACGGCCGTTCTCTGTGGCTCACTCTCCTGCCGGGCGCTGCTCTTTTACTCCCCGCCCCCGCCCTGGGTCATCGAGGCAGAGGCAGAGGTGCGTCGCACCAGGCATGCCTTCTTCGACCGAGCCAGCGAGCTTGTGGCTGGGCTGGATGATCCGGCGAAAGAGAGCGCCACGGTGGCCCTGGCGCTCACCCACGCCTGCCTCCCGGAATACCACGCCTATGCTGATGCAAGATCAGCCCTGCTGGGTATGACGGACCAACAGCGTGCCCAGAGTCGGCGGGCGCTGGAGAGTCCGAAAGAAAAGGTCCGAGCCGCCCTGCCCGTCGTCCTTGCCCATAGGTCGGGCAAGACGCTGAGCAGGAGGAGCTACCCCGGCTGATCAGGTCCACCAGGGCGACCCTGGGTGGGCCTCGCGGCTGGCATCCACCACCTGGGTGACGCGGCCGTAGGGCACATTTTGGACTTGCCATTTGTGAAAGATGTGATAATTTTTTGTCTACAACAAAAAATTTTTAGATGCTCACCTTTTTCCACCCCCCCCCACCC
This sequence comes from uncultured Holophagaceae bacterium, assembly GCA_903843705.1. Taxonomy (GTDB): domain Bacteria; phylum Acidobacteriota; class Holophagae; order Holophagales; family Holophagaceae; genus Geothrix. The sequence goes on along the minus strand of CAIMQW010000360.1, from coordinate 2,169 downwards.
ACCGGTATCCATGAGCAAATCCCGGAATGACATTATGGATCCTGATCCCCAGCACTTGCCTCTCAGCATTTCTATCCTTTATTTTTTTCCACTAACTTCCAACTAACAAAGGGAAATCTTTCATGAGTGGCTATAACGCAGTACTCGCTAGAAATACGGAAAAAGCTCCTAGGGGAATCGGTCCCTATTCACAAACGGTAGCTTTCTCTCATTATAATAATCTCTCCGCTCAATTGCCGATCGATCCAAAAACTGGCAAAAAGGTGGCTGGTGGTATCAAAGAACAGGCTGAACAGTGCTTTAAGAATATCAAGGCAATTCTGGAGAGCATCAACCAGGCTATGAGCGATGTGGTCAGGGTCAGTATTTTCGTAAAAAACATCAAAGATATCGAAGCTGTTGACGAAGTTTATAGAGTCTTCTTCCCCTGCTATGTTCCCACTCGTACGGTGGTTGCTGTTGCAGCATTGCCCATGAATGCTTTGCTACAGGTCGAAGCTCTTGTTTCATACGGTGTTGGTACCATTCCAAACGCACCCCAGGCAGGCGATCTCATCAAGCTCACGAACAACACGGCAAATGCGCCAATAAGCGCTCTATCTACACAGGCGGTAGCTTTTTCTCATTACAATAATCTTTCAGCTCAATTACCTATCGATCCAAAATCCGGAAGAGTGGTCGTTGGCGGTGTAAAAGAGCAGGCTGGACAGTGCTTAAAGAATATTAAAGCCATTTTAGAAAGTATTGACGTTCCTATTGATGATATTGTTAAAATCAATATATTCCTCAAAAATCTCTCAGATATTGAAGCGATAAACGAAGTGTATACGACCTTTTTCCCGGACTCGGCCATTGCCAGGGCCGCGGGCTATGTTCCGGCGCGGACAACCATTGCCGCTTCGGCTTTACCGATGGATGCTTTGGTGCAAATCGAAGCCGTGGTGTCCCACGGAGATGGCACACCCCCGCAAGTCCTTGAAGACAGGCATCGACTCGTCATGGAACCAAACAACACGAAAAGTGCACCGAAATGTTCTCTCTCGACACAAACGGTAGCCTTTTCTCATTACAACCATCTGTCCGCCCAATTACCCTTGAATCCGAAAACGGGTAAAATAGTCGCTGGTGGTGCCAAAGAGCAGGCTGGACAGTGCTTGAAAAACATCAGGTCCATCGTGGAAAGCATCGACCACCGTATGGACGACGTGGTCAAGGTGAATATTTATCTGAAAAATATCGCAGATATCGATGCTGTCGACGAAGTCTACACAACCTTTTTCCCGGGCGGTGTTCCTGCCCGTAGAACCGTTGGCGTATCAGCTATACTTGAAGATGCCTTGGTCCAAATTGATGTGGTTTTATCAAACGCGGAAAGCACCCCTCCAAAGGCATAGAAAAGCAGACTGTTGGACCCCCTGCTGGTGGACGTCACCCCATTCCACCGCAGGGGGTTTATGGTTCTTGTGTCCTAGGAGGCTCCCATGAAGCCAAGGCAGAACCTTGACGCCCTGATCGCAAAGCACCCGGAGATCTACGAGGCCTACGCCCGGTTTGGGAAGGCGGTTCACGACCAGGGTGGGCCCCTGAACGAGAAGACCCGCTGGCTTGTGAAAGTGGCCGTGTCTGCTACGGTGGGCATCGCCAAGGCCCAACTCACCCACATGATCAAGGCCCGGGAGGCGGGTTGCACGCCGGACGAGATCGAGCACACCCTCCTGCTCATCGCTCCAACAGCGGGCTTTCCCCGCATGATGGAGGCCATGGAACACTTCCGGGACTTCCTGAAGGAGTCCGAGTCTTAGGCCTTTGGCAGGGGCTTCAGGCACCGAGAAACTTTGACCCATCGGCACGAAGAGACCCATCGGGTGCCACGAACCTATAGAGGGTCTGCCGGGTGATCCCGAGTTCCTTGCAGAGGTTGCCGACCTTGGTCTCAGGCTTCCCCATGGATGCCTGGGCTAGGCGTACGTTCGCAGGGGTCATGGTGAAAGGGCGACCGCCAGTCCGTCCTCGGGCTCGGGCCGCAGCCAAACGAGGGATGGTGCGCTCTCGAATCAAAGTCCGCCCAGTAGCCCAATGGCCAACCCCGTCGGCTGCGCTACAATTCAGGACCGTCGGGGCGTGGCGCAGCCTGGTAGCGCATCTGCTTTGGGAGCAGAGGGTCGGAGG
>CAIMQW010000359.1 GCA_903843705.1 uncultured Holophagaceae bacterium | reverse complement strand
GTGTGTGTGTTCACGAGGATCTTGACTTAATTACCAGTGAAACTAGCAAGCCTCATCTCCGAAGGCAAGCCCAGGGAACACGGCTGTTCCGAATACCACGCCTTTTGCCGTCCTGGACGGCCGGGCCCCTAGGTTTTGCGACGGAAACGACCGCCTCTCGGGTGACTTCCAGGCGCACCTCTCCTGTTCGGGAGGGGCTCCCGGTGGGACAGGATCAGCAGTTGAGCAAGATTAGGTTCGAGGGGGGACGCCCACCGCAGGTTCTTTAGGCCAAGCCAAAACGAATCTGCCCGATGGGGGGTAAGTCGGACGGAATCCGGACCGCCTTCATGCCTTCCCAGAAGGCGCGCGCCAATCCCTGCTGGGTGGCGCGGCGGGCCCAAGCATAGAGCCGGCGCAGCACTCCCTCGCAACTCAAGATCCAGAGGATCTGGGCCACCTGCATCATGGAATAGTAGTTCTTGGAGGCGTTGGCCTGGGCGCAGAAGACATGTTCCAACCCGATCCCGTGGTTCTTTTGGATGTTGAAGGTGTCTTCGATCCGATGACGTTCCCGCCCGGCGTTGTTGGCAATCTCCAGGACCCGTTGGGCCGACAGGTCGGTGAAGTTGGTGATGAAGGCGTAGAGGGTGGCCGCCTCGGCGGTGATCTCGCCGGTGAGAATCACGTTGGTGTGTCTGGGTCCGAAGAGCACCTGCTCGAACCAGACCGAGTCTTGCAGGCCCTCCCGCCCATCTTGGCCCAAGCGCAGGCGCATCCGCTGGCCCCGGTGGAGCGGCAGCAGGCGCAGCACCTCGCCCCAGGTGGTGGGCTGGCGGCCTTCCTTGAGCGTCAGGACATACTTCCACTCATACTGCTCGCAGAGGGTCACGACGGCTTGGCAGCAGTAGAGGGCATCGCCCACCACACAGAAGGAGCGTTTGGGAAAGGTGGTTTTGAGCCGGTGGGCCAGGCGCCGGAAGCATTCCAGTTCGCAATCCTCTTTGTCCTGCTGCGGATCGATCAGATCCATGTGCTCATGCATCAGGGGAAAGGTGGTCCCCGCGGGTCCCACCAGCACGACCTGGAGCACGTAGCGGTACCGGGCTTCGCCGGAGCCGCTCTTGCCGCCCTCACTAAAACCGGCGCGGCACTTTTCCTGCACGGTGCCATCGAACAGGAGGATGTAGTACTGCCCCAGGAGCCGGGCGTTCTCGAAGGTGCGCCGCTCCAGCAGGACCTGCATCATCTGCACCACGATCCAGGCCACCGCCTCTGGATCCACCCGCGCGGCGTGGCGGGCGGCATTGTCGGAACAGGTGACCATGGGTTGGCCCTCAAACCGCGGGTCGGTGGCGGCCTGGCCACACAACTCCCCCATATTCCAGGCGGCCTGGCCAACCTGACGCTGCTCGTCAAAGGCGTTGCGGGAACCGCTGCGGGACAGGTAGGTGGCGATGATATGCCACCAGAGGTGCGAGGCGGTGTAACGGCACATCTCCCGAACGCGGGGGTCGGGCAGGTCTCGGAGCCATAGGAACAGATCGGGGAAGACCCGCCGCAGGACCTGGATCAAGTTTTCGGCGACGCGGGCCGGTTCGAG
>CAIMQW010000358.1 GCA_903843705.1 uncultured Holophagaceae bacterium | reverse complement strand
GTTCTGCCAGGCGGCGAGGCGGCTGTTCTCCACGTCGTCGCTGACCGTGGCGACATCGGAGAGCAGCACCGGGGCGCCATTGCGGTAGGCCACCACCAGGGGGCGGTAGTCCTCGCTGGAGAGCAGCTGGTCATTGGCGCCGATGGCGTAGGCCTGACGGAGACCGTCGAAGCTGCCCTTGGCCTGGTTCACGTTGCTCAGGGCGACAGCGGTGCGCACGTCGCCCAGGGTGAGGCCCTTGGCGGCCAGGTCCACGGGGTTGGCCTGGATGCGCACGGCGGGCTTCTGGCCACCGCTGATGCTCACAAGGCCCACGCCGGGCAGCTGCGAGATCTTCTGAGCGAGCCGGGTGTCGGCGAAGTCCTCGACTTTGGAGAGGGGCAGGGTCTTCGAGGTCAGGGCCAGGGTCAGGATGGGCGCGTCGGCGGGGTTGATCTTGCTGTAGATCGGGGGGCTGGGCAGGTTGGCCGGCAGGTAGGTGCCTGCGGCGTTCACGGCCGCCTGGACCTGCTGCTCGGCCACGTCGATGTTCAGGTCCAGCACGAACTGGAGCGTGATCACCGAGCTGCTGCCGGAGCTGGTGGAGGACATGCGGTTCAGGCCGGGCAGCTGGCCGAACTGGCGCTCCAGGGGCGCCGTGATGGCCGAGGCCATCACGTCCGGGCTGGCCCCGGGATAGAATGTGACCACCTGGATGGTGGGGTAGTCCACCTGGGGCAGGGCCGAGACCGGCAGCTGGCGGAATGCCAGCAGGCCCACCAGCAGGAGCCCCACCATGAGCAGGGAGGTCGCGATGGGCCGGAGGATGAACGGCCTGGAGGGATTCATTCGCTCAGCCCTTCGCGCCGGCGGTCTTGGGGAGAGCTACCTTGCTGCCGGGCCGCAGCTTCTCGAGGCCGTCGGTGACAATGGTCTCGCCGCCCGAGAGCCCCTTCCGCAGGGCCGTCTCGTCGCCATCGGTGCCCAGCACCTCGATCACCCGCAGCTCTGTGGTGTTGTCCGGCTTGACGAGGTAGACGAAGGATCCCTGGGGCCCGCGCTGCACGGCGGCGGTGGGCACGATGACGACCTCGCGCAGGGTGTCCACCAGCAGCCGCGCATTCACGAACTGATTGGGGAACAGGGCACGGTCGTCATTGGCGAACAGGGCCTTCAGCTTCACGGTGCCCGTGGCGGGATCCACCTGGTTGTCGATGGCCGCGAGGGCGCCTGCGCCGAGCCGGGACTTGAGGTCCCGGTCCCAGGCCTCCACCGGCAGGCGCCCGTTCTTGGCGGTCTGGGCCAGCACCTGCTGGATGTTGTCGGCGGGCACGGAGAACACCACGTTGATGGGCTGGATCGGGGCGATAGTGGCCAGGCCGGTGGCATCCGTGGCCCGCACCATGTTGCCGGCGTCCACGAGCCGGAGGCCCACCCGGCCTGAGGTCGGGGCGGTAATGCGGCTGTAGGTCAGGTTCAGCTTGGCACTCTCCACGGCGGCCTGGTCTGCCTTCATAGCCGCTTCGTACTGGGTGACGGAGGAGCTCTGGGTGTCCACCTGCTGGCGCGAGAGGATGCCCTGCTGCACCAGGGACTGGAAGCGCCCCAGGTCGGCCAGCGCGTTGTCCCGGGCGGCCTGATCCTTGGCGAGCTGGCCCTCGGCCTGCATGAGCTGGACCTGGAAGGGGCGCGGATCGATCTCGGCCAGGAGATCGCCGGCGCGGACCATTTGTCCCTCGGTGAAGGCAACGCGGAGCAGCTGGCCGTCCACCCGGCTCTTCACCGTGACGCTTTCCAGCGAGACCACCGTGCCGAGGCCCGTGAGCCGGACCGCCATGTCGCCCTTGCGGGCCTGGGCCACGCTCACGGGCACGGGGCGGCCTGCCGGATTCGCGGCGGCGTCCTTCTTGCCCCCGCGGGCGAAGAGCACCAGGCCGATGACAGCGGCGGTGCCAAGGATGGCCCAGGGGCGCCAGCCGCGGAGGAGGAGGGGACGGTCGGAACCGGATTCGAAGGAGGGGAGGTTGGATTCGCTCATGCGAGAAGCTACCTTCTGTGAAATCCGGTGGGGGAAGTCCGGCGGGGGGACAGTCAAGGACTAGAGGCTCTTCAGGGGACGCAGGGGTTCGCTTCCGAGGCTTGGTCTCAGGAAGCGACTTCGTCGCGCTCCCCGGCGAAATTTGACTGACCGACGAGCATGGCATCGAGGTTCGCGACCATGGTCCGCAGCCCACTCCTCAGGGCCGCCTGCTGCTCCGCATCCAGGCCGGCGACGAGGCCAGTCTTGACCTCATCGGCCAGGAGCTGCAGCTCCTGGGCCAGGGGGAGCGCGTCGGGGCTCAGGTTGATGAGAATCCGGCGGCCGTGCTTCGGATCTGCCCGGGTGGTGAGCAGACCGCGGGCGACCATGCCCTTGACCACCCGGCTGGCGGTGGGGTCGTCCATCCAGACCTGTTGGGCCAGAGGATGCAGCGAGGTGGCCCCCTGCTCCATGAGCACCAGGATCACCCAGAACTGCTGCATGGAGAGGTCGTAGGGCGTCAGTCGGGCCGAGACCGCGTGCTTGAGGCGACGGCGGACCGCCGCAGCCAAGGTGCCGGGGCCGGCATCGGTGAGGGTGTCAGGCATGGGTTCTTGCATAAGCAAGAATCCTGGGCAAGAATGACCCTCGCGTCAAGGGGTATAAAAACACCTGACCGATCCCTCGCGCTGAGCAAGGGCTCGGTCAGGCGTAACGCTGTATTAGGATCACTTGCCCCGGAAGCCTGGGCGGGAGGGATGACGGCCGCGCTCGCCCTGGGGGGCCGAGCCGGAGGAAGGTCGGCTGCCGCGGACTGGCCCGCGGCTCCGGCCGCCACCGCCACTCTGGCGACCCGTCTGGATGGGCTCGGCAGGGATGCTGGGATCCGGTGCGTAACCCGTCACCACGTCCTTGGGCAGTTCCCGGCGCAGGAGCTTCTCGATGTCCTTGAGGAGGCGCTGCTCATCCACGCAGACCAGGGAGAGGGCCTCGCCCTCGGTGCCAGCCCGGCCCGTGCGGCCGATGCGGTGGATATAGTCTTCGGGGACCTGGGGCAGTTCGTAGTTCACCACGTGGGGCAGCTGGTCGATGTCCAGGCCGCGGGCGGCGATGTCCGTGGCCACGAGTACGCGGATGGAGCCCTTCTTGAAGTCTTCCAGGGCCTTGATGCGCTGGGGCTGGCTCTTGTTGCCGTGGATGGCCATGGAGTTGATGCCATCCCGGTCCAGCTGCTCGGAGAGCCGATTGGCGCCGTGCTTGGTGCGGGTGAACACCAACACTTGCTCGAGGTTGCGGCTCTGGATGATGTGGGCCAGCAGGGCGCGCTTGCGTTCCCGGTCCACGGGGTGGACGATCTGCTTCACGAGCTCGGCGGCCGTATTTTGGGCGGTGATCTCCACCAGGGCGGGGTTCTTTAGGAACTTGGAGGCCAGCTGCTTGATCTCGTCCGTGAAGGTGGCCGAGAAGAGCAGGGTCTGGCGACTGGCGGGCAGCAGGGCCAGGATCTTCTGGATGTCGCGGATGAAGCCCATGTCGAGCATCCGGTCCGCTTCGTCCAGGATCAGCACTTCCAGCTGGCTGAAGTTGAGGTTGCCCTGGCCCTGGTGGTCCAGCAGGCGGCCGGGGGTGGCCACGACGATCTCGCAGCCGGCGCGCAGCGCCTTGGTCTGGGGGTTGATGTTCACGCCGCCAAAGATGGTGGTGGAGCGCAGGGGGATGTGCTTGCCGTAGGTGCGGACGCTTTCCTCGACCTGGAGGGCCAGCTCCCGGGTGGGGGTGAGGATGAGGGCGCGGATGGCGTGGCGGGCCGGGGAGGCCGACGTGTTGGCATGCGGCGCCAGCTTCTGCAGCAGGGGCAGGGTGAAGCCGGCGGTCTTGCCGGTGCCGGTCTGGGCCCGGGCCATGAGGTCGCGGCCCTCGAGCACCAGGGGAATGGCCTGGAGCTGGATGGGGGTGGGGGTTTCGTAGCCCTGCTCGCGGACAGCGCGCAGAAGCTCGGGCAGAAGCCCGAGGGTTTCAAAGGACATGTATTTCTCCTGAGAGGGCCCGCCCGCAGAAGGTTTCTGGGGGCCCGGTCAGGGCGAAAGTGGGGGTATTCGGATTGATAAAGAGGCGGAGACCGGGGGTCGCCTAAGATCACGAAGTCATTAGCTTAGCAGATTGGTCAGGATTTCGTAACCTATGTTTGTAAGTGATATAATAAAAACAATTTAATCATATTGGTGAAGCGAAATGACTAGGGTTCCAGCTCGCTCAGGGGACGCGGGAGGGTGGCATCCGCCATGCGCGCCCAGACCACACTGCTGAACCAGAGCGCCGACCGATAGCGCTCCAGGAAGTGCAGCCGAGCCTGGCCTTTCAAGGCGCGCAGGGGCCGGTCGGGGTTGGCCGGGGCTGCCCGTTCCAGGTCATTCAGCTTCAGGGCGCAGTCGTTGAGGTAGACCGCGAAGGGAGCCCAGGAGGTGGCCAGCTTCGGAGCCTTCCGGTTGTTGATGAGGACGGTCTGGCGGGTGGTCTGCAGGCGCTCTTCGACCTCGCTGGCATGGGCCTCCAGGAAGGCGACCTTGGCCGGGTCGCCCTTGCCCGCCCGTCCACCTGGGCTGCCCAGGGTGGTCATGACGGCCCTTTGGCTCGCCTCCGCCGCCAGCAGGGCATCCGACTTCCGCATGCCCGCCATCCGGGTCTTCAACTCCCTCGCCTCCTGGTCCAGGGGTGCCGGCGCGGCCTCTTTTCCTGGGGCCGAGTCCCCGCTCCGAGTGGCGAGCCCCGAGCCGATGAGGTCCGACTGCCACTCCTCCCAGGCACCCAGGACGGCCTTCTCCAGTTCCGCGTGCTGGGTGTCGTTCAGCATTCGGGCGAGAAAGCGCACCTCCTCGGCCTGGCTGCGAGGCACCTTGAGGTTTGTCGGCAGCCGCTCCTTATGGACCTGGTTCCCATACAGCTCCAGGAGGGCGCGCTCCAGGTCCAAGAGGTCCTGCTCCAGCCGGGGCCGCAGCTTCCCGTGTTCCGCGCGAGCCTGCTCGACGGTCTCAGGCAGGGCCGGCAGTTGGATGATCCGCGCCTCCACTACCACTTCCGCCGTTGGCCGCGTCGGCGGGGCCTGGGCCGTTGGCGTCCCCAGGGCTATCAGCGCCAGCAGCTCAAGAACCAGCATGGTGTCTCCGTCTTCGAGGGAGCAGGTCCAGCCCAGGGCAGGCCAAGCCGACGCCGGGTCCAGGCACTACCGTGCGGCCAGCCGCGCAGGCACTTCGTCCATGGGCCAGGTCTCCTGCTCCCCCGTGGCCATGTGCTTGATCGTGATCGTTCCCGCGTCCAGCTCGCTATCGCCCAGGATCAGCACGGTCTGGATGCCCATCCGGTTGGCGCTGGCCATGGCCTTCTTCAGGGCGCCGCCGCGGGTCTCCAGTTGCAGGGAGAGGCCTGCGTCCCAGAGGCGGCGGGCCAGCTGGAGGGCCTCGGTGGCAGCCCGCTCGCCCAGGGGGATCAGCAGGACCGGGGGTGCTGCCGGGGCCTCCCCTCGCACCTGCTGGAGCACCATGGCTAGGCGGTCCAGACCGATGGCCCAGCCGAAAGCCGGGACCTCGGGGCCGCCGAGCTGCTTCACCAGGCCGTCGTAGCGGCCGCCGCCCAGGAGGGCGCTCTGAGCGCCCAGGTCAGAGCTGAGCAGCTCGAAAGCGGTGCGGGTGTAGTAGTCCAGCCCACGCACCAAGCGGGGATCCTCCACGAAAGGGATGCCGAGTACCGTCAGGAGATCCTTGAGCCGCGCGTGGTGCCGGGCGGAGCCCTCATCCAGGAAATCCGTGATGACCGGGTGCCCGGCCAGTGCGGCCTGGCAGCCCTCGTTCTTGCAGTCCAGCACCCGAAGGGGGTTGGTCTCGATGCGGCGGTGGCAGTCCCCGCAGAACTGTTCGGACCTCTGGGCGAAGAAGGCCCGGATGGCCGCATGGAAGGCGGGCCGGGACTCGGGCGTGCCGACGCTGTTGATGGAAAAGCTCAGCTGCTTGAGGCCCAGTTCCGTGAGGAAGCTGTAGAGCATGAGCAGGCTCTCGGCCTCGCTCTCGGGGGTGGCGACGCCGAAGCTCTCGGCCCCGATCTGCCAGAACTGCCGGTAGCGGCCCGTCTGCATGCGCTCGTAGCGGAACTGCTGGCCGATGTAGTAGAACAGCACCGGATCGTTGGAGGTCAGCAGCTTGTGCTGGATCACGGCCCGAACCACGCCCGCAGTGTTCTCGGGGCGCATCACCACCTCGCGCCCGCCCTTGTCCGTGAACTGGTACATCTCCTTGTTCACGATGTCCGAGCTCTCGCCCACACTGCGCTTGAAGACGTCTAGTTCCTCGAGGATCGGGGTGCGGATCTCGCCGTAGCCGTGGCGACCGAATACGCGCCGGGCCGTTTCCTCGATATGCTGGAACCAACGTAGCTCCGCCCCGAAGAGATCCCGCATACCTTTTACTGACTGGGCCATGATCCGACTCCCGAGCCTTCTGCTCGCCACCTTCAGCCTACTGTCTTGGGCCCAGGTACCCAAACCCGAGGGGCCGGTCGCCCGCCTCAAGGTGATGGTGGACCCGGGCCATGGCGGCGAGGACGGCGGCGCCAGGGGCCCCAGGGGCCTGAAGGAGAAGACCGCCGCCTTGCAGCTGGCCCGGGCCGTCTCCGAGAAGCTGGAAGCGGCGGGCTTTGAGGCCGTCTGCACCCGCGAGGATGACACCCTGGTCCCCCTCTGGGACCGGGCCCGGGCCGCCAACGAGCAGGGTGCGGACCTTTTCATCAGCCTCCACCTGAACGCTGCCCGAGCCAAGTCTGCCCGGGGCTCCGAGGTCTATTTCCTGAGCCTTGCCAAGGGCAAGAATGACGACGTGGCCGCGGCGGAAAATGCCGGAGCCGGCGCCCCGCCCGGCAGCGCGGACAGCGTGGTGGCCAGCATCCTGGATGACTTGGCCCAGAAGGCCTACTTGCAGGACTCCGAGCGCCTGGCTGTGGCCCTCCAGGGCCAGCTCAATCAGCTGGCCGGCATCAAGGGGCGCGGCGTGAAGCAGGCCCCCTTCGTCGTGCTGCGCGGCGCCGCCATGCCCGCAGTCCTAGTCGAGGTCGCCTTTATCTCCAACCCCAAAGAAGAGAAGAAACTCCAGGACGCGGGCTTCCGTGCCCTGGTGGCCGACGCCATCACCCAGGGTGTGCGCGGGTACTTTGCCGGCACCAATGGTAGCGTCCGGCGGCGGATGGTCGGCGGGCGCAGCTGACATCCCCCACTAGGCCTATTTAAGTGTCCTGTCGAAGAAGTCCGCAAGTTCGGGCCCCAGCCCTTTCAGAAAGGCGGCCCGGTCGAACCCGGATGGATCGGCTGCCATGTCGCCGTCTGGGGTCGGAATGGGGAAGCTGGGCGTATCAATGAAGGCAAAGTGCCAGGCATTGGGCACCATGTGCAGCTCTGCGCCGGGGATATTTTTGGGTCTTCCGGTATTCGGTGAGGTGGAGGGGTAGGCCGGTGGCCCAGGCGTAGGCCAGTGCCCCCTGAAAGACGCGTCGCCAAGTGAGGCGATCCTGTTGGTTACGAAGACAACGGGAGGTTTCACCTGGCGACGACAAGC
>CAIMQW010000357.1 GCA_903843705.1 uncultured Holophagaceae bacterium | reverse complement strand
GCTTGTCGTCGCCAGGTGAAACCTCCCGTTGTCTTCGTAACCAACAGGATCGCCTCACTTGGCGACGCGTCTTTCAGGGGGCACTGGCCTACGCCTGGGCCACCGGCCTACCCCTCCACCTCACCGAATACCGGAAGACCCGCTTTTTATTGAGCGTTGCCCCCTAGGTCACCGCGCCAGGAGCCTCCACCGCGAAGCCCTGAAAACCCTCGCCCTCCCAGGTGATGGGATGGGGCCTGAAGAGATCTGTGGCACCCGCGGCAGCATCCCCACTGGCCACCCTGGCCGCAGGCCATACCTCGGCCGGACGCAAGTCGGGTCGAGCCGTGGCGAGCCATTCGGAATGGGCAATCCCCTCCTCCGGGAGCCAGGAGCAGACGGCGTAGATCAGCAGGCCGCCAGGGGCCAGGCGCGCGGCGGCGGCGGCTAGGAGGCGGCGCTGCAGCCCCGTGAGGCGGGGCAGGTCGTCGTGGGAGATCCACGGCCACTCCGGGTGCTTCTGCAGGGTGCCGCTGCCGCTGCAGGGGGCGTCCAGCAGGATGAGGTCGAATTCGCCGCTGGCGGTCTCCAGCCACTCGGCGGCGTCGGCCTGGATCACGTGGGCCTCGAGGCCCCGCTGCTGGAGGGTCTGGCGCAGACGCTGCGCCCGCTTGGGGTGGACCTCCAGGGCGGTGATGGCCGCGCCGGGATGCCGCAGGGCCAGGGAGGTGGTCTTGCCCCCGGGGGCGGCGCAGGCGTCCAGGATGCGTGTCACCGGACGGTCCCAGGCATAGGCCAGCAGGGCCTGGGAGCTGCGGTCCTGGACCATGCCGCAGGAAGCCTCCAGCCAGGGGCGAGGAAAGGACGCGCCCTCGGGCAGGTGCAGGCAGCCTGGCAGCTCGGGATCCGGCAGCATGCCTTCGGGCACCTCGCCCTTCAGCAGGCGGAAGGTGGGCCGGGGCGGCTGCTGGAGCCGGGCCCAGAGGGTCTCCAGGTCGCCCTCGGCCCCGTGGGGCGCCAGGGCCGCGGCCAGGGCCCGCTCCACCGCCGGGGTGCGGTCCAGGGCAGGGGGCAGGGCATCCAGCTCCGCGGCGAGGGCCTGGCGATCCTTGGCGGCCCGGCGCAGCAGCGCGTTGACCAGCCCCTTGTGGGGTAGGAAGCCCAGCTCCCGGCTGGCCGCGACCTCTACGGCTTCATGCACGGCGGCGTGATCGCTGACGCCCGGCAGCCAGGCCAGCTGGGCCAGGCCCATGGCCAGGGCGACGCGGGTGCCCAGGGGCACGCCCCGGGTGGGGTCCTTCAGGTTCGGCTTCACCCAGGCCTGCAGGCGCCCCCAGCGGCGCAGGCAGAGGCCCAGCAGGGCCTGGGCCAGGTGCGCGTCCTCGCCCAGGTCGCGGTCCCAGATGTCGGGCACGCGGCCGCCCTCTCCAAACACTTCGTGCAGGGCATGGGCGACATGGATGCGGGCGGGCGTGGGCATGGGGCTCCGAAAGGCAGAACCCTGATTATCCCCCGATGCGCCTACAACTCCTTCAGGATCTCGGCCTTCTTGGCCTCGAAAAGTTGTGTCCATCTTTTTCTGTAAGTTCGTTCCGGTAGGTGGTTGATGACGATTCTGCGGGGTAGCGGCGGAGGGAGGGC
>CAIMQW010000356.1 GCA_903843705.1 uncultured Holophagaceae bacterium | reverse complement strand
CCTGGGCATTGGCGGATGGCTGGTGCCGCCCTACCTGCTGTGGGAGGCCTGGCCCAGCGCCAAGCGCCGCTGGACCGAGCGCCTGGCGTGGCTGGGGCTGGCCCTGGCCACCTGGACGGCCCTGGGCGCCTTCGGGCCCCGAATCTGGACCGGCCTGCCTGAGGCCGGCACGCTGTCGCTGCGCTGGGGCGGCTGGCTGGGCAGCGTGCTCTGGCCGGTGCAGCGCCGCTTCCTGGGCCCCGTGGGCCTGCCACTGCTGCTGCTCACCCTGGTGGTGCTCTGCGCCCTGGTGCTGGCCCCCGCCCTCACGCGCGCCCTGGGCCGCCTGCTCACCCGGTGGCTCGGCGAAAAAGCTTGGCCCTGGGTGAAGCCCATGCCGGGGCGCGGTTTCCAGCATTTCCTCGGCATGGTGAAGCGCCCCTTCCTGCGGGGCCGGAACCCCGAGCAGCCAGAGCTCGATGCCGGCGACGCCGCAGCGCTCCTGGCCCTGGAGGTGCGCCAGCAGGCCGTGGAGGCCCAGCGAGAAGCCCTGCTGAAGGCCGAGATGGAGACCGCCGAGGCGAAGCGGAACCAGCCGCCCGTGCGGCCTGAGGCGTTCCTGCCGCCCATCCACTCCCTGAACCTGGACGCAGCCTCGGCGGTGATCGACGCCCAGCCGCTGCCCGCCACCGGACCGGTGCTGAGGGGCACGGAGCCCACGGCCCCCTTCCGCACGAAGATCCTCGCCAACGCCCCCCCAGCGCCCACTCCCAAGCCGCCCCTGAGCCGCGCCCAAATCGTCAAAGACCGCTTCGGCCGGGAGATCATCCAGCCGCCCCTACCGCTCACCGAGCCCACCCCGATCAAGCCGCTGCCACCGCTGCCGCCGGAGCTGCCGCGCCCCTCCCTCGCGGACCGGGAGACGCTGCCACCCCGCCGCCTCTTCGATCCCCCCGGCGAGCACGCCAAGGTGGACCTGGCCCAGTTGGAACTCATCAAGGAGCGGATCGGACTAAAGCTGGCCGAGTTCAAGATCAAGGGCATCGTCACGGGCATGCAGCCCGGCCCCGTGGTCACGGTGTTCGAGTTCCAGCCCGATCCAGGCATCCCCCTCTCGCGCATCCTCGGCATGGAGGAGGATCTGGCCCTGGCCCTCCAGGCCGAAGCCGTGCGCATGGACCGCATCCCGGGCAAGAACCTGGTGGGCATCGAGGTGCCCAACCCCAAGCGGGAGATCATCACCTTCCGCGAGATCATCGACAGCCCCGCCTTCCGCGAGGCCGGCGGCCTGCTCCATCTGGCTCTGGGCAAGGACATTGCCGGCCGGCCGGTGGTGGCGGACCTGAACAAGATGCCCCACCTGCTCATCGGCGGCAGCACCGGCAGTGGCAAGAGCGTTGGCGTGAACGCCATGATCTGCTCCTGCCTGGTGCGCGCCATGCCTGACGAGGTGAAGCTCATCCTCGTGGATCCCAAGATGGTGGAGCTGGGCGTCTACGAAGACATCCCGCACCTCTGGGCACCGGTGGTGACCGACATGAAGGAGGCGGGCCGCGTCCTCAAGTGGGTGGTGGCCCAGATGGAGGACCGCTACCGCCGCCTCGCCCTGCTCAGCGTGCGCGACCTGAAGGGCTTCAACGCCAAGATCCTGGCGGCCGGCGGCTCCATGGACCTCACGGACCGCACCCCCAATCCGCGCTGGCCCGACCGTCCTGCCCTGCTGGAGCCCCTGCCGCACGTGCTGGTCGTCATCGACGAGCTGGCCGACCTCATGATGGTGGCCCGCAGCGAGGTGGAGGACAGCATCGCGCGCATCGCCCAGAAGGCCCGCGCCGTAGGCATCCACCTGATCCTGGCCACCCAGCGGCCCAGCGTGGACGTGGTGACGGGCGTCATCAAGGCCAACCTGCCGAGCCGCCTCAGCTACCGGGTGCGTACCAAGATTGACAGCCGCACCATCCTGGACTGCAGCGGCGGCGAGCAGCTCCTGGGCGCCGGCGACGCGCTATTCCTGCCCAACGGGGCCAGTCACCCCCACCGCATCCACGCGCCCTTCCTCAGCGAGGCGGAGACCCTGCGCCTCGTCACCTGGCTGCGGGAGCGCGGCCGTCCCGACTACAACCAGGCCCTAATCAGCGCCATGGAGACCGAGGAGGAGACCGCCCTCTTCGACGACGCGGACCTGGGCAGCGACGACATCTACCAGCGCGCGGTGGCAGTGGTAAAGCGCGAGCGCAAGGCCAGCACCAGCCTCCTCCAGCGCAAGCTGAACCTGGGCTACGGCCGCGCCGCCCGGATCATTGACCGAATGGAGGAAGAGGGCATCATCGGTCCCGACCGGGGAGCCGGAAAGCCCCGGGAAGTCTTCGCCCAGGCCGAGTGAGCCCAAAAGTCACGGCCTGTTCGAGTTCGGCCACAGTGGTCCTCGACGGGGGCTAAAGTCTCCATTCCAGTGGCCGTAGACCTGCATCACATCTTTCTCGACTTATAGGTAATCAACCATAGACTCCTAGCGGAATGATCCCCTGGGAGGACCCATGAAGCTACTGAACCTGACTGCCCTGCTCCTTGCCACCGCCGCCTCTGCCCTGAGCGCCGCCGACGCGCCCACCAAGCCCCCCGCGGCAAAGATTTGCACCCTGTGCCACACCACGGATGCCAACCAGCTCCGGGGCTACTTCGACACTCTGGTCACCCTGAGCAACTCACTGCAGCTGCGCCTGGATGACCGGACGGAGGTGCTGCGCTTCGACAAGGCCACGCTGAAGGTGATCTCCCCGGAACCGGCCCCCAGCACCGAGGCCGCCCTGAAGGGCATCGCCAAGGGCCATGAAGTGCGCGTCGAATACATCGAGAAGGATGGCATCAAGACCGCCACCCTGGTGGCCGTGAAGCCGCCCGTCAAGCTGACCGCCCAGGAGACCCTCTCCCTCGAGGAGATCCAGAAGCTGGTGGCCCAGGGACCCGAGCAGGGGAAGTATTTCCTCTTCGACTCGCGCCCGGCGCCGCGCTTCATGGAAGGGGCCATCCCCACCGCCGTGAACCTGCCCTTCCCCGCCTTCGACAAGAACATCGACAAGCTGCCCGCGGACAAGGGCGCGCTTGTGATCTTCTACTGCAGCGGGAAGACCTGCAACATGAGCCCCGGCTCCCTGGCCAAGGCCCGGAAGCTGGGCTACACCAACGTGAAGGTGTTCGTCGACGGCATGCCCGCCTGGGGCAAGAAGGCCACCGGTGTGCTGAGTCCCGGCTCCCTGAAGACCGCTTTCTGGGGCACCCAGACCCCCCTCGTCATTCTGGACACCCGCCCCGCTGCCGAGGCCGCCAAGGGCTACATGAAGGGTGCCGTGACGGTGGATTCCGCCAAGGTGGCCGAGCTCCTCAAGGCCTTCCCCTCGGCCAAGCTGAAGCCTCCCGTGGTGGTCGTGGATGAAGCCGGTGGCAAGACTGCCAAGGCCGTTGCCGCGGAGCTGGTGAAGGCAGGCTATGTCGGCGTGAACGTGCTGACCGGTGGCTTCAAGGCCTGGCAGGCCGCGGGTCTGCCCGTGGAGACCGGCCCCTTGGCCACCCAGGCCACCTTCGTGCCCAAGCCCCGCCCGGGCTCCATCTCTGGTGCCGAGTTCACGAAGCTCGCCGAGGCCGCTCCGGCCGCCCGCGGCGCGGTAATCCTGGACGTGCGGAACCTCGAGGAGACCAAGAACGGCATCATCAAGGGCGCCCTGCTGATCCCCGAGCCCCAGCTGGTGGCACGCCTCGCGGAGATTCCCAAGGACAGGCCCATCATCTGCCACTGCTCCACCGGCACCCGCTCGGAGCTGGCCTATCACCTGCTGAAGGAGAAGGGCTACAACGTCCGCTTCCTGCCCAACGAGATCACCGTCATCGACACCGGCGAGTTCACCCTGGACTAGCACCCGGGAAGAACCTAAACCACGAAGCCAGAAAGACCACGAAGGAGGCCGAATAGGCTTGCTTCGTGGTCTTCTCGGTATTGGCTGCGCTGATTCGCGAGGCGAACTGAAATATCGTGGTGAATCCCTGACGGTTTGTCTCCCGACTTCCTAGTCGGTGCGCCGGGCGGGGCGCCAGCGGCTGCGCTTGGCCGGATCGGCCAGGCCTGTCGCGTGGCAGGTGCGGCAGCCTTCCAGCTGCGCATCGCCGCCGCGCCAGTAGACGCGAGTGGCGCCCGCGACCTCGCGGCGGCGCTCGATAGGAACCCGGGGCCAGTAGAACGTCAGAGCGGGGCCGGCGGCCTGGATTTCCAGCGCGTAGAGCGGACCCACTTCGGGACCCGGCCGACCCCAGCGGTCCTCCTGGGAGCTGAGCACTACCAAGGCCCCCCGGGGTAGCGTGTCGCCGGCGCGGTAGGCCTCGGCGGCCTCGGGACTCACCCAGGCGCGGATCCAGCGCCCGCCGTGGGCCAGGGACTTCACCGGGTCCGGATGAACCGGCTGCAGGGCAGCATAGTCGAGGGCCCGCAGGGGCGCCTGGGCCTCGGGATCCTGGGGAACCGGGGGCACCCGCACCGGCGGAGCGACCGACACGGGAGGGGGCGGAGCCGGGGGTGCGCTGGTGCGGGTTCGGAGGTGGGCCAGGCTGTGGCCGCAGTCACCGGTCAGCACCAGGAAGGCCGACCAGAGCAGGCCCAGGATCAGAGCGCGCAGGCCGAGGCTCTGGTGCTCCTTGCGGGGCCGGGTCATGGCCCAGAGGGCCGCCCCGCCCAGCAGCAGTGAGGCACTTCCCAGCAAGGCATGGCGGAGCAGCAGGCTCTCGGGGCCCGCTCCCCCCAGCAACCGGAGGGGGATCCGGTGAGCCAGCACGAGCCCAAGGCCTGACAGGGACAGGAACCCGCTCAGCAGGGCGGTCAGCAGACCGCTGAGACCAACCCAGCTCAGGTAGCGGCTGACCGTCCACCAGGCGCGGATGCCGCGGCCGGGGCGCTGGGCCGCGAGGAGGGCCCAGGGCAGCAGCAGTCCCGTCGCCACCGGAAGATGGGACAGCAGGGCATGTTGGGCGGCAAACCAATCCATAGGAAGAACACCTTTTGCATCACGGGATCTCCCCGCAGTCTGGCACTCCTGGCCGGAACCCGGGGTGGAATTCCTGTCACAATCCAGGCCATGAAACAGACCCTCCTCCTGCAGGTCCAGGCTTCAGTCCAGCTCAAGCAGTCCTTCTTCGAGCGGGAGATGGACCGCCTCCTGGCCCAGGCCGACGACATGGCCGAGCGGCTCCGCCGGGGCGGCCGGATCTTCGTCTGCGGCAACGGGGGCAGCGCCGCCGATGCCCAGCACCTGGCCGCCGAGCTGAGCGGGCGCTACGTCAAGGAGCGCCGGGCGCTGGCGGGGATCGCCCTCACCACGGACACCTCGGCCCTGACGGCCATCGGCAATGACTACGGCTTCGATCAGGTGTTCTCCCGCCAGCTGGAGGCCCTGGGCCGTCCCGGGGACCTGCTCATCGGCATCAGCACCAGCGGCAACAGCCCCAACGTGATCCGGGCCGTGGCCTCGACCAGGACGCTGGGGATGCGCAGTCTTGGCCTGCTGGGCCGGGATGGCGGCCAGCTCGCCGGACTCATGGACGATGCCATGGTGGTGCCCTCCACCGTCACGGCCCGCATCCAGGAAGTGCACCAGATGATCTACCACTTCTGGTGTGAGGCGCTCGATGCCCACTTCTGAGGCCGGACGGTGAACGCCGCCGTGGGCCTCCTGGTGTTGGCCCTCCTGGGGCCACCGCCAGCCCGCACCTACACCTGGCGGGACGCCGCGGGACAGGTCCACATCACCAGCACGCCGCCCCCGCTGGGCGCGGAGGTTCTGGAGCCGCCCCCACCGGCCGCCGTCGAACCGGGCCGCCCCGCCCCGCCGATACCCCGCCAGGTGACTTCAGGTCTGGAGGGTCCCCCCCGGGAACAGCTGAACTCGGGCCAGCAGCAGGCCTGGACCGCGCTGGACCAGCACCTCGCTCGGGCCCGCGCCGGGCGGGACCAGCTCACCCTCGAGGCCGTGGCGGATTCCCTCCTCCAGGACTCCCTCTGGGGCCACGGCCTCTGGATCATGCCCCTGGTGCCCGTGGTGGCCCTGGGCCTCCTGGGGCTCCTGGGCTGGTGGTTCGCCCTGGGGTTGCAGTCCGGCCTGAGGCTGCCCGTGGTCGGCGGCTCCCTGCTGCTCGGACTCGGCTTCGGCCACCTGCTCCTGACGGTGTTCCTCTACCAGCCCCAGGCCGTGCGGCTCCAGCGAAACCTCGAGCTGCTCGAGCTGCACCTGGGCATCGGGCGAGCCCCGGGCCCCACCCAGCGGGCGCTGCTGCGGGGACACTACCGCGCCCTCGACGCGGCTGCCCTGCTCAGCCAGCCCCCCTGGCGCTTCCCAGGCGAGGTCCGGGCGCTGCGGGCGTCTCTGAAACAGGTGATGGTTGAACCCTGAGCTGCTGGGCAGGCTGCCTTCGCTCCGCCGGAGCGCCGAGGCCGGGCCCCTGGGGCTCTACCTCCATGTACCCTTCTGCGTGGACCGCTGCACCTACTGCTCCTTCGCCACCACCCGGGACCGGAGCCTGCAGCCATCGACGGTGGCGCGGCTCACCGCGGAGGTCGAGACCTGGGGCGAGGCCCTGGCCCGGCCCGCCGTGGACACCCTCTACCTGGGCGGCGGCACGCCCTCCCTGCTGAGCGCCGACGAGCTCGAAGGCCTGACCCTGGCTGCGCGCCGGGCCTTCGACCTGACCCCTCTGGCGGAGGCCACCCTGGAGGCCAACCCGGGGACCGTTGACCTGGTCTGGCTGCAGCGAGCCCGCGACCTGGGCTGGGACCGCATCAGCCTAGGTGTGCAGGCCCTCGATGATGCCCTGCTGGGCCGGTTGGGGCGCATCCACGGGGCGGCCCAGGCTCTGGAATCCCTGCACCTGGCCGAGCGCGCCGGATTCCAGCGCCGCAGCGCCGACCTCATGGTGGGCATCCCCGGACAGTCCCTCTCCAAGGTGCTGGCCGATGCCCGCACCCTCGCCGACACCGGCATCGACCACCTCAGCGTCTACCTGCTGGACCTGGACAAAGCCTGCCCCCTGCGCGCCGACATCGACGCGGGCCGCCTGACCCTGCCCTCCGAGGACGAGGTGGCGGATGTCTTCGAAGCCCTTCAGGCGGAGCTCCCGCGCCTTGGCCTAGCCCCCTACGAGATCAGCAACTACGCCCGCCCCGGCGGCGCGTCCATCCACAACACTCGCTACTGGGAGCGCCGACCCTACCTGGGCCTCGGGCCCAGCGCCGCCTCCCAGCTCGGCGAGTGCCGCTGGACCGAAACCGGCGTCATCCCGGCCTGGACCGAGGGGCGAGGCGAGGTGGACCTCCAGGAACTGGACGCCGCCGAGGCCCTCGCGGAGATCCCCCTGCTGGGCCTGCGCCTCCATCGCGGCGTGGACTGGGCGGCCCTGCGCCACCAGGCCGAAGCCCTGAATTTGCGACCCCTGGTGGAGGCCTGGGAGACGCGGCTCCGGGGCCTGGCCACGGAGGGCCTCACGGTGTGGGAGGGCGACCGCGTCCACCTGAGCCCCCGGGGCATGTTGCTCAGCAACGGCATCCTGGGGATGTTCGTATGACCTACCTCGGTGAGGGCGCCGCGCTCCTGACCGCGCTGTGCTGGTCCCTCAACTCGGTCTGTTTCACCGTGGCCGGGCGGCGGGTGGGCTCTGCCGCCGTGAACATCGGCCGCCTGCTCATGGCGTGGGCAGTGCTGGCCCTGGTGCACCTCGCCCTCTACGGCAGCCTCTTCCCGGTGCAGGCCGGAGTCGCGCGGTTGGGCTGGCTCGGCGTATCGGGCCTCATCGGCTTCGCCCTCGGGGATGCGGTGCTCTTCGAGGCCTTCGTGCTGATCGGCGCGCGCCTGGCGATGCTGCTGATGACCCTATCGCCGATCTTCAGCGCCTTGCTGGCCTGGCTGTTCCTGGGGCAGAGCCTCAGCCTCGCCAAGCTGGTGGCCATGGTCGTGACGCTCGGCGGCATCGCCTGGGTGGTCTGGGGCGACGGCGATCGCGAGGCGCATCCCCACCTGGCCCGGGGGGTTCTGCTGGGCGTGGGCGGCGCCCTGGGGCAGTCCATCGGTCTGGTCTGCAGCAAGTTCGGCCTGGCGGGCGGGTTTCCGCCCGTCTCCGCGAACCTCATCCGTGTGACCGCTGGGCTCGCGGCCCTGCTGCTCTATTTCGCCGCCACGGGTCGCCTGCGCCCCAGCCTAGCCAGCCTGCGGGACGGCCGGGCCACGGCCTTCATCGGCCTCGGCGCCCTCACAGGCCCGGTGCTGGGCGTGGTGCTCTCCCTCATCGCCATCGCCAAGGCACCCATGGGCGTGGCGGCGACGCTCATGTCCCTCTCGCCGATCCTGCTGCTGCCCGTGTCCCACTTCGTCTTCAAGGAGAAGGTCGGCGGCCACGCCGTACTCGGCACCCTGCTGGCCCTGGCTGGGGCTGCGGCGCTGTTCTTTGTTTAAAAAGGTTCTTCGGGATTTCTGGGAATGCCAACTCAGCATGGATTCCTCCAGCTCGTGGGGGAAGAGCAACTGCCCTCGCAGAGGATGCGGAGCGGGCTGAGGTTCGCAGAGAACACCGGGTAACCCGAAGCCCTCAGCGCCCCCCCGCCCCTCCTCGTCTTTTCTCTGCGAGAGTAGTTCTTCCGTTCGTTGCAAGGAGTCCCCATGCCGCTACGCAAGGATCCGGTCAGCTGGCTCTACCCGACCATCGAACCCACCAAGGTCCATCGCCTGAAAGTCTCCGAGCTGCACGAGCTCTATGTGGAGGAGAGCGGCAACCCCGCTGGCAAGCCGGTGATCTTTTTGCACGGCGGCCCTGGTGGCGGAACCAGTCCCAAGCACCGCCGCTACTTCGATCCCGAGCGCTATCGCATCATCCTCTTCGACCAGCGCGGCTGTGGCCAGAGCACCCCCTACGCCGAGGTGCGAGAGAACAGCACCTGGGACCTGGTGGCGGACATGGAGCGCATCCGTCAGTTCCTGGGCATGGATCGGTGGATGGTCTTTGGCGGCTCCTGGGGCGCCACCCTGGGACTCGCCTACGCGGAAGCCCACCCGGAGCGCGTCACGGAGCTGATCCTGCGGGGCATCTTCCTCCTGCGCCAGCGGGAGGTGGACTGGCTCTACCAGGAGGGCGCCAGCCGCATCTTCCCGGATGCCTGGGAGCCCTACCGGGACGCCATCCCCGAGGCGGAGCGCGGCGACTTCCTGCAGGCCTACGCCCGCCGGCTGCTGAGCGACGATCCGGCCCTGAACCTGCCCGCCGCCAAGGCCTGGAGCATCTGGGAGGGCGCCACCAGCAAGCTCCTTCCCGACCCCGACTTCATCGCCTCCTACGGCGATGAGGCGACCACCCTGGCCTTCGCCCGCATCGAGTGCCACTACTTCCTGAACAAGGGCTGGATGGACGAGGGCCAACTGCTGCGGGACGCTGCCCGGCTCCAGGCCCTGCCCGGCGCCATCATCCAGGGCCGCTACGACATGGTCTGCCCCATCGAGAGCGCCTGGGCCCTCTCCAAGGCCTGGCCCGGGGCGGAGCTCGTCATCGTGCCGGACGCCGGCCACAGCGCCTACGAACCCGGCATCTCCAAGGCCCTGGTCGCCGCCACGGACCGGTTCGCCTAACCCACGCCCTGAGCTCGCCGCTCAGCTTTTGGCGCGGTGCTTGAAGTGGTCGCAGACGAACCACCCCACGCCCGCCAGGAGCACCACGCCGATGACGGCGTCCAGCTTGTGGAAGTAGGCGCCCAGCGTGTTCCACTTCTCGCCCAGCTTGAAGCCGACCCAGGCCAGGGCCAGGCACCAGGGCAGGCTGCCGGCGAAGGTGTAGATGTGGAAGCGGGTGCGGTCCATGCGGGCAATGCCCGCGGGCAGGGCGATGAAGGTGCGGACGACTGGCAGCAGGCGGCCGATGAAGATGGCCCAGGTGCCGAAGCGCTCGAAGAACCGGTGGGCCTGATCCAGGTGGCCTGTGTGCAGCCAGATGTAGCGACCGTACTTCTCCACGGCGCGCCGGCCACCCCAGGCGCCCACCTCGTAGGCGGGGATGCTGCCCAGGTTGCAGCCCAGGGCGCCGAAGACGCCCGCGATCCAGATCTGGGCCACAGGGTTGTCCGCGCCCAGGCCGAAGAAGGTGAGCTGCCCCTTGAAGGCGAGATACCCGGCGAAGGGCATGATCACCTCGCTGGGCAGCGGGATGCAGGCACTCTCGATGGCCATGAGCAGCATCACGCCCAGGGGCCCCATGGCGGCCATGACGGCCACCATCCAGGCGACGATGGGGGCGAGCAGCTTCTGCAACATGGTCATCCCTAAAAGGACGAGTCTACCGGGGGAGTAGACTATTGGGATGAGTGAGGATCTCGTCCGCAATCGCAAGGCCTTCCACGACTACCACGTCCTCGATACGTGGGAGGCGGGGATCGCCCTGCAAGGCACCGAGGTGAAGGCCCTGCGAGCGGGTCTGGGGCAGCTCCAGGACGCCTACGTGGACACCGCCAACGGGGAGCTCTGGCTCAAGCAAGCCCACATCTCGCCCTACAAGTTCGGCACCGACGCCAACCACGACCCCCTGCGGCCCCGGAAGCTGCTGCTGCACAAGGCCGAGATCGTCAAGATCACCGCCAAGGTGGTGCGCAAGGGCCTCACCGTCATCCCCCTGGCCATCTACCTGAACGCCAAGGGCCTGATCAAGGTGAAGGTGGCCCTGGCTGAAGGCAAGGCCGTGGGCGACAAGCGCGAAGCCCTCAAGCAGCGAGAGCAGAAACGCGAGATGGACCGCATCCGGAAGGGTGCGCGGGAGTAGCATCGGTCCCACCGTAAAACGGAAAGGCCTACCAGCAAGGCGATCCTTTTCGGTTTGGCCTGAGCCCCCTCAGCTGCCCCACCCGCGCTGGGCGAACCTCGCCAGCTTTTCTTCGCTGCCGCGCAGAGCCAGGGCGCGGGCCACGTAGCGGCCGATGGGATCCACTTCCAGGTTCACGGGGTCGCCGGAACGTAGGCCGTCGAGGGCCGTGTGCTTAACGGTCTCGGGGATGAGGGCCACGGTGAACCAGTCCAGGCCGCAGTCCACCACGGTGAGAGAGATGCCGTCCAAGGCCACGGAGCCCTTGGGCGCGGTCATGGGCGCCAGCTCGGCAGGCATGGCGAAGCGCCAGACGCCCTCACCAACGGGCCGCACCAGCAACTGCCCGACGCCATCCACATGGCCCGAGACCAGGTGGCCGTCCAGGGGATCACCCACGCGCAGGGCTGGCTCAAGGTGCAGGGTGGCGCCCAGGGACAGACGGCCCAGGGTGCTCTTGGCCAGGGTCTCCTCGCTCAGTTCGGCCTCCCAGGAACGGGCGTCCACGGCCACGCTGGTGAGGCAGACGCCATTCACCGCGATGCTTGCGCCCAGCTCCGCCCGGGCCAGCAGCTCCGCCGGGGCCGCGAGGCGCAGGCGCGCGCCGCCGGACCGGGAGGACCGGGCTTCGAGGGTTCCAAGTTGTCGGATCAGTCCGGTGAACATGGCGGGCTCCCCCTCCATCATGGCGCGGCTGGCGCCTGCAGGCGGCTCTTCCGCGACCCATAGAAGGCGTAGATCACCAGGCCGATGCCCAGCCAGGCGAAGAAGCGGTACCAGGTCAGGGCGGGCAAGCCCTTGGCGATCCAGAAGCAGCCGAGGATTCCAAGGGGGGCGATGACCCAGGCAAAGGGCATGGTGAACTTCCGGGGCGCCTCGGGTCGGCGGTAGCGCAGAATCAGCACGGCACCACAGACGATGACGAACGCGAAGAGGGTGCCGATGTTCGCCAGCTCCACCACCTCATCGATGTTGAGCAGGGCGGCCGGGATGGCCACCAGGAGCCCCGTCAGCAGGGTGGCGTGGGAGGGCGTCTTGAAGCGCTCGTGGACCTTGCCGAACCAGGGGCTCAACAGGCCGTCGCGGCTCATGCTCATGAAGATGCGGGGCTGGCCCACCTGGTAGACCAGCAGGGCGGCGGTGGTGGCGATGACGGCGCCAAAGCTGATGACCGCCGCGATGCCGCCCATCTTGTGCTCCGTGAAGATGTAGGCCAGGGGATCGGCGATGCCGCCGAGGCGGGTGTAGTGGATCATGCCCGTGACCACCAGGGCCACGGCCGCGTAGATCACCGTGCAGATCACCAGGGAATAGAGGATCCCCCGGGGCAGGTCGTGGCCGGGATTCCGGCACTCTTCGGCGGTGGTGCTGACCGCGTCGAAGCCGATGAAGGCGAAGAAGATGATGGCCGCGCCGGACTGGATGCCGGGCCAGCCGTGGGGCACGAAGGGGTGCCAGTTGGTAGGCTGGATGAAGCGGATGCCCAGCCCCACTACCGCCAGGAGGATCAGCACCTTGACCACGACCATGACGCTGTTGACCCGGGCACTCTCCTTGATGCCGATGTAGCAGAGCCAGGTGATGAGCGCCGTGATGACCACGGCCAGCAGGTTGATGGTGACGGGATAGCTCCCGATGAGGGGCGCAGCCTTCAGTGTGTCCCAGTTGGCAAAGGTGGCAGTGCCGTTCAGGAGCCCGGCCTTGGCCTGGGCCAGGGCCTGAAGTTTGGCCCCGAGGTCCATGGCCGGAACCCCCTGCACCAGCTTCAGGGCGCTGCGCGGATCCATGCCCAACCAGCCCGGGATCTCGAGGTGGAACACAGTGGATAGGAAGCTCCGCGCGTAGTCGCCCCAGGAGATGGCCACGGCAACGTTGGAGATGGCGTATTCCAACAGCAGATCCCAGCCGATGACCCAGGCCATGAGCTCACCGAGGGTGGCGTAGGCATAGGTGTAGGCGCTGCCGGACACGGGAATCATGGAGGCCATCTCGGCATAAGCCAGGGCCGTGAATCCGCAGATGAGCGCCACCACCAGGATGCTGATGACCAGGGCCGGTCCCGCAGGCAGGCGGCCGTCAGCGAGATTGCCCGCAGCGGCAGTGCCGATGGAGCTGAAGATCCCCGCGCCGATGATGGCGCCGATGCCGAACATGGTGAGGTCAAAGGTGCCGAGGCTCTTGCTCAGCTGGTGCTCGGGTTCCTCCGCGCTGGCCCGGAGCTGCTCGAGGGACTTGGTACGGAAGAGTCGGTTCAGCATGGGGGCCTTGGGGAGAACACCTATGCTATCAGGGGCCTTCCGAGCTTAGTCTGGAGCCATGAGCACGATGCAGGAGCCGAGTGCCACTTTGGCGCAGCCGAAGCCCGAAGGGCGCGGCGCAGGAGGCAACGCGTGAAGCTATGGAACGACCGACGCCTGCGCTTGTCGCTCACGCGATTGGGAACCCAATACCTCCTGGCCCTGCTGGTGGTCGGGGCCTTCTCCGTGAACACCGGCAACAACCTGCTCTACCTGGTGTTCGCCCTGATGTTGGGGTTGTTCCTCGTCTCGGGAATCCTCAGCCGCCGGGCCCTCCAGGGACTCCAGGTGGCGGGACTGGAGGCGGGCAGTCTCTTCGCCCGGATGCGGGGCGGTCTCCGGCTGCGGCTGCGGGACGGGGGGCAGGGGCGTCTCCGGGGCCTCGAGCTGCATCTCGGCTTGGACGACGCCACCGTCCAGCCCGGCTTCCTGGAGCGAGACAGCCGGACGGGGGAGACCCTCGTCGCGCTGCACGCCCGGGCGGGCCACCGGGGCTGGACCCGCGTCCGCACCCTGGAGCTGCGCACCTGCTTTCCCTTCGGCCTGATGGAGAAGGCCCGGATCCTGGAGCTGGATCAGTCCCTGCTGATCCTGCCCCACCCCCGCACACCATCCGCCGCGCCCTCGAGCTGGCGCGGCGAGGGCCGCCGCAGCCAGGCGCAGGAGGGGAGCAGCAGCCCCGAAGGCACCCGGCCCCTGCGACAGGGCGACGCGCCGGGCCGGGTCCACTGGAAGCGCACCGCCCAGCGCGGGCAGCCCTGGGTGCGGACCTTCGAGGAGGACCGGCCCATGGGCATGCACCTGCGGCTCGATCTGCGGGCCTGGGGTCCCGGTCGGCCCTTCGAGCGCGAGCTGGAGCGCCTCTCGGGTGCGGTCCTGCAGGCGCGGCTGCAGAAGCGGGCCATCAGCCTGGAGCTTCATGACCCCGAGGGTGTCCGTGAGGTCCGCGGCCACACCCCCTGCTGGCGCGCCCTGGCCCTGGCCCAGGCGGCCGGAACCGACGATGGTGCGCCCAGAATCAGCCGCGCGGCGGAAGCTCCGATAAGCTGATAGCCCCTGGAGGCTCTGGTGTTTGATGATCCGCTCTCCCCGTCCTGGACCCCGCTTCTGGAAGCGGCCTGGCAAGCCCGGGAGCACGCCCATGCCCCTTACTCCCACTTCCAGGTGGGCGCGGCCCTGCTCACGGCCACCGGCGAGGTGGTGGCCGGGTGCAACGTGGAGAATGCCGCCTACCCCGTCACCCTCTGCGCCGAGCGCGGAGCCTTAAGCGCCGCTGTGGCTGCCGGCCTCCGGCCGGGGGGACTTGTGGCCGCGGTGGTGGTCACGGACGTGGCAGAGCTGACCCCACCCTGCGGCGCCTGTCGCCAGGCCCTCGTTGAATTTGCAGCCACCCTGCCGGTGTTGCTCGCCAACCGTCATACGCGACGTCTGCATCACTTGGAAAATCTGTTGCCCCACAGCTTTACGGGCAGTCATTTCCAGTAGTTCTATCCATTCCGGGCCGCCCCGCCTACACTTTTCGAACCCCGCCAGAATTCCTGAGGCGTTTGAATGGCCATCGACCGGATCAAAGTCAAGAAAGAAGCCGACCGGCACCTGACCGCCGGCCGCGTCGAGCGGGCCATCGAGGAGTTCCAGAAACTCATCGAGGACAACCCCAAGGACTTCAACACTCTGAACCAGATCGGCGACCTCTGCGTGCAGATCAGTCGGATCAAGGAAGGCGTGGAGATCCACAAGCGCCTCGGCGCCGCCTACGAGCGGGACGGCTTCCATGCCCGCGCCGCGGCCATCTTCCAGAAGGTGGTTCGCAATGCACCCGAGGACATCGATGCTGCGCAGCGCCTGGCGGACCTCTACCGCCAGATGAACCGGCCCGCGGACGCGGTGCGGATCCACCTGTCGGTGGCGGAGTCCTTCCAGAAGAAGGGGCTCATCAAGCGCGCCCTGGAGGAGTTCAACAAGGTCGTCGACCTCGATCCCAAGAACCTGAAAATGAAGGTCCGGCTGGCCGACCTCTACAACAAGGAGGGCCTGAAGGACAAGGCTGCGGGTATCTATCTGGAAGTGGCCGAGTCCCTGGCCATGGAGCAGATGCACGTGGAGGCCAGCCAGATCCTCGAGCGCGCCAAGGCGATGATCTCCACCCCCCAGGTCTACCTGACCCAGAGCCGCCTGGGCGTGATCCAGGGCGACTACAGCACCGCTGCCGAGCACCTGCGCGAGGGGCTCGGGACCAATCCCCGCAACCCCGAATTACTGGAGGCCCTGGCCGAGATCGAGCTGCGAAGTGGCCACCCGGATCGGGCCCTGGAGGCCCTGGCAGAGGTGGCCCAGCTGCCGGAGAAATCCCTGCCCCTCTGTGAGCGGGCCCTGCGCAACCTGGTAAACGCGGACCGCTCCGACGAGGGCCTAAGGCTGTTCGCCCCCATCGCCCGGGAGCTCGCCCGCCGCGGCTCGGGCGACCCCGTGAGCCGCTGCCTGCACGCCGCGCTCCAGGACCACCTCGGCAGCGAGGCCTGGCTGCTCCTGGCCGAGATCGCCCACCAGAGCGGCAACCGGACGGAGCAGGTCCAGGCCCTCCAGAGCGCCTACGCGCTGGCCCTCCAGAACAACGACCAGGCTCTGGCCGCCAGCGTCGCAACGCAGCTGCAAGCCCTTGGCGTGGTGCCCGATGCCGTGCGGCAGCCTTCCGCCCAGGAGGGCATTGGAGCCCAGGCCCTGGGCTTCGACGGGCGGCCCAGCCGCGAGATCACCCGCCACGGGCGCGAGACCGAAGTGGATCCGATCCAGCGTCTGCGCATCGAGCAGTTCTCGCGCGAAGCGGAGGCCATGCTTCGCGGCGGGAGCCCCGAGCGGGCCATCGAGACCTACAAGAAAGCGCTGGAGCTGGATCCCGAGGACCTCACCCTCATCGAGGCCATTGCCACGGTGCACCGCAGCACAGGGCGCCTGACCCAGGTGCAGATGCAGTACGTGCAGAGTGCCCAGGCCCTTGCCGCCGTCGGCAAGAAGCGAGAAGCCGCCCACCTCCTGGACATGGCGGAGCAGCTCTTCCCCGGATCCACTCGCATCCACCGCCGGTCCATGGGCCTGCCAGAGGCGGTCCCCCTGTACGCCGCCCCGCCGCCCCCGGTACAGCCACTCCCCGACGAGGCGGAGGTCCCGATCAAGCTGGACCTGGCTGCGGAGGCTCCCTTCGCCCCCCCGGAGACCATTGCCTTGGGAGCGAGCCTCGCGGAGCTTCCCGACCTGGGGGAGCTGCCGCCCGATCCCTTCTCCACCTTGGAGCTCCAGGAAGCGGTGCCCTCGCCCGATCCCTTCTCCGCCCTGGAGCTCCCGGAAGCGGTACCCCTGCCCGAGCCCGTGGAGACCGAGGTCCCGGACCTGGAATGGATGGGTGCGTCCCCCAGTGAGGACACGGCCCCCGGCTTTGCCTACGACCTGACCGCTTCCCCCACGGCACCCCTGCCGCCCATGCCCACCCGCCAGCTGGAGCCCGAGGTCGTCGCGGCCCTCTCAGCGCTGCCGGAGCCGGCTGCCGAAGCGCCCGTCCCACCGGTTGCCATCCCCGAGGAGTTGGAGAGCCTCTTGGGCGACATCGACTTCCAGCTGGACTACGGCAGCCCCGAAGAAGCCAAGATCGAACTCGAAGCCGCCCTCCGCCAGTTCCCGGGCCACCCGGAGCTGGAGGCCCGCTTCCAGCGTGCCGAGCTGGCGCTGCAGAAGCTGGGGCACGTCGCCAAGGCTGGCGCCCTCGAGGAGGGCGACTTCGCCAACTCCTTCTTCGACCTCACCGACGTCCTGGGCACCGCGCTCATGGACACGGGCGAGGGCGAGGAGATGCACGACACCACCCACATGGTGGAAAAGGTCCAGACCGTTGACGAACTGTTCAGCGCCTTCCGCCAAGGCGTTGAAAAGCAGGTTCAGGGGGACGACTACGACACCCACTACAACCTGGGCATCGCCTACAAGGAGATGCAGCTCATCGAGCCGTCCATCGAGGAGTTCAAGATCGCCATGGGCGACCCCGAGCGCACCCTGGAGTGCTGCTCCATGCTCAGCATCTGTGAGCAGGCCCGGGGAGACCTGAACGCCGCCGTGGAGTGGCTCCGCAAGGGCATCCTCGCCCCGGGCTTCCCGCCAGAGGACAGCATCGGCCTGCGCTACGATCTGGCCGAGATCCACCTCCAGCAGGGCCACCCGGGCCTGGCCGCCCAGGAGTTCCAGGCCGTCCACGACTTGGATCCTGACTACCGGGACGTCGCCGCCCGCCTGGCCTAGCCCAGGCTGCGGCTGCCGGTGGCGCCCCAGGGCTGCAGGGCCTGCAGGGCGGGCTGCACGGGCTTGCCGGGACGCTGGAGCTGGGTGAGCTCCAGGGCGCCTTCCGGGGTGGTCAGCCAGGCCCCCTCCTTGCCCCACAGCAGCTGGCCGGGGTCGCGATAGCAGGTGCGCAGGGCGCCCACTCCGCACACCTTGAGGACCTGCTCCTCCACTTGGAGGTCCGAGCCAGGCCAGGGCCAGAGGGCCCGCACCTGCCGGTGCAGGTCCGCGGCAGGTAGGCGCCAGTCCAGGTGCCCCATGTCCTTCCGGAGCTTGGGGGCGAAGGTGGCCAGCTCGTGGCACTGCTCGACGGGCAGGGCGCAGCCGCTCAGGAGCAGGGGCAGCTGGTCCATGAGCAGGTCGGAGGCATCCCGGGAGAGCTCCGCGAGCAGGCTCTCGGCCGTGGCCTGCAGGCTGATGTCCCGGTGGCACTGGGCCAGCACTGGTCCCTCATCCAAGCCTGGCGAGAGCCTCATGAGGCTGACGCCGGTCTCCTCGTCCCCGGCCAAGAGGGCGTGGCTCACGGGCGCGGCGCCGCGCCAGCGGGGCAGCAGGGAGAAGTGCAGGTTCCAGACCCCGCCCGGGCAGGCGTCCAGCATCCAGCGCGGCAGGAGGTGGCCGTAGGCGACCACCACGGCTAGGTCGATGGCTAGGCTCTCCCAGAGCTCGCGGGTTTCAGATGCCTTCCAGCTCAGGGGCTGGTGGACGGCCAAGCCCAGCTCCAGGGCAGCCACCTTGACCGGCGGAGCCTCCAAGTGGCGGCCCCGGCCCGCGGGCCGGTCTGGATTGCAGAACACCGCCTCGATGCCCTCCTCAGCGAGCGACCGGAGGGCCGGAACGGCCGCCCGAGGGGTGCCGAGGAACGCGATGCGCGTCATGGGGAGGCTCCTATCCCTTGGTCTGCTTCTGATACTTCCGCTGCAGGAACTGGCGTTTCACCGGTCCGAAATACTCAACAAAGAGCCGGCCCCGCAGGTGGTCAATCTCGTGGCAGTAGGCCCGGGCCATCAGGTCCTCGCCCGTCAGCTCCTGCCAGCCGCCGTCCCGGGTCCGGTTCCGGATGGTCACTTTCTGGGGGCGCTCCAGGTCCTCCCGGATACCGGGGATGGAGAGGCAACCCTCGGACCCGCTCTGCACCCCCTCTTCCAGGATGATCTCAGGATTGATCAGGATGATGCGCTGGTCCGGGTCTTCGCCGCAGGAGCAGTCAATGACGGCCAGGTTGAGGTTCACGCCGACCTGGGGCGCGGCCAGGCCCACCCCTTCCTCGAACAGCGAGGTCTCGAACATGTCGGCCACCAGCTGCTCCAGCTCGGGGGTCCAGTCCCCGATGTCCTGGCTGTTCAGTTTGAGCCGGGGATCCCCCCAGGTGAGCACGGGCAAGACAGCCATTCAACCTCTCCAGCATTCCAGTGTAAACCAGGGAGCCTCTCGCGGTAATCTGTGAGGTCCGCCTTCCGGAGCCCCGCATGCTGCGTTCCTTCCGCCAAGTCTTCAAATCCAACCGCACGCCCATGGCGGCGGTCATGATCGTCGTGCTCCTGGGGCTTGTGGCCTACCTGGCGCCTTCGGGCCGGGTGGATACTCCCGACACCGTCGTGGCCCGGGTCTTCGGCCGCGAGGTGCTGATGCGGGACATGGCCGAGCACATGCAGGAGCTCTACCAGCGCTACGGGAAGCAGGCCAGCCCCGAGGCCCTCCGGCCCTTCGTCCAGTCCCAGGCCCTGCGGGATCTCGTCAACCAGAAGCTCATGGAGGAGCTGGCCGAGCGGCATCATGTGGTGGTCACCGACGAAGAGGTCGGCGCCCGGCTGCGGGCCTTCCTGCGCCAATACCCCATGCTGCTGGACGCCAAGGGCAACCTGAAGCCCACGGCCGAGCTCAAGCAGATCTTCCAGGACACGGGCTTCAACCCCACCGCCCAGGAGCACGCCCTCCGCGGTGAGCTGCTGCGCTCCAAGCTCATCCAGCAGGCAGCCCTCCAGATTCCCGTGGACGAGGTCTGGCTGGCCCAGGAAAACCGCCTGAAGAACGAGAAGGTCGCATTCCAGCAGGCCACCCTCGCCGTCCTCCCCGCCACCGTGACCGATCCCGGGGACGCCACCCTGGAAGCCTTCTGCAAGGCCGGCGGCGAGCGCTTCCTGCAGCCGCCCCGCCGCATCATCCAGTTCGTGGCCGTGGACCGCGCCGCCTTCGGCAAGGACCTCCAGGCCGATGACGCCGCCCTGAAGGCCGCCTACCAGGCCCGCAAGGCCGACTCCACCGAGTTCAAGGCCCGGCACATCCTGTTCAAGGCCGAGGGCGAGGCCCAGATGGCCGAAGCCACCGCCAAGGCCCAGCTGCTGCGCGCCCGCCTCGCCAAGGGGCAGGACTTCGCCAAGGCCGCCGAGGAGCTGAGCGAAGATCCCAGCGCCAAGGGCAACGGCGGGGACCTCGGCTGGTTCAATGCGGCCAAGATGGTGAAGCCCTTCACCGATGCCGCCGCCGCCCTCAAGCCCGGCGAGCTCAGCCAGCCCGTGCGCACAAACTTCGGCATCCACCTCATCAAGCTGGAGGGGCGCCGGGAGAAAACCTTCGAGGACATGAAGGCCCAGCTGGCCAAGGAGCTCACCGACACGCGCTTCACCAGCCGCGCCCAGGAGCGCCTGGAGCAGATCCGCAAGCGCGCCAACGGCGGCGACCTCGCTGCCGCCGCCAAGAGCCTAGGGAGTCCTGCCCAGGTCAGCCTGCCCTTCAGCAATGAGCCCACGGCCCAGGTCGAGGGCCTGCCCGAGCTGTCCCAGATCCTGGGCGAGGTCTTCCGCCTGAAGGTGGGCGAGGTCTCGAAGCCCCTGCCCTTCGCTGACCGCCACCTGCTCTTCCGGGTGCAGGAGCAGTTGCCTGAGGCCGTCCCACCCTTCAAGGAGATCCGCGCCAAGGTGCTGAGCGCCTACCGCCTGGAAGAGTCCCGCAAGCAGGCCCTGGCCCGGGCCCAGCAGGCGCTGAAGGCCAACGGTCTCCAGGCCGTGGGCCCCGTCACGGACCAGGCCGCCGCGCCCCTGGCCGGTCTGCGCGACCTGGCCACCCACCCCGGCATCCGCAAGGCTCTGCTGGACACGCCCGTCGGCCAGGCGACGCCCCTGCTCTGGGCCCAGGATGGCAAGCTCTGGGCGGCCCGCGTGACCTCCCGCGAGCCGGCGCCCGCCCTCACCTTCGAAGCCCGCCGCAGCCTCATCCAGGAGATCCAGGGCACGGAAGCCCAGAAGCTGCTCTCCGCCGAGCTGCAGGCCATGGACCAACAGGGCCGCCTGCGCCCGGGCCTCAGCAGCCTCTGGGGCCACTTCGGCGGCATCTACATCAATAGCGAAGCCACCCAGGCGCCGATCGAGGAGTAGCTCCTAGCTATCGGCTGTCAGCCGCAGCCTGAGGGCGCGCCGCCCAGCCCCAGGACCCGATCACACAGCGCACCCATAAAGGCCTTGTCGTGGCTGGCGAGGAGCAGGGTGGTGCCCTGGGCTTTCAGGTCCTGCAGCAGGGCCAGCAGGGCGACCGCCAGGGCCGGGTCCAGGGCCGAGAAGGGCTCGTCCAGCACCAGCAGCCGCAGCTGCAGCATGAGGGGCCGCCTCCGGGAACTTCACCCGCGCGGCCATGCCCGCCGCGGCATGGCGCTGCTCGGCGGCGCTCCCTCGCCGCCAGATGGCCAGGGGTTCCTGCAGGATCTCCCAGCCAGCGCGGTGCGGCGGCAGGCTGCCCGCAGCGTCCTGGAAGACCGCCAGCAGCAGCGGGCGGCGGGGGCGGCGCAGACGCTCCGACAGGGGCGACCATGGCTCACCTGCTCGGGCAATGCGCCCCTCGGGGGGCTCCCGCAGGCCAAGCACCAGCTCCAGCAGGGTGGTCTTCCCGGCCCCGCTGACCCCCACCAGCCCCAGAGCCTCGCCCGGGGCCACGTGGAAGCTCAGGTCTCGCAGGAGCCAGGGCCCGGACCGCTGAAGGCCCAGGCCCTCGACGGTCAGGAGAGGCGCCGTCGTCAGCGGATCACCTCGGCGCCGACATAGGGCTGCAGCGCCTTCGGCACGCGGATGCTGCCATCCGGCTGCTGGTAGTTCTCCAGGACGGCCACCCAGGTGCGACCCACGGCCAGGCCGCTGCCGTTGAGGGTGTGGGCGAAGGCGGGCTTGCCCTCCTTGCCGCGCTGGCGAATGTTGGCGCGGCGAGCCTGGAAGTCCCCGAACCAGCTGCAGGAACTGATCTCGCGGTAGGTGTTCTGCGAAGGCAGCCAGACCTCAAGGTCATAGGTCTTCTGGCTGCTGAAGCCCATGTCGCCCGTGCACAGGAGCACCCGGCGGTAGGGCAGCTCCAGGGCCTCAAGGACGGCTTCGGCGTCGGCGGTGAGGCGCTCCAGCTCGGCCTCGGCCTGGTCGGCAGAGGCAAAGGTGACCAGTTCCACCTTGTGGAACTGATGTTGGCGGATGATGCCCTTAGTGTCCCGACCATAGCTGCCGGCCTCGCTGCGGAAGCAGGGGGTGAAGGCGCAGTGCCGCGTGGGCAGGGCTTCCGCGGGCAGGATCTCGTCCCGGTAGAGGTTGGTGACCGGCACCTCGGCAGTGGGAATGAGGTAGAGCGCGCCATCGCCGTGGGCCACCTTGAACAGGTCCTGCTCGAACTTCGGCAGCTGGCCCGTGCCGTACAT
>CAIMQW010000355.1 GCA_903843705.1 uncultured Holophagaceae bacterium | reverse complement strand
GGCCTCGACGGTGGCCGCATCGGCATCGCCGCCCAGGCCCTGGGCATCGCCCAGCGCGCCATGGACGAGAGCATCACCTACGCCAAGGCCCGCATCTCCTTCGGCAAGCCCATCGGCGAGCACCAGATGATCCAGACCTACCTGGCCGAGATGGAAGCCCGGCTCCAGGCCGCGCGGCTGCTGGTCTACCGGGCCGCCTCGCTCAAGGAGGCCGGCAAGCCCTGCACCAAGGAGGCCGCCACCGCCAAGCTGTTCAGCACCGAGAGTGCCGTCTTCCTCTGCGATCGGGCCGTGCAGATCCACGGCGGCTACGGCTACTCGCAGGAATACCTGGTCGAGCGCCTCTACCGCGACGTCCGGGTCACCACGATCTACGAGGGCACCAGCGAGATCCAGCGCATGGTCATTGCCCGGGAACTGCTCAAATAGATGTTTTCAACGCTTGATGAAATAAGCCTTGCCCTCATCATACGAGGGAGGCATCCTGCAGAGGATCCGGGCCTAAACCAAGGACCCGTGCCCCCCGTAGGCAGTCTGTCCATGCGGCGGCTCTTTTTGATCTCCAAGGAGTGGTGATGATGCGTCCCCAGATTCTTCCGGCCATGCTCGTGGCGTTCTCCCTGGTCGGGCAGCAGGCGCCCAAGGCCGCCGCCACGAAGCTGACCCTCCAGAGCGCCATCGAGACCTCGCTCAAGAACAACCTGCAGGTGCAGATCGCCATCGAATCCCGGGACTTCACCCGGGCAGGCCTCACCGTGGAAGAGGGCGCCTTCGACTGGAACCTCACGGCCGGCCTCAACCTCAGCAAGGCCCAGGATGCCACCCGGTTTCAGGGCCTCGGCGGCAGCTTCAGCACCCTGGATGGCACCGTCCAGTCCCGCAGCCTCACGGTGGGCTCCACCAAGGCCTTCGGCTGGGGCGGCAACCTCAGCCTCAGCTACGCGCCCAAGTATTCCTCCGCCAGCGGCAGCTACTACCTCGGCACCACGGCGACCCCCTATGACGGCAGCCTCTCGGCCACCTACACCCAGAGCCTGCTGCGCAACTTCGGCCGGGACGTCACCGAGAGCCGCCTCATCGTCGCCCGCAAGAGCGCCCAGGCCGCGGACCTCGGCTTCACCAAGGCCATCATCGACCTCGTGGCCAGCACCGAGTCCCTCTACTGGGACATGGTCTTCGCCCAGCGCAACCTGGAGAACAAGCGGCAGGCCCTGGACCTGGCCCAGAAGCAGCTGCGGGAGAACCAGATCCGCGTGCAGGTCGGCACCCTGGCCCCCATCGAGGTGACCTCCTCCGAGGCCTCCGTGGCCCAGCGCGAGCAGGACATCATCGCGGCCGATGCCCAGCTGCTGAATGCCAAGGACGCCCTCATCCGCGCCCTCTACCCCTCCACGGAGCGCCCCGCGGGCCTGGAGCTGGCCGATGCGCCCAGCGTCAAGCCCCTGGAGCTCAACGAAGCCACCGCCGAGAAGCAGGCCCTGGCCAATCGCCTGGAGCTGAAGAGCGCCCGCCTGGACCTGGAGTCCAAGCAGGTGCTGGAGACGGCCGCCAGCAACCGGCTGCTGCCCCAGCTGGACGCCTACGCCACCTACACCGGCAACGCAGCCTCCCAGATACCTTCCGAGGGCCTGGCCGCCGTGAACAAGGACCTCACCAAGAGCGCCTATCCCGGCTACAGCGTGGGCATCCAGTTCGCCCTGCCCATCCAGAACCGCGCCGCCAAGGGCAGCCAGGCCCAGGCCCGCGCCAACCGCCGCTCCAGCGAGCTGAGCCTGCGCGACCTGGAGCTGGGCATCACCCTGGAAGTGCGCCAGTCCTTCCGCAACGTGGACGCCTCCGCCAAGGGCGTGGCCGCCGCCGAGAAGACCCGCTACTTCCGCGAGAAGGACCTCGAGGCCGAGCAGAAGAAGTTCGAGAACGGCATGAGCACCAACTTCCTCGTGCTGTCCAAGCAGAACGACCTCGACACCGCCAAGAGCAGCGAGCTCCAGTCCCAGATCACCTACGCCAAGGCCGTCACCGCCCTGGAGAAGTCCCTGGGCCACCTCCTGGAAGCCCGGAAGCTCGAAGTGAAGTAATGACCGCGCTCTGCTGAAAAACGGGCCCCGTTTGGGGCCCGTTTTTCAGCTATCTCCGCCGCGCAGCGGCGGTGCCGAGTCTCTCTGGTTAGGTATTAGCGTCGCCTTGATGCAGCGGCGGGGATTCCGGTCTCAGTCTTGGCCTCGCTGTCCGCCGGAAGGGTGTCCAGCAGGGTCTTCCAGTCGAACCAGTCCTTCTTGCCCTTGATCCACTTCTCGAACCAGTTGAACTCGCTGACCATCTTCACCAGCTGATAGCGCGGCTCCGTGAGGCCGTGGGGCATGCCGGGATAGACGATGTACTCCACGGGCACGCCCAGCTTCTTGAGGGCCATGTAGAGCTCGTCGCTCTGGGGCTTGGGCACGCGCTGATCCGCCTCGCCCACGTGGATGAGGGTCGGGGTCTTGGCGTTCTTGACAAACTTCAGGGCCGACTCGTTCAGGAAGTTGTCCCAGGCATCGTAGGGCCGCCCGCCCAGGTAGAACTCCCGGACGCTCTGGACGTCGGACTCCGCATACATGGAGATCCAATTCACAGCCCCGGCCCCGGTGCTGATGGCCTTGAAGCGGTCCGTCTGGGTGAGGGTCCAGCTGGACAGGTGGCCGCCCGCGCTCCAGCCCATCATGCCCAGGCGATCCGGATCGGCGATGCCCTCGGCGATGAGGTGGTCCACACCGCTCATGATGTCCCCGTAGGAGAGCCGCATGAAGTTCCCGCCGATCTGCCGGGCAAAGGACTCGCCGTAGTTGGTTGAGCCGCGGTAGTTGGGCTGGAGCACTGCGTAACCCGCAGCGGCATAGAGGTGCGGATAGGTGCCGTAGCGGCCCTGGAAGCCCCGCATGTCTGCGGCGGCGGGCCCCCCGTGCAGCTGCACGATGAGCGGATAGCGCTTGCCCGACTCGTAGCCCAGGGGCTTGATCAGCAGGCCCTCTACTTCGGTGCCGTCCTTGGCCTTCCACCGGCGGACTTCGGTTTCGCCCAGGGCCAGCTTCGAGACCTGGGGGTTCCCGTCGGAGACCTTCACCCAGTTGGCGGCCTGCCCCACGGTGCCGGGCTTGGCCACGAAGTAATCAAGAGGCTTCCCCGGCTGGCTGAAGGTCAGCAGGAAGGCCTTGGCCTCGGCGCTGTAGCCGCCGGCGACCACGCCGGGTCCCCGGGTGAGCTGAGTCAGGGCGCCGTCCCCCGCGGACAGGGCATAGAGCTGCTGATCCACGCCCACGGCCATGGGGAAGTAGAGGGTCTTCGAGTCTTCGCTCCAGGTCGCGCTGCCGACGCTCAGGTCCTTGCCAACCAGGAGGTTCTTCGCCGCACCCCCGGCCGTGGCCACCACCCAGAGCTTCTCGTTCCGCAGGCGCTCGAAGCGCTCCGGCGCGGCGTATGCTAGCCACTGTCCGTCCGGCGAGAACGCTGCGAAGCGCGCGAACTTCTCCAGGATGGAACGCTCCTTGCCGCTGCCC
The DNA here is from genome assembly GCA_903843705.1 of uncultured Holophagaceae bacterium. GTDB lineage: Bacteria > Acidobacteriota > Holophagae > Holophagales > Holophagaceae > Geothrix. Next base: position 1,358 of record CAIMQW010000355.1, on the reverse strand, counting down.
AGGTCCAGCAGGTGCAGGCTGGCCTGCTCCTGCGTGATATCCCCCTGCTGGCGGGCCGAGGGCAGCGCCCGGAAGGAGACCCAGCGGCCTTCCTTGGCGACCTGGAAGCTTCCCACCGTGAAGCTCGCGCCCTCGGTCCAGCGCTTCTCCGCACGGGTCTTCAGGTCCAGGGACCAGAGGTGGACCGGCGGCTGCTCCGGGTCCGCGATGCGAACATCGAACTTCTTCTCCTTGCGCTTCTGGTCGTCCTTGTCCTGGCGGTCTGCGCTGGTGAAAAAGACCCGACTGCCTTCCCCGGCGAGGGCAAAGTCGCGCACCGGCGTGGCGTGCTTGGGCAGGGCCGTGGTCGTCATCTCCTCGGAACCCAGGTCCACGAGGGAGAGCTGGCGGTCCTCGGGCTTGCCCGCGCTGAAGACCAGTCCCTTGCCGTCGCGGCTGAAGGCGAAGGCGTGGACCCCGTCCTTGGCCTCCGTGAGCTTCCGGGCCTCGCCGCCGTCCACGGCCATCAAGTAGACCTGCTGGCTGCCCTCTCGGTCACTGAGGAAGCCGAAGCGTCGGCCGTCCGGCGCCCACTGAGGGCCGGTCTCGCTCTTCTCCCGGGTAAAGGTCAGCTGGCGACTCACACCGGTGGCCACGTCCGCCACGAAGAGGTCCGTGTAGGCCTTGCCAGACTTCCAGTGAGGGATGCTGACGGTGTAGACCACCCGTGCCCCGTCCGGCGACAGCTGTCCCCCGCTGACGCTGCGCATCTCCATCACGTCCATGAAGGTCATGGGCCGCGGCGCCTGGGCCACCACTGATCCCGCCAGCACCGCGACTACCAGGGCAGTCCTCCATCCAAGTCCGCGCACAGCGCCTCCCGAGCTTCACAAGCCGTTGATCAAAAAAAGGTTCAGTCCAGGCGCAGGCTGATGTCGGCCGCTGGCGCGCTGTGGGTGAGGGCGCCGACGCTGAGGAAGTCCACGCCGGTCTCGGCCACGGGCCGGGCCCGGTCCAGGGTCAGGTTGCCGCTGGCCTCCAGGAAGAGCCTCCGCCCGCTGCGGTCTCGCAGGGCCACCGCCTCGCGCATCTGCTCGAGGCTCATGTTGTCCAGCAGCACGCCGTCCACCTCGGGCAGTTCCAGGCAGGCCTTGAGCTGGCCCAGGGTCTCGGCCTCCACTTCGATCTTCACCAGGTTGGGCGCCACCCGCCGGGCGGCCTCCACCGCCGCGCGCACGCCGCCCGCCGCGGCCAGGTGGTTCTCCTTCAGCAGCACGCCATCCCCCAGGGTGAGCCGGTGGTTCACGCCGCCGCCGCAGCGCACCGCGTACTTCTCCAGCAGCTTCAGGCCCGGCGTGGTCTTGCGGGTGTCGAGGATC
>CAIMQW010000354.1 GCA_903843705.1 uncultured Holophagaceae bacterium | reverse complement strand
CGCGGGGGCTGCCCAAAGAACCCACCCCTAAATCTTTTTCATCCCCGTCCATCCCTCTTATCCCCGTCAAAAATTCTTTTTCTTTTCAATCGCCGAGACAGGTTCAAATGGGGATTCACAGGAGGCGCTGGGATGACCAGGAGGCTCAGGCAGGCACTTGGTCGGATGAAGGCAAGGCTCGCCTTGCTGGTGATCACCGGCCTGGCTGTTGGTGCTCTGGGCTGCAGCACCCTCAATCCGGCGCTGCGCTATGAGGAGGCGGCTCGGCAGCTGCGGTTCTCGCTGGACCGGGTGGAGCCGAAGCTGGAGCTGGCCTTTCCGCTGGAGCAGAGCCGTTTGCGGCTGCGGCTGGATGTGGGTGTGGAGAACCCCACGGACCAGCGCCTGCGCACACGCAAGGTGAGCGGGGACCTGCGGCTCAAGGTGCGCGACGAGGAGCACGCCATCGGCACCGTGAGCTTCCCGGAGGGAGCCGACCTCGCTCCCAAGGGCCGTAGCACCCTCAAGGTGGACGTCGTGTTCGCCCAGAGGGAGCTGAAGACAGCGTGGGGCCCCCTTTCCCGGGCTGTGCTCCGCCATGACCCCGCCACCTGGACAATCGCAGGCGAGGCCCGCTTCGAGCTGCTGGGCATTGAGTTCGGTGTCCCTTTCCGGGCGCGGCGGGAGAGCGGAGAATAAACAGCCCTCACTCACGGAATGCCCCGCTGCCCCCGGGGGGTAGAGGTTCCGGCGTGATCCTGCATACTGATTCTGGGTATTGCCATACAGACACTTTTGTCCCCATCCTTCCCCGAATTCATTGACTATCTGGAGATCCAATGAGCCTCCCCCAACTCAGGCACACTGGCTACTCCCTCGAAGACTGGAAAACATGGGAAGGACGCTGGGAGCTCATCGATGGCATTGCCTACGACATGACGCCAGCCCCAAGCTTTGAACACCAGCGCACCTCCACGAAGCTTCTCCTTGCCATTGGCAACGCCCTGGAGGAAGCCAAGCGAAAGGCCGGTAGTGGGGAATGCGAGGTGCTCGCCGCACCGCTGGATGTATTCCTGCCCTCCGGGGTGGTGCAGCCGGACCTGGTGGTGGTGTGCGACCCTGCCAAGAAGAGTCTCCGTGGCGTCGAAGGTGTCCCGGATCTCGTGGTGGAAATCCTGAGCCCGAGCACTGCCTCCAAGGATATGACACGCAAGCGGTGGGCTTACGAGGCAGCTGGGATTCTGGAATACCTAGTTGTAGATCCTGATGAGCGAGTGGGACTGTTGTTGCGACTGGAAGCAGGGCGCTATGAGGAGGTTGCCCATGTGGAGTGGGGTGCCGTCCTTGCTCTTCTGGCGGGTCGTATCACCATCACCCTAGGATCCTGACCCCCTCATGCCGGTTTTCGGTCCCATGGCCACCAAAGCCCCAGATCGAAGCCCAGCGATTCCTATCCTCGAGCTCTCGGGTGAGCCTCAATCATGATTCGCGCCGTTGTCTTCGACCTCTGGAACACGCTGGTCTTCAGCCCGGCGGGCAGTCCCTTCCAGCGGATGAAGGAGCTGCTTCGCCCCGAGCAGCTGGCTACCTACCCCGCGCTGGTGCGGGATGGGATGATCCGGCCCTATGGCTCGGTGGAAGCCTTTCTGGAGGCCTGGCGCGCGCCCGCGGGTTTGGATGATCAGCAGGTTGCGGCCATGGCTGCGGCCTTCCAGGAAGCCGGTGGCCAGGCCCAGTGCTTTGCGGGTTCTGCCGAGGCCGTGGGCGCGGTGCGGGACCTGGCGCGCGTGGCCATGTTGTCCAATACCCAGACCTTTGGCCTGGAATTGCTGGACCGGCTGGGCATCCAGGAGCGCATCCGCACCCGCCTGCTGAGCGCCGAGATCGGGGCGCTCAAGCCCGAACCTGCCGCCTACGAGGAGGTCCAGCGGCGGCTGGGCGTATTCCCCGGCAACCTGGTGATGGTGGGGGACAGCTGGACCGATGATGTGCTGGGCCCCGTAGAAGCGGGCTGGACGGGTGTCTGGGTGAACCGCGAGAAGGCCCCCCGGCCGCCCCACGATCCCGACGCGCCCATCTACGAGATCCGCAGCCTGGACCACCTGCCCGAGCTG
>CAIMQW010000353.1 GCA_903843705.1 uncultured Holophagaceae bacterium | reverse complement strand
TCTGCGGGCTGAGGTAGGAGGCCGCCTTGGCCAGCCACTCCCAGCGGGTGAACTGGGCGATGGTGGCCGGGAAGAAGATCACAGAGCTGGCGAAGATGACGGGCATCACGCCGGCAGTGTTCACCTTCAATGGCATATAGCTGCTGCGCTGGCTGGACATGCCGGCTGAGTCGGCCCGGCGGGCGTAGTGGATGGGGATGCGACGGTAGGCGTTCTCGACCAGCACCACGGCCAGCAGCACCACGGTCATCGCGGCGAGCAGCAGGATGAAGATGCCCGGAGGGGGCACGTTCGGAGCGTTCTTCAGGGACTGGGTGATCATGACCGTTATGGTGGTCATCGCCTGGGGCAGGCCCGCCACGATGCCTGCGAAGATCAGCAGGGAGATGCCGTTGCCGATACCTCGCTCGGTGATCTGCTCACCAATCCACATGACGAAGATGGTGCCCACGGACAGCGTGAAGGCGGCCAGGAACCGAAAGGCGGTCGGGCTGATGGCGGTGGTCACCACCTCGAGGCCCGGGGCGTTCTGGCTCTGGGCCAGGGATGCGATGCCCATGCCCTGGACAAAGGCCAGCAGCACGGTCAGGTAGCGGGTCCACTGGTTGATCTTCTGGCGTCCAGCCTCGCCTTCCTTCTTCTGGAGGTTCTCCAGGTAGGGCACCACGGCCCCCATCAGCTGCAGCACGATGCTGGCGGTGATGTAGGGGGCAATACCCAGGGCAAAGACGGAGAACTTCTTGAAGGCGCCACCGGAGAAGAGATCAACGACGTCGAAGAGCCCGCCGGCCCCGCGACGAAGCGCGGCCTGCAGGTTCTCGGCGTTCACCCCGGGCACGCTGACGTGCACGCCCAGGCGATAGATCGCCAGGAGCACCAAGGTAAACAGGAGCCGCTTGCGCAGCTCCGGGTTTGCGAAGAGGTCTTTCAGGCGGTTCATCAGCCGTTACTCGGCGGACTTCGCGCAGGGCTCCTGGATGGTGCCGCCCTTGGCCAGGATGGCTTCCCGGGCGCCCTTGGTGATGCGGTCAGCGACCACGTTCACCTTGGAGGTGAGCTCACCGCTGGCCAGCACCACGATCTTTTCGACGCGGCTGTTGACGAGCTTCTTCTCACGAAGGGCCTCGAGACAGACCGTGTCGCCATCCTTGAAGTGAATGGAGATCAGGCTGAGCGGGACTTCCTTCGTCTCGGGGGCGAAGATGTTGGTGAAGCCACGCTTGGGCAGACGACGGACGAGGGGCATCTGGCCACCCTCGAAGCCGCGCTTGCTGCGGTAGCCGCTGCGGGACTTCTGACCCTTTTCGCCACGGCCGGAGGTCTTGCCCAGGCCGGAGCCCTTGCCGCGACCGACTCGCTTGCGATTCTGTGTGGCGCCCTCTGCGGGCCTGAGTTCGTTGAGTTTCATGACCTACCCCTTCACCTTGACGTCGAGGAGATGAGGGACAAGCTTGACCATCCCGTGGACGTTGGGGGTGTATTCACATTCGCGGGTGTCGCCGGGCCGCTTGAGGCAGAGGGTCTGCATGAAGGCACGGTGCTTGGGAGTGGTGCAGATGATGGAACGCTTGAGCGTAATCACCACCTGTTTGCCGAGGAATTGCGACATGTCAAACCTCCGCCTGGTCGAGACCGCGGTTGGTCAG
>CAIMQW010000352.1 GCA_903843705.1 uncultured Holophagaceae bacterium | reverse complement strand
GCTGCACCGCGGGCGGCGCCTACGTCCCCGCCATGAGCGACCAGGCCATCATCGTGAAGGGCACCGGCACCATTTTCCTGGGGGGCCCGCCCCTGGTGAAGGCCGCCACCGGTGAGGAAGTCAGCGCCGAGGACCTGGGCGGGGCCCGCGTCCACACCGAGATCAGCGGCGTCGCCGACCACTTCGCCGAGGACGACGCCCACGCCATCCGCATCCTCCGGGAGATGGTGGGCCACCTGGGCCGCCACGAGACCGCCCGGGTGGACCTCCGCAGCCCCGAGGCACCCGCCTACGATCCGGACGAGATCCTGGGCGTCTGGCCCCGGGAGATGCGTCGCCAGACCGATGTGCGGGAGACCATCGCCCGGATCGTGGATGGCAGCCGCCTCTTCGAGTTCAAGCCCCGCTACGGCACTACGCTGGTGACCGGCTTCGCCCACATCGAAGGCCTGCCCTGCGGCATCCTCGCCAACAACGGTGTGCTCTTCAGCGAGAGCGCCCTGAAGGCCGCGCATTTTATCGAGTTGTGCACCACCCAGAAGATCCCGCTGATCTTCCTGCAGAATGTCACCGGCTACATGGTGGGCTCGCAGTACGAGCGGGGCGGCATCGCCAAGGACGGCGCCAAGATGGTGCACGCTGTGGCCACGGCCCAGGTGCCCAAGCTGACCCTCATGATGGGTGGCAGCTTCGGGGCCGGGAACTACGGCATGTGTGGCCGGGCCTACGACCCGCGCTTCCTCTGGACCTGGCCCACCTCGCGCATCTCCGTCATGGGCGGCGAGCAGGCCGCTTCCGTGCTGGTCACGGTCAAGCGGGACCAGCTGGCCCGGGAGGGACAGACCCTTTCCCACGAGGGAGCCGAGGCCATCGCCAACCCGATCCGGGAGAAGTATGAGCGGGAAGGGCATCCCTTCTACGCCTCGGCCCGGCTCTGGGATGACGGGGTGATCGACCTGCGCGCCACCCGCGCCACCCTCGCCGCCAGCCTCGCGACTTCCCTGAACGCCCCCATCCCCGACACGCGCACTGGCGTCTATCGCTTCTAACGTCCGGCCACAGCACCTTCTCTGGAGTCCCACCATGTCCCCTGAGTCGCGCATCCTTCGCATCGCCAACGCCGGTGGCTACTGGGGCGATGATCCCTATGCCCTGCGGCGCCAGGTCCAGGGCCCCCTGGCCGTGGATGTCGTATCCATCGACTTCCTGGCCGAGATCACCATGAGCATCCTGCAGAAGCAGAAGCTCCGGGACCCCAGCGCCGGGTATGCCCGGGACTTCGTCACCCAGGTGGAGCCCCTGCTGGGCGACATCCTGCGCCGCGGCATCCGCATCATCACCAACGCGGGCGGCGTGAACCCCCAGGCCTGCGCCGAGGCCCTCGCGGCCGTGGCCCGCAAGCAGGGCCTGAAGCTCCGGGTGGCCATCGTGGACGGCGATGACATCGCGCCGACCATGGGCAGCCTGCGCAGCCAGGGTGTGGCCTTCAAGAACATGGAGACCGGCGAGGACTTTGCCCCCTACGCGGACAAGGTGATGGCGGCCAATGCGTACTTTGGCGCCATGCCCGTGGTGGAGGCCCTGAACGGCAATCCCGACATCGTCCTGTGCGGACGCGTGACGGACACGGGCATCACGCTTGCAGCCATGATCCACGCCTTCGGCTGGGCGGCGAACGACTGGGACCGCCTGGCGGCGGGCATCGTGGCCGGCCACATCATCGAGTGCGGCGCCCAGGCCACGGGCGGCAACTTCACGGACTGGAAGAAGGTGCCCAGCTACCTGGAGATGGGCTACCCCATCGTGGAGTGCTGCGCGGACGGCAGCTTCACCGTTACCAAGCACCCGGG
>CAIMQW010000351.1 GCA_903843705.1 uncultured Holophagaceae bacterium | reverse complement strand
GGGGGTGATCTGCACCCGGCTGCCCCGGCGGTCGGCGGGGTTCTCGCAGCGCTTGACCAGGCCCCGCTCTTCCAGGCGGTTCACCAGGCGCGGCACATCCGCGAACCGGTAGATCATCCGGCAGCGGATCTCCTTGACCAGATAGCCATCCTTGGGGCCGCCCTTGAGGATGCGCAGCACGTTGAACTGCTGGTCCGACAGGCCCTCGGGCTCGTAGAGGCCCTGCTCGAAGAGGCGGGCCACGTATTCCCGGGTCAGGAGCAGCGCCAGGGCCAGCTCATGGCCGGGATCCAGGGGGCGGTTGATCTGAAGTTCCTCGCGGATATGCATGACGGGCTCCTGCCTGAGCAGAATGACAGATTTTGAAAAAAAGGTGTTGCAACTCCAGAAAGACGGCCTAGACTGAAATACATGGTGAAACACCCATTTCAAGGAGGCCCGATGCGCCACTCATTCCGTACGACCCTTGCCATCCTCGCTCTCGCCGCCCTGCCGGCCCTGGCCCAGGACAGCTACAAGATCGACCCCGTCCACAGCGAGGTCAGCTTCAAGGTCCGCCACCTCCTGGCCAAGACCAGCGGGCGCTTTGCCAAGTTCAGCGGCACCATCAAGGTGGACGCGGCGGACGCGAGCAAGTCCAGCGTCGAGGTGACCATCGAGGCTGCCAGCATCGCCACCGACAACGAGGGTCGCGACAAGCACCTCAAGAGCCCCGATTTCTTCGACGTGGAGAAGTTCCCCACCATCACCTTCAAGAGCACCTCGGTGAAGGAAGTGGCCAAGGGCAAGCTCGAAGTCACCGGTGACTTCACCCTGCGCGGCGTGACCAAGCGCATCACCATCCCCATCACCAACGCCGGCACCCAGCCCGGCATGCAGCCCGGCAGCGTGATCGCGGGCTTCATCGACGGCGCCGTGACCATCAACCGCAACGACTACGGCATCAAGTACGGCCCCGGCGTCCTGGGCGATGACGTGGCCATCAGCCTCAACATCGAGGCCGGCAAGAAGTAAAGGAAGGCCACTGGGGGCGGTGAAGCCGCCGACCCGATCCGACGACCGGGGTTGATCGTGATGGGAGGCACAGGGGTTTACCCCGGTGCCTCCCAGTCTCTTTGGGCTAAACTGAGCCTTCATGCGAGCGCGCCCATGAATCATCCCCACCCCCCCGAGACCTCGAACGAACCTCTGGCCCCGGGCCAGCGGTTGCCGGAATCCGAGCGGAAGACGTTCAGCCCCGAGGCCATCGCCGAGATCCACGCGATCATGGCGCAGTACCCGGACAAGCTGGCCGCGACGCTGCCGGCGCTCTACATCGCCCAGCGGGAGTTCGGCTTCGTGAGCCTCGCGGCCATGAAGGCCGTGGCCGCGGCCATCGGGATCCCCGAGGGCCACGTCTTCGGCGTGGCGACCTTCTACACCATGTATCAGAAGGCCCCGGTGGGTAAGTTCCACTTCCAGGTCTGCACCAACATCAGCTGCGCCCTGCGCGGCGCGGCCCAGCTGCTCGAGAAGGTCTGCGAGCGCACCGGCGTGAAGCCCGGCCAGGGCCCCAGCCCCGACGGGCTGTGGAGCGTCGAGGAGGTGGAGTGCCTGGCCGGCTGCGGGGTGGCCCCCTGCGTCCAGGTGAACCAGGACGTCTACGACGAGCTGGTGAACGAGGACAAGCTCGTCGAGGTCATGGAAGCCTGCAAGCGGGGCGAGTACCGTCCCTGGGGCTACTAATGCTGTCTGGGGGAACTGCCTGCGCGCTTCGCTTGCGATGTTCCTCCATGCCCCCGCTACTCATCCGGCAAAGCCGTATTCGCAGCCTCTCGAGGTAGTCGCATGGTCGCCATCCGAACAAAGCCCGATCACCACACCTACACCTTCCCCGGCTTCGGCTCGGAGAAGTTCCCGAACCTGCTGCTCCGCGGCGCGGGCGACCTGAACAACTGGCACCTGCCGGTCTACGAGCAGCAGCACGAGGGCTACGTGGCCATGCGCAAGGCGCTCCAGATGGAGCCCGTGGCGGTGACCGACGAGGTCAAGGCCTCCGGCCTCCGGGGCCGTGGTGGCGCGGGCTTCCCGGCGGGCCTGAAGTGGTCCTTCATGCCCAAGGACACCCCGGAGCGGAAGCTCACGCGCTACCTGGTGTGCAACGGTGACGAGGGCGAGCCCGGCACCTTCAAGGACCGCGTCATCCTGGAATACAACCCCCACCAGCTCATCGAGGGCATGATCATCGGCGGCTGGGCCATGCAGTGCGCCATGGGCTACGTCTACATCCGCGGCGAGTTCCTCTGGCTCATCGAGAAGCTCGAGGCCGCGCTCCAGCAGGCCCGGGACGCGGGCTACCTCGGCAAGAACATCCTTGGCACCGGCTGGGACTACGACATCCTGGTCTATCGCGGCGCGGGCGCCTACATCTGCGGCGAGGAAACGGCCCTGCTGAACTCCCTGGAAGGCCGCCGCGGCGAGCCCCGCGTGAAGCCGCCCTTCCCGGCGGCCAAGGGCGCCTTCGGCCAGCCCACCACCGTGAACAACGTGGAGACCCTCGCTGCCGTGCCGCCGATCATGCGCATGGGCGGCGCCGAGTACGCCAAGATCGGCAGCCCCAAGAACTCGGGCACCCGCATCTTCGGCGTCAGCGGCCACGTCAAGCGCCCGGGCATCTACGAGCTGCCCATGGGCACCCCCATGAACTTCCTGGTGGAAGAGCTGGCCGGGGGCTCCAGCACGGGCCGGAAGATCAAGGCCATCATCCCCGGCGGCGCCAGCTGCCCGATGCTGGACGAGAAGGACTTCGACGTTCCCATGGACTTCGACAACCTGAAGGCCCGGGGCTCCATGGGCGGGTCCGGCGGCCTCATCGTCATGGACGAGTCCGTCTGCATCGTCCAGGCCACGCTGCGCCTGATCCGCTTCTACGCCCACGAGAGCTGCGGCCAGTGCACCCCCTGCCGCGAAGGCTGCAACTGGATGCAGCTGATCCTGCACCGCATCGAGCACGGCCAGGGCCGCATGGAAGACCTGGACCTGCTGGCCAGCCTCACACCCCGGATCGGGATGCGCACGCTGTGTCCCCTGGGCGACGCCGCCTGCGGCCCCATGGACTCTGCCCTGCAGAAGTTCCGGCACGAGTTCGAGCATCACATCATCCACAAGACCTGCTACGCCCAGGGGTCCAAGCTGCTGAGCAGCGTGGGCGCCCACTAGGCTGATGTCTCCATGCCCATAACCGGGATCGGCCTGGCCTTCACCCTTGCCGCGGCCTTGAGCTGGGCGATCTTCGATGCCCTCCGCAAGCGGCTGGCGCGGGACGTGTCCCCGGTCCACCTCGGCCTGCTGCTGCCCCTTGCGCAGGCGCCGCTGCTGGCGCTCTGGGCCGCCTCCCGAGAGCCTCTGGGCCTGCCCCTGGCCGCGGTCTCGCCGCTGCTGGGTTCCGCCCTGCTGAACGCCCTGGCGCTGGTCCTGTTCCTGGATGCCCTGCGCCTGTCGCCCATGAGCCTCACCATTCCCCTGCTGAGCTTCACGCCGGTGCTGTCCACCACTCTGGCCTGGCTCTTCCGGGGCCAGGCGCCGGGGTCCGCCCAGTACGCCGGGGCCGCCCTGGTGGTGCTCGGCGCGGTGGTCCTGGGCATGGGCGGCGGCGCCTGGCGTGGGCTGGCGGTCTCGGTGCGGGAGCCCGGGGTGCGCCGCATGGCCCTGGTGGCGCTGCTCTGGAGCTGCACCAGCGTGTTGGATCAGCTGGCCGTGTCCCGGGGCGCGGGCTCCTGGTACGCCCCGGCGGTCACCGCCGCGGTGGCGGGTCTGCTGCTGCTCCGGGCCGTCCTCCGCGGGCAGGTCCAGGCCTTCGTGGCGGCGGCGCGCCCGCTGGTCACGCAGCCCCTGCTGGCCGGGACCGCGGTGGCCCTCGGCGCGGCGGCCCTGGCGGTGCAGATCGAGGCCTTCCGCTGGGCTCCCATCGGCTTCATCGAGGTTGTCAAGCGCGGCATCGGCATGACCAGCGCCGTGGTCCTGGGCCGCTTCGTTTTCGGCGAGCTGCTCGACGGCCGCAAGTGGGCGGCCGTGGGCCTGCTGACCCTCGGCGTGGCCCTGGTGGTGGGCCTGCGTTAAGGGTGAGCTGCGATCGGGTTTCATCGATACGGGCTTTAGCCACCGATGAACACCGATTGAAAACGATGAACACCGATAAAAACAACCGAGTCACCGGCCTTACCCCGCTGAAATGCCCTCCACGAAGTCCACGAAGACGCCCTGCGGGCGAAGAGAGGACACGAATGCGCCCTGACCCACTTCGGGCATCTCCAAGGGGGCGGCGGCTGGCTGCGGCCCCTAGAAGCCGTTCCAGCCGCCGCCCCCTTGGCCGGTCGTACGCGACCGGGGGCCGCAGGCCCAGATGCCCTGTCGGCGCGATGAACGCGCCTTCGTGCCCTTCGTGGAGATCCTTGAATGCCCGAGTTGGCGGGTCTCGGGTGTGACCCGAAGCTAGCTGCAGTTATCGGTGTTCATCAGCTCTTTTCGGTGTTCATCGGTGGCTGATCCTTGTTCTGCCTGGGCCTGTGTGGACCACTCCTTTCATCACCGCCCTCCTTGGCGTTCCTTCTTTTAGGCACTGCATCGCTTGCGCTGACACGCGGGGCAAGCTGGGATACTGACGGAATGCGCCTCGGAACCGCCCTCCTCACCGCCTGTCTCGCCCTGGGGCTCAGTGCCCAGGAGGCCTTCCTGGTGAAGCCCTACCTGCAGCTCGGGGATGCGCCGGTCCCCGCCGCCCGGGAGCGCCTGGACCTGCTGTGGCACACCGCGGACCGCGACGAGGCCTGGACCGTGGAAGTGCGCCTCGGCAAGCGCTGGGTGCCGCAGGCGCCGGTCACGCAGCGCCGCCTGGCCGCGCCGCCCCTGCCGCCCCACCGCATCTGCCGCGCCACCCTGCGGGACCTGCCCCCCGGGGCCCAGGTGCCCTACCGCGTGAAGCGGGACGGGGCCGTGGTCTTCGAGGCCGAGGCCCGGACCCGCAAGGCCGGGGCGCACCGCCTGGTCCTCCTCGGTGACGCGGGGGACGGCTCCGCCAACCAGATGGCCGTCGCCAAGGCCTTCGCCGCCGAGCAGCCGGACATGGTCTTCATGGTGGGGGACCTGGTCTATGGCCGGGGCCGGGCCTCGGAGTATCGGCCGAACTTCTTCGCGGTCTACCACGGGGCGAGCGAGCTGATGGCGAAGGTGCCCTTCCTGGGCCTGCCCGGCAACCACGACGCGCCCTTCCCGGGCTTCGAGGATGCGTCGGCCTACTACGCCTACTGGTCGCTGCCTCTGAATGGACCGGCGCTCAAGCCCGGGGAGCCCGGGGCCGCGCCCGTCAAGGCGGGCCTCCACGACGCCATCGTCGCCGCGGCGGGTCCGGCCTTTCCGCGCATGGCCAGCTACAGCTTCGACTGGGGCCCGGTGCACTGGACGGTGCTGGATTCGAACCCCTACGTGGACTGGGACAGCCCCGCGCTGAAGGCCTGGCTGGAGGCGGACCTGAAGGCCGCCAGGGGCGCGGCCTGGCGCATCGTGGCCGTCCACCACCCGCTGTTCCAGAGCTCGCGGACCCACCTCGACGACCAGTGGCTGCGCCCCCTCAGCCCGCTCTTTGAGAAGCACGGCGTGGCCCTGGTCTTCGCGGGGCACGTCCACAACTACCAGCGCACGGCGCCGCTGAGCTTCGTTCCCACGAAGATCGGGCCCCGCGGCAAGGCGGTGGAAGGGACCTTCACCGTGGACGAGACCTTTGACGGCAGGACCCGCACCCGGCCCAGGGGCATCATCCACATCGTCACCGGGGCGGGGGGCGCCGACCTCTACGACCGCTGGCAGACGGATGTCCGAACCAGCTGGCAGCCCTGGACCCGCGCCTTCATCGCCGACCAGCACTCCTTCACGGTCCTGGACGTGGAAGCGAAGAAACTGAGGCTGCGCCAGCTCGACACCCAGGGGCGCGAGCTGGACGCCATCACGCTGACGAAGTGACCTAGCGGCTGAAGCTGATGGAGTAGGTCAGCGGCCTGGGCAGCTGGGGGCTCTTCACGGTGGCGTTCATGGTGAGGGTCTTGCCGTCGGCGCTCAGCTTGAAGATGTTGGTGCGCTCGCCCTCGTCGTTCTTGAAGGTCTGGATCAGCTGATCCTTGGACACCTGGGCGGCCACCATGAACTTGTCGCCGTCCTCGCGGGTCCAGGGGCCGGGCCGGCCGCCGGGAGGCATGGGGATGACGTCCCGGTCGTCGAACTTCACCAGGGTCTCCTTGTCCGAGATGGCGATGATCGCCTTCTTGTAGACCGGGTTCAGGCGGACCAGCTTGGCGCGGGCGATGGGGCGCTTGATGAAGTTCATGTCGGCCACGGTGGCGTTCACCGCCGCCACCACGTCATCGGCCCGAGCCTGGACCCAGGTGCCGGACAGCGCGGACTCCTCCGCCGCCAGGGAAAGGGTCGTGAGTACAGGGAGAGCAAGCAAGCGAAGCAAGCGCATAAGAAACTCCTTGGGGTAGGTGGTCCCTACCATAGCAGTTCACAGAGAGAATTGGCCCCGTGCGGGGCCAATTCTCTTGGCGGGACAAACCTAGACGAGTGTCGCCACCATCACCGCCTTGATCGTGTGCAGGCGGTTCTCGGCCTCGTCGAAGACGATGCTGTGGGCGCTGCGGAAGGCCTCATCCGTGACCTCCCGGATGTCGTGGCCCAGGGCCATCTGCTCCTTGGCCAGCTTGGTCTCGAAGTCGTGGAAGGCCGGCAGGCAGTGGAGGAACTTCACGGCCGGGTTGCCGGTCTTCCGGAGCAGCTCGAGGGTGACCTTGAAGGGGCTCAGCAGCTGCACGCGCTCGGGGATCAGGGCCTCCTCGCCCATGCTGGCCCAGACGTCCGTGTAGAGGGCGTCGGCGCCGGGCAGAGCGGTGTCCGGGTCGTCCGAGACCTCGATGACGGCGCCGGTCTCCTCCCCCGCCTTCCGGGCCGCGGCCAGCACCGCGGGATCCGGCGCCAGCGCCTGCGGTCCCAGGACCACCAGGTGCATACCGGTCTTGGCGGCGCCGAACATCAGGGCGTAGCTCATGTTGTTGCGGATGTCCCCGCAGAACACCAGCTTCATGGCGGACAGGGGCTTGGCGATGTGCTCCTCCAGGGTCAGGAAGTCCGCCAGGATCTGCGTCGGATGGTCCGTGTCCGTGAGGCCGTTCCAGACGGGCACGCCGCTGTGCCGGGCCAGGGACTCCACCACCGCCTGGCTGAAGCCCCGGTACTCGATGCCGTCGTAGAAGCGGCCCAGCACCTTGGCGCTGTCCTCGATGGACTCCTTCTTGCCCACCTGGGAGCCGGCGGGGTCCAGGTAGGTGACGTGGGCGCCCTCATCCAGGGCTGCCACCTCGAAGGCGCAGCGGGTGCGGGTGCTGGCCTTCTCGAAGAGCAGCACGATGTTCTTACCCCGGAGCAGTGGGGCGTGGGTGCCGGCCCGCTTCTTGGCCTTCAGCTCCCGGGCCAGGTCCAGCAGGTGGCGCACCTCGGCCGGGGTGAAGTCCAGGAGGGTGAGGAAGCTGCGGCCCTTCAGGTTGACGGTCATGGCGTTCTCCGGCACGAATTCGGCGCATCAGGTTAACGCCGGCCTGGTAAAACAGCGATCCGAAACGGGGCTGGCGGCCCCGATCTTGACAGAGTGTCAGACAGCTCCCGGCCCGGGACTTGGGCTGCCCGGTCGGGGGCAGGAAGGGTCCCCTGCTTTCACTGCTTTGCTTTTCCGGCCTTGGCCTTATAGTCATGCCACGGAATCAATGCGATCCCACCCGATGACACGCAGCGGAGGCACCCATGCGACCCCTGAAGCAGCTGATCGAAGAGAAACCGGCCACAGTGACCGTGACTCCTGATGACACCGTCTTCGCGGCCCTGACCCTGCTGGCCCAGTTCGACATCGGCGCCCTGCTGGTGCTGGACCAGGGGCGGCTCGTGGGCCTCTTCTCCGAGCGCGACTACGCCCGCAAGATCATCCTCAAGGGCAAGGCCTCCAGGGATACGCTGGTGCGCGAGATCATGAGCGAGAAGCTCAGCTGCGTGACCCTCTCCCAGACCGTCCAGGAGTGCATGGCCCTCATGACCGAGCGGCACGTGCGCCACCTGCCGGTGATCAACGACAAGGACGAAGTGCTTGGCATCCTCTCCATCGGCGACCTGGTCAAGGAGACCATCTCCGACCAGAAGTTCACCATCGAGCAGCTGGTGCACTACATCCAGAACTAGCTGTTGCCCGGGGCTTCAGCGCGGAAGAACCGCAGGATCTCGTCCTTCTGCCGCATGGTGTCGGCGTGGCCGAGGGCGATGAGCTCCCGAGTGTAGCTGGCTTCGAAGAGCAGGTAGCTCAGCACCGCGGACCCGGTGCGGTGGGTGATGCCCGCCCGCCGGAAGAAGAAGCGCACCACCGGCGGCAGGGACCGGGTGTGCTTGCCTGAGAGGGAGGCCAGATTCCGGCTCGGGGAGATCACCAGGGTCTCGATGGGTTTCAGGCCCAGGTCCAGGCCTCCCCGCAGGTGTTCCGGAATCCTGTCGAGGGTCTGGTTCACGCGCTGGAGCTGCTCCAGGTCGCTGCTGAGGCTATCGACAAAGACACTGTCCAGCACCTGCCCGGCGATCTCCGCGAGGGTGGGGTAGCGGTGGCCGTCCAGGGCCTTGCGCTCCTCCCGCTCGGTGCCGGCGACTCCGATGATCATCACGCGGTCCGCCCCCAGGTGCAGGGCCGGGCTGACGGGGGCGAGGAAGCGCACGGAGCCGTCCCCGAAGTACTCCCGGTGGATCTTCACAGCTGGGAAGAGGAGGGGGATGGCACTGGAGGCCAGCAGGTGATCGATGCCGATGCGGGTGCGGGCCCCGGCGCGCCGGAACCGCTGCCAGGACGCGAGCTCCGGGTGGCCCTCGAAGAAGCTCACGGACTCGCCCGAGCCGTAGCCTGCGCAGGTCACGGACAGGGCGAAGAGGTGCCCCTGCCGCAGGGCCGACTCGATCTGGTCGAAGCGGATGATCCGCTTGAGCAGCCGCCGCAGGGGCGCGTTGTCCAGCAGGGACCTGCGGGAGGGCGGGAGGCGGCGCGGGCGGAACAGCGAGGCGAACCAGCGCAGGCTGTTCTGGGTCATGCCCCAGGCATCGGCGCGGTAGATCTGGTCGCTGGTGAAGTTCGCCCAGACCTGCTCCAGGCGCCGGACTCCGACCTTGAATCGGGAGGCGTGGCAGGCCAGGACCGCGGCGTTGATGGCCCCGGCGGAAGAGCCGCAGAGGATCGGGAAGGGGAGCGTCTTCTCCTCGGGCAACAGCTCCGCGAGCGCCTTCAGGACGCCCACCTGGTAGGCGCCCCGGGCACCGCCTCCGGAGAGCACCAGGGCTGTGCGGCTTATGGCTGGGTTCATGTCCCTAAGGGTGGACCCAGGGCCAGGGGGGCGCTAGCCCTTCCGGCCAGCGGCCGCTTCCCGCCAGGCGGCGAGGAGCTTGGCCTCCTGCTCGGCGGTGGGGCCCGCGAGCTTGTTGCGGCCCTTCTCGAGCTTCTCCTGGGTCCGGTACCAGGCGAGGGTGTCCTTCACGGTCTGGTCGGCGGGGCGGAAGCGCAGGCCGGCCTTCACGGCGCGGTCGTTGCGCCAGGTGTGGAAGCCC
>CAIMQW010000350.1 GCA_903843705.1 uncultured Holophagaceae bacterium | reverse complement strand
GGGCGTCCGCGGCGGTGATGAGCATGGCTTCCACGGTGCGGGGTTCGAAGTCCCCGTGGTGGCAGCTCATGGCATGGATGACCTCCTCCTTCTCCCCGTAGCGCTGCAGCAGCTGCATGCCGATCTCGATGTGGGTGCCCTCCACCTCCCGGTCGATGGCCTTGCCGATGTCATGGAAGAGCCCCGCGCGCCGCGCAAGCCGGGCATCCGAGCCCATCTCACCAGCCATGTATTCGGCGATGCGGGCCACCTCCTTGGTGTGCTCCAGCACGTTCTGGCCGTAGGAGGTTCGGTAGTTCAGACGGCCCACCAGCTTGTGCAGCTTGGGGTGGACATCCGGGAACCCCATCTCGATGCAGGCGGCCTCGCCGATTTCCTTGAGGTGCTGGTCCATGTCCACCTTGACCTTCTCCACCACCTCCTCGATGCGGGCAGGATGGATGCGGCCGTCCGCCAGCAGCTTGAGAATGGCCTGGCGGGCCACCTCCCGGCGGATAGGGTCGAAGCTCGACACGACGATGCTCTCGGGCGTGTCGTCCACGATCAGGTCGCAGCCCGTGGCCTTTTCCAGCGCCCGGATGTTGCGGCCCTCACGGCCGATGATGCGGCCCTTCAGATCGTCGCTGGGGAGCTGAACGGAGCTTACGGCCTGCTCGGCCACCACGTCCGAGGCCACCCGCTGGATGGCAGCGCCGATGGTCCAGCGGGCCTTCTTTGCGGCCTCCTCTTGGGCCTCCTCTTCAATGCGGCGCACCAGCTTGGCGGCGTCCATCTTGGCGGAGTATTCCAGTTGGGAGATGAGCTCCTTCTTGGCATCCTCCCGGGTGAGCCCGGCCACTTCCTCCAGACGCTTGGCCTGGGCCTCCACCAGCTGCCGGGCTTCAACCTGCTGGGCCTCGAGGCGCTCCAGCTCGGCCTTGCGCTTCTCGGACAGGGTCTCCACATCCTTGGTCTTCTGGTCCACCTGCTGGTGCTTCTTGTCCAGCCCCTCCTCCTTGGACTGGAGCCGCTGCTCCTGCTTCTCCAGGTTCTTCTGGCGCTCGGTCAGCAGTTTTTCAGCCTCGGTGCGGGCCTGCAGGGCCTGCTCCTTGGCCTTCAGCTCGGATTCCTTGCGGATGGTCTCGGCTTCCTGCTCGCCCCGCTGCCGCAACCGCTGGGCCTCCCGCTGGGCCTCCGCCAGCAGCTTCTCCCGCTCGGCCTTGATGTCGGACTCGGCCTTGGCTTGGGCCAGGGAGGCTTCCGCGGTGGCCTTCTGGGCCTTGAGGGCCATGAGCAGGCCCACGCCGGACGCGGCGAAGAAGAGAATAAGGAAGATCCAGGCAATCAAGTTCATCGGCGACTCCAAGGATGAGGATCCAAAGAGCCAACAGCACCCGAATTGAAAATCCCCGCTCAGTCGTGGAGGCTTGCCGAGTTCCCTAGCTGGTAGGGGGGAGACCAGAATCCCTGGCTAAGGCGCGCCGTCGCGCGGAACGCACAGGTCAGGGGGAAGGTCTCCCGAGTCGACTTACGGAACAAGCGCTTGGCCATAAGCACGGGCCTCGCAGGGAAATCAGTCTCCGTCCTCGTCAAGGAGTGGCACGGGGGCGGAAGGTTCGTCCGGAACATCGTTCAGTAGCTTGGAGAGAGTCTGTTCCAGGTTGTGGGTATGCTGGTTGGCTTCCTGCTCCAGGCGCGCCACGCGGTGCGCCAGGTTCAGGGCGCCCAGCAGGTACCAGGACGGAGTGTCCAAGCCCTTCGGGACGCAGCCCCATCTTACCTGGCATTCAGAGTCCATGTCCTGAAAGGTCTCCTCCAGAATCCGGACAGCTTCCACCAGGGATTCAGATTGGTCGGTCTGGACCTGGAGCGTCCGGCCCTGGACCGTCACCGAGACCGGGTGGGTGCCCGGCAGGGGGACTCGGAGCGTCATCCCAGGGCCTCCAGCGCGCGCAGAATCGCCGCCACCTGCTCCCGAGTGGCCTCGCGGTCCTTCTCCAAGGCGGTCGTGGCGGCCACGGCCTCCTCGAGGCGGGCCCGCAGGGACTGCAGCTCCTGGTCCCCCGCGGCACCGGCTGACTTCAGCGCATCCAACTCTTCCTTCAGCTGGTTGCGCTGCTGGAGCAGGGTCTGCATCTTGGCTTCGAGCTGTTTCAGTAGGTCCATGGGAGCTGCCTCAAAGGACTCATTCTACGCCCGGAGCTTCGCCCCCAGGGACTCGGCCGCAGCGAGCGCCGCCGCTACCCAGCCATCGACCTCATCGCCCACCAGGGTCCGGTCCGCCTGGAAGCGCATGCGGAGGAGCCAGGCCTGCTGGCCTTCCGGCAGGCTCTTGTGCCGGAACACATCCACACAGCGGAGCTCCAGCAGGCTATCGGTGGGCAGGGCCGCCGCCATGGCCTGGTTCAGGGCCGCGTAGGACTGGCCCAGGTCCACCAGGAGGGAGAGGTCCCGCTCCACGGTGGGGAAGCGGCTGAAGGGCCGGAAGACCGGGATGATCCGGTCCTGGAGCCGGGGCAGGGCGTCCAGTTCGATCTCGAACCCGAAGAGCCCGTCGGACAGCCGATGGATGGCGGGGAGGCCGGGGAGAGCCAGGTCGCGGGCCAGCCCGGCGAGGTCGGCCTCCAGCACCGCCCGCGCGGGACTGAGGTAGTCCTCGCCACCCAGGAGGCCGCCCCACACGGTGGCCAGAGTCACCTGCTCCCGGGGACCCGAAGGGGTGCTGCGGTAGGTCGGCGCGAGCTCGAAGAGCTGGACCTGCCGGGAACCCTGGCGCAGGTTCTGCTCCGCTGTGGCCTTGAGGCTCGGAAGGAGGGAGGCCCGCAGGACGGAATACTCATAGCCCAGGGGATTGGCCAGGGTCCGCCCAGCCGCCGGATTGTCCGGACTGGCGAAGAGGGCATCAGCCTCGGGGCTGACGAAGCCGTAGGTCACAGTCTGGTGAAAGCCCAGGTGGGCCAGCCGCCGGGCCACCCGCTGCCGCTGGAGGTACCCAGGCGCAAGGTGCTCCGGTGGCCCCTCCATGGGAGGCAGGACCGATGGGATGTGCTCGTAGCCCCGCAGGCGCAGAACCTCCTCGGCGAGGTCCTCGGCGATGGACAGGTCATGCCGCCAGCTGGGCGGCGTGACTCGGAGCCGGTCCCCCGCGACTGTCACGACGCAGCCCAGCCGGGACAGCGCCTCCTGGGCGGCCGCGAGGGGCACGGCCTCACCCGCCACCCGGGCAAGCAGGGCCAGGCCCAGCTCCACCGGCGCCGACGGTGCGGGCACAGCGCCCGCGGTCCAGGCACCAATCAGCTTCGCCTGGCACCAGGCCTGGAGGCGCGCCACAAGCAGGTCGCGGGCCACGCGAACCATGGCAGGATCCGCCCCCCGGCCGAAGCGGTGCGAGGCGTCGGTGTGCAGGCTGTGGCGGCGGGCTGTGGCCCGCACCACCTTCGGTTCGAACCAGGCGCTCTCCAGTAGCACGCGGCGGGTGGCCTCGGTCACCTTGGTGCCGTCGCCGCCCATGACGCCCGCCAGGGCGATGGGGCCCGCCTCGTCAGCGATGACGAGGTCGCGCTCGGTGAGCGTCCGGGTCACGCCGTCCAGGGTCGCCAGGGTCTCCCCTGCCTTCGCCCAGCGCACTGAGACGGCGCCGCGGATGGCGTCGGCATCAAACGCATGGGTCGGGTGCCCGTAGCGCAGCAGCAGCTCGTTGGACGCATCCACCGCCGACAGCCGCTTGGGACTGGCCTCCAGGGCCCGCAGGAAGGACTGGACCGCTTCGGGGGTGATCCCCTCGCCCAGCTCCAGCACGGCCGTGGCATAGATGGGGCAGGCCTCGGCTTCGAGCCGCACCTGGACCAGTGCCTCGCCCTCAGGGACAACGCCGGTGGCGATGGGTGCCAGAGGTTGCTGCAGCTTCGCGGCGAGCTCACGGGCAATGCCCCGATGGGACATGGCGTCCCCGCGGTTGGCCGTGATATCCACGTCCAGCGACTCAGTGCCCTCAAGGGAAGCCACCCCATCCACGGGGAAGCCGAGGGCAGCCAAGACCTCACAGAGCTGGCGTGTGTCCAGCGCTGCGGCGGCGGGAATCTCCTGGGCCAGGACCTTGCGTTCGATCCACATCAGTCGAGCCCTCCCATGGCCTTGAGGAAGCGCTGGTCGTTCTCGAAGAACAGGCGTAGATCCGGTGTCTGGCTGAGCATCATGGCCATGCGCTCGACCCCCATGCCGAAGGCCCATCCGGACCACTCGTTGGGATCAATGCCCGCGTAGGTCAGCACGTTGGGATGGATGAGGCCGGCGCCGAGGATCTCGACCCAGCCCGAGCCTTTGCACACCCGACAGCCCTGAGCGCCGCAAAGAGGACAGCTCACGTCCACCTCGCAGCCGGGTTCCACGAAGGGGAAGTAGGAAGGCCGCAGGCGGATCTCCGTGTCGGGTCCGAACAGGGCGCGCAGCGCATATTCCAGCGTCCCCTTCAGGTGCTGCATGCCGATGCCGTGGCCCACCAGCATGCCCTCCACCTGATGGAACATGGGGCTGTGGGTGGGATCGATCTCGTCCTTGCGGTAGACGCGGCCCGGCGCGAGGAAGCGGATGCCGCCGCGCGCAGTGAGCTCCGGTGTCACCCGCAGCAGGGTGCGGACCTGCACGGGGCTGGTGTGGGTGCGCAGCAGCAGCTCGGGATGCGCCGCCAGGTAGAAGGTGTCGGAGCTGGCCTTCGCGGGGTGGTCCTCGGGGATGTTCAGGCCATCGAAGTTGTGGGCCTCGGTCTCAACTTCAGGGCCCTCCTCGACGTGGAAGCCCAAGGGCCGGAAGACGTCCACTAGGCGGTCCATCAGGCGGTTCAGTGGATGCAGGGCACCGCACGGCGGCTGGGGCGGCGGCAGGGCGGGGTCCCAGGTGGCCGCGAGGGCGCCGAGCTTCCGCTTGGCGGCTTCGAGCTCCGCCTGACGCGCCTTGAGGCCCTCCTCCCACTGCTGCTTGAGGCCGTTGATGGCCGCGCCCAGCTCGCGCTTCTGTTCCTTCGGCGCGGTCTTGAGCAGCTCCATGAGGCGCGTCGCGTGGCTGGCCTCACGGCCCACGAAGGCACCCTTCAGGCGTAGCAGGGCATCCAGGTCGCTGCAGGCGGCCAGCGCTGCGGGGAAGGTTCGGCCCGCCTCGACGATTTCAGGCGGCAGCAGCTGGTCCATGGAGCCCTCGACTGGTGGTTCAGAACAGAGAAAGGCCGCTCACGCGGCCTTTCGGGTGTCTGCGACGTGCTGCTTCGCGATCAGCCCTTGGCCACGGCCACGAGCTTGGTAAACGCCTCGGGATTGCGAACGGCGAGATCCGCGAGGATCTTGCGGTCCAGGTCCACGGACGCCTTCTTCAGGCCGCCCATGAACTTCGAGTAGCTGGTGCCGTTCTGGCCGCAGGCGGCGCTGATGCGGACCACCCACAGGCGACGGAAGTCGCGCTTTTTCACCTTGCGATCACGGTAGCCGTAGCCGAGGGCCTTCTCGACCGCTTCCTTGGCAGAGCGATACAGGCGAGACTTGGCGCCGTAGAAGCCCTTCGCGAACTTCATCATGCGCTTGCGGCGCTGGGCACGTTTGAAACCGCGTTTTACGCGAGTCATGTTGGATCCTTTCCTCGAGGCAGCGCGTCCGGAAGTGGGCGGGCTTTAGGGGCCTCATCGGGGGTGGCAGCAGCCACCGGGTTAAACCGTCGATCTGGAGATCTCAGGTGTCGGGGAAAGCTTCATGTGGGCTATGGCCGCATGAAGCGCGGGGGCCCGGGTGTGTGCGCGCAGCGCGGAACCCCCAGAGGAAATCACGCGTAGGGCAGCATCGCCATCACGGCCTTCTGGTCGGCCTTGGACACCAGGCGGCCCATGTCAAGCTGACGCTTCCGCTTCGCGGTCTTCTTGGTGAGGATGTGGCGCTGATGGGAGCAGCCGCGCTTGAACTTGCCGCCGGCAGTCTTCTTGAAACGCTTCTGTGCGCCCTTGTGGGTCTTGATCTTGTAGCTCATGGGTTCCTCACTGGATCTGGGATTCCGTTGCGGGAGTGTCGGCCTTGACGGCTTTCGGTTTCTTGGGCGGCTTGGGGGCTTCGATGATCCGGGGGGCGAGGATGGCGTGCATGTCGCGGCCATCAATGCCGGCGGACTTCTCGACGATGGCTTTGTCGCCGATCCGCTGAATGACTTCCTCAATGATCCGGTAGCCGATGTCGCGGTGGACCACTTCACGTCCGCGGAACATGACCACCACTTTGACTTTGTCTTCGTCCTCCAGGAATCGCAGGATGTGCTTCACTTTGAAATCGAAATCGTGGTCATCGGTCTTGGGTCGGAACTTCACTTCCTTGACAACGATGTTCTTCTGCTTGGCGCGGGCTGCGTGCTCCCGCTTGGCTTCCATGAACTTGTATTTCCCGTAGTCCATGATCCGGCAGACTGGGGGGTTGGCATTCCCGGCTACTTCCACCAAGTCGAGACCGCGCTCTTCTGCGATCCGGATGGCCTGCTGGGGAGGCATCAAGCCAAGCTGTTCGCCATCTTCGGAGATGACGCGGACCTCTTG
>CAIMQW010000349.1 GCA_903843705.1 uncultured Holophagaceae bacterium | reverse complement strand
GGCTGAGCTCGCCGAGATCGCCAAGGTCAAGATGCCCGACCTCACCGCCGGCAGCCTCGAGGCTGCCGTCCGCTCCATCGCCGGCTCCGCCCGCTCCATGGGCGTCGACGTCATCGACTAGACCACCCTTTCCCGTCCGGGCCTCGCGCCCGGGTGGGCTGCACTTCATTGGAGAGCCGCGACGTGCGGCGATCCCGGCCACCGCGACCGTCATCGCGGGAGATTGTTCGAATGGAGCCAACATGGCAAAACCTGGAAAGAAGTACCGGGCTGCCGCGGCCAAGATCGAAGATCGCCTCTACGAGTTGAGGGACGCCCTCACGGTCGTGAAGGACATGGCATTTGCCAAGTTCGACGAGACGGTGGAAGTCCACATGCGACTCGGAGTGGATCCCCGACACGCGGACCAGATGGTCCGTGGCACCATCGTCCTGCCCCACGGAACGGGCAAGACCATGCGTGTAGCGGTGATCGCAGGCGGTGAAAAGATCAAGGAAGCGGAAGCTGCGGGCGCCGAGATCGTGGGCGGGGATGAACTGGTCGAGAAGATCGCCGGTGGATTCCTCGACTTCGATGCCCTCGTCGCGACCCCCGACATGATGAAGGGCGTCGGTCGACTGGGCAAAATGCTCGGACCCCGAGGCCTCATGCCCAACCCCAAGACCGGCACCGTGACCTTCGATGTAACGAAGGCCATCAAGGAAATCAAGGCCGGCAAGGTGGAATACCGCGTCGACAAGACCGGCATCATCCACGCGCCCGTCGGCAAGCTCTCCTTCGGCGTCCAGAAGCTGGAAGAGAACGCCAAGGCGCTCATTGATGCCGTGCACAAGGCCAAGCCGCCTGCGGCGAAGGGCAAGTATGTGAAGACGATGTATATCGCCTCCACGATGGGCCCCTCCGTCACCCTCAACACCGCAGTCGTTGAGAAGTAGGAGGCTGACCATGGAAAAGACCAAGAAATACGCCGAAGTCGCCGTGCTCAAGGAGACCTTCGCGTCCGCCACCTCGGCGGTCGTGATCGAATTCAAGGGGCTCGTGGTTGGGAAGGACACCGCCTTCCGCAAGAGCGTCCGCGAGAGCAAGGCCCAGTACCGTGTCAGCAAGAACACCCTCCTCCGCCTGGCCGTGAAGGACACGTCCTTCGAAGCCCTGGGCGGCTCCTTCAAGGGCGCCAGCGCCATCGCCACCACCAACGACGACGTCGTTGCCCTGGCGAAGGCTGTCAACGGCTTCCTGAAGGACAATCCCGCCGCGACCTTCAAGGCCGGCATTATGGACGGCAAGTCCATCGACGCGAAGCAGCTGCAGGCCCTGGCCGAGCTCCCGAGCCGCGATGTCCTGCTGAGCAAGCTGCTCTACCTCATGAAGTACCCCATCTCCGGTCTGGCGGTCGTCCTCGAGGGCATCCGCAAGCAGAAGGCCGGCGAGTAATACCCAACCCCGAATCCATAACCTCATTTCGAATTTTTAGGAGACCATCATGGCTCTCACTGCCGATCAGCTCATCGCTGAAATCGAAACCATGACCGTCCTCGACTTGGCCAACATGGTCAAGGCCCTCGAGGATCGCTTCGGTGTTTCTGCTGCCGCCATGGCCGCTCCCGCCGCTGGCGGGGCTGCTGCCGTTGTCGTGGAAGAGCAGACCGAGTTCAACGTCATCCTCCTCGAGGCTGGCGCCAACAAGCTGAATGTCATCAAGGCGGTCCGCGAGATCGTCTCGGGCCTCGGCTTGAAGGAAGCCAAGGACCTGGTTGACGGCGCTCCCAAGGCCGTTAAGGAAGGCATCGCCAAGGACGAGGCCGCCAAGATCAAGGAAAAGCTCGAAGCGGCCGGCGCCAAGGTCGAAGTCAAGTAGCTTTTTCTTCAGCAATAATGCAGAGCGTAGGGTGTGTCCCACACCTTACGCTTTGCGACTTTGTCTGAACATGGTACGATTATTCCTTCCGCCTGGATTCCCGGGTGGACATAGCCCCTACAAAGGCCCCTGGTTGCCAAACGCCCGCCGTCGTAGCGCACTCCTCGTTTCTGGGCCAATCCTTCCACCTTTCGG
>CAIMQW010000348.1 GCA_903843705.1 uncultured Holophagaceae bacterium | reverse complement strand
GCCCCCTGGGGTCCAACCCCAGGAAACCACCCGAAATCCCGTTCCCGCCGTTCAAATCGCCACCAAGGAATATTGATTGAAAAGACTTGAAAAAAGGGATCTTACAACCTTACCTACTTCGCTCAACCGGACACTAGTGAAGCATATTTACTAATGACCGGGGAGCACCATAGTTCGGACATCTGGTGGAGGAACCATGTTCAGCCCACTTCGCAGTGTCTGCGTGGCCGTTCTTGTTTCCCTTGGTGCGCTCTCCTTCGTGGGTTGTCGCGGAACGGGCGGGGCTTCCCCCGAGCCGGTTGTGGGGCCGAGCATCACGGCCCAGCCGGTGAGCCTGACGGTGAATGCCGGGGCCGCAGCCACCTTCACGGTGCTGGCCGCCGGGACAGAGCCCCTGACCTACCAGTGGCAGAAAGCGGGGACGGCGATCTCTGGTGCCATCGCCGCCACCTACCCAATCGCCGCGGCGCAGAGCAGCGACACCGGCAGCTACACGGTGGTGGTGACCAACGCCGTCAGCAGCGTGACCAGCACTGCAGCAATCCTGACCGTGAATGTGGCGCCGGCCATCGGCACCCAGCCCGCGAGCCTGACGGTGACCGCGGGAGCCGCCGCCAGCTTCACGGTGGCGGCCACGGGCAGTGGCACCCTGAGCTACCAGTGGAAGAAGGACGGCACAGCGATCTCTGGAGCCACCGCCGCCACCTATCCCATCGCGGCAGCCCAGAGCAGCGACGCAGGCAGCTACACGGTGGTGGTGACCAACACACTCGGTGGCACCGCCACCAGCACGACCAGCACGGCGGCCACGCTGACGGTGAATGTGGCGCCATCCATTGCGACCCAGCCCGCGAGCCAGACCGTGGCTGCAGGCGCGGCAGCGACGTTTACGGTGGTGGCTACAGGCACGGCGCCCCTGACCTATCAGTGGAAGAAGGCGGGGACGGCCATCTCCGGCGCCACCGCTGCCACCTACGCCATTACCGCAGTCCAGGGCAGTGACGCTGGAAGCTTTACTGTGGTGGTGACCAACGTCGTCAGCAGCGTGACCAGCAGCGCCGCCACCCTGGCAGTGAACGTGGCGCCGACCATCGGCACGCAACCCGCGAGCCTAACCGTGACCGCGGGAGCCGCCGCCAGCTTCACGGTGGCGGCCACGGGCAGCGGGACCCTGAGCTACCAGTGGCAGAAGGGCGGCACGGCGATCTCCGGAGCCACCGCAGCCACCCATGCCATCACGGCTGCCCAGAGCAGCGACGCAGGCAGCTACACGGTGGTGGTGACGAATACCCTCGGTGGCACGACCACCAGCACGACTAGCACGGCGGCCACGCTGACGGTGAACGTGGCGCCGACCATCGGCACGCAACCTGCGAGTCTGGCCGTGACCGCGGGAGCCGCCGCCAGCTTCACAGTGGCGGCCACGGGCAGCGGGACCCTCAGCTACCAATGGAAGAAGGATGGCACCGCAATCTCCGGAGCCACCGCCGCGACCTATTCCATTGCGGCAGCCCAGAGCAGCGACGCGGGCAGTTACACGGTTGTGGTGACCAACAGCATCAACAGCGTGACCAGCAACGCGGCGACGCTGACTGTGAACCCAGCGCCCCCCGCCACACCCACCGTGCAGACGGCCACCTATGTCACCACCGGTCGCACCGGCATCCAGGCTTCCACCACGGATCAGGGCACCGGGATCACCTATGTCTGGACCATCACCGGGGGCACCCTCACTGCCGGCCAAGGGACCATTGCTGCGACCTACACCGCTGGAACCGTGGGTACTTTGACGGCAGCGGTGGCCGTCACCAATGGGGCCGGCACTCGCTCGGGAAGCGCGACTGCCACCGTGGTGCCTGCGCCCATGGCTGAGCTTGCGCTGCCCACCTCCATCCATCTGGGGGACGCCTGGATGCAGGCCAGTGTGCCCGTGCAGGCGGGCATGACCTACCTGTGGACGGTCACCCCTGGCACCGCCACCGCGACCATCAATTCCGGCCGGGGGACGGGAGCCATCGCATTTTCCAACGATGTCCTGGCGACCACCCATGAACTTCCGACCACTGCTTTTGCAGCAGCCGCATCCTCGGACTCCTTCCAGATTTCGGCCGATGTCCAAAACCTGGCCAGTGATCACGCCACCGCCACCAGGGTCGTCTCCATCGACAGTGGTACCTGGGTGGTCAAGAACGGTGGGCCGGCGATGCCCTCTGTTGGCACCACCATCACCCTCCTCGACAGTGGCCGAGTCCTGTTGGTCGGTGGCTCAGAGGGGGACATTTCGATCAACCTCACCACCAAGGCGCAACTCTTCGATCCGGCCACCGGCAAGTGGGTTACCACGGGACCGCTGGGTGCGGCCCGCTGGACCCACAGTGCCACCCGCTTATTGAACGGGAAGGTCCTGGTGGCGGGCGGCATCGGCGCCACCGGGCCCACTGTGAGCGCCGAACTCTATGACCCCGGGACCGGAGTCTGGACAGCCACGGGCAACCTGGTGAACGACCGGGCTTTCCACAATGCGATCCTGCTCCCCAGCGGGAAGGTCTTGGTTACGGGTGGGACGAGTCTTACGGGCTACCAGGCCAGTGCCGAGCTTTATGATCCGGGAACCGGCACCTGGACCGCCACCAGCAACATGGCTGGCCCGCGTCTCGGGAGCGCAATCACCCTACTGGGGAACGGGAAGGTTCTGGTCGCTGGCGGAAACAACAGCACGGTCGACCTCAAGACCGCCGAGCTTTTTGACCCCGCAGAGGGTTCCTGGAAACCAACGGGCAGCATGGGGACAGTCCGCTCAGGCTTCTTGGAGGCGATTCGGCTAGGCAACGGCAAAGTCCTTATTGCGGGCGGCGATGACGGTACTGGCAGCCTCGAGAGCGCTGAGCTCTACGACCCGGCCCTGGAGACTTGGTCTCCCACCACTGGCATGGGCACCACCCGGGCCCGCCACTCCGTTACCCTGCTTGCGAGCGGGAAGGTGCTGGTCGCCGGGGGTGACCGATCCGCCTCGGGTGGAGCTTCTGGTTTCGACGCGACGGCCCTAATCTATGATCCCGCGACCACCCTCTGGACAGCGACGGGCGGACTCGCTGAGGCGCGCAGCTTTCACAGCGCAGTCCTCCTGGCGAGTGGGCAGGTTCTGGCTGTTGGGGGGGCGAATGAGAGCAGGCTCCTTACCAGCGCGGAGACCTATGATCCGACGGCCGGAACCTGGTCTCAGCCTACTGGCCTCGGCACGCCTCGCTTGAACACAACCATCGTCCGGCTTTCCACGGAAAAAGTGCTGGCCATCGGGGGGCGGCCAATTATCGGAAACCCTGCCTATCCCGTTGCCACGACAGAGCTCTGCAACCCCGCCACGGGGCTATGGACCGCCACCGGCAGCTTGAACACCGCGCGGGAGCTCTCCACCGCAACCCTCCTGAACAACAGCAAAGTGCTGGTGGCCGGCGGGTCTGCCCAGAGCGGCTACCCAACCACCACAGAACTCTATGATTTTGCGTCGGGCACCTGGTCCCTGACCGGCAGCCTGGGCACGGGGCGGTTCGCCCACACCGCCACCTTGCTGTCGAGCGGCAAGGTCCTCGTGGCAGGCGGGACGGGGCAGGCCAGTTATTTGGCCAGCGCGGAGCTCTACGATCCGGCGACCGGGCTATGGTCGGCAACCGGGAGCCTGAACGTGGCGCGGTCTGGGGCCACGGCCACCCTGTTGGCGAACGGCAAGGTCTTGGTGAACGGCGGGGGTGCGAGTGCCAGCACCGCACTCGCCAGCGCAGAGCTTTATGACCCCGCTACGGGCCTCTGGACCGCCACCGGCAGCATGACTGCCGCCCGCAGAGACTTCAGCTCGACCCTGCTGGCGAACGGCAAGGTGTTGGCGATTGGCGGCTACGGCCCGACCTACTACCAACCCTTCGCCAGCACGGAAACCTACGACCCCGCGACAGGCATCTGGTCCACAGCAACCAGCCTTAGTGCAGGGCGCTCGAGCCACAATGCCGTCCGGCTTTTAGACGGAAGAGTCATGGTCATCGGGGGCTTTCTTCCCGGGATCGGCAGCCCCGCCACGGAACTTACCTATGGGATGTACTACCTCAGTACGGAGATCTTTAACCCGGGGACGGGAACCTGGAGCCTGGGCGCCAACGTGTCCCTGGGGAGTCCCGCTGGTGTAGTAAGAATGTCCGATGGCACGGTTGTCTGCGCCCTCGGGGGGAACACTGTCACCGAGGTCTACCTGCCGGGCCCCTTTGTGGCGAACCCGCCCGGGGCCCCCACGAACCTGGCGGCCACGGCCGGGGATGGACAGGTAAGCCTAAGTTGGACCGCAGCCACTGCTGCGACGACCTACCAGGTGGACTACTACGAGCAGAGTGCCCCCGAGGCGGTCCACTACAAGGCCAACTTGGCGGGAACTTCCACCACCGTCACGGGGCTCCTGAACAACGTCCCCTATGTGTTCTCGGTCAACGCGGTCAACGGCAGCGGCACCACCGCAGGCACGCCCGCCACTGTGTCCGCCACGCCAGCTCCCGCGGTCACGCTCGTGTCCATCGCCACCAGCCCCACCAACTTCAGCCTGGTCGCAAGGTCTGGGAATCAGCAACTCACAGCCACAGGGACCTATTCGGATGGGTCCACGGCCAATATCAGCGCCACCGTGGCGTGGTCTTCCTCCGATGCCAGCAAGGCCGTCATGGATAATGATCGGGTCAGGCCCCTTAGTGCCGGTAGCGCCCAGCTCACAGCGCACTTGGCGGGAGTGTCCTCCAATGCGGCCACGGTCACCGTGACCGCCTACTCGGGGGCGGGGTCCAATACAACCACGAACACGACCTCCACAAGCACCGGCACCGGCACCGTAAGGGTACCCATGGATGTGTCCACGGTCATCGAGGATGACACCTGGACCGCCACGGCCGCGACCATCACCCAGCAGGGGACCCATGGCACCGCCACCCTGAACAGTCGGGTTGTCAGCTACCAGCCGGGTCACGGCTACTCGGGGACAGACACCGTCGTGGTCCAGATCACTCAGGTTAGCTATAGTCTTCAGGCGATCTACATCGGGCCTACCTTTCTGGGATACAACTTAGTGATAAACACCAACACCGCCACCAAGACGATCACGATCTCGGTGGAGTGACCCACCCTGGCGAGAGCCAGGGTCTGTGCCTGGCCCCGCAAGAAACGAAAAACGCCCCCGGGTTCGTCCCGGGGGCGTTAACGCTGGGCTAACCTTTGGTGCGGTTGGCCTGACGATTAGGGCTTCGTCATGACGCGCACCATTTCGAGCACCTTGCAGGAGTAGCCCCACTCGTTGTCGTACCAGGAGACGACCTTCACGAAGGTGCCATCCAGGGCCATGCCGGCGTCGGCGTCGAAGACCGAGGTGCAGCTCTCGCCCCGGAAGTCCGTGGAGACGACCTTCTCCTCGGTGTAGCCCAGGACGCCCTTCATGGGGCCTTCGGAGGCGGCCTTCATGGCGGCGCAGATGGCCGCGTAGGTGGTCTCGGTGTTCAGCTCCACAGTGAGGTCCACCACCGACACATCGGAGGTGGGCACCCGGAAGGCCATGCCCGTGAGCTTCTTGTTCAGCGCCGGGATGACCTTGCCCACGGCCTTGGCTGCGCCGGTGCTGCTGGGGATGATGTTCTCCAGGATGCCCCGGCCGCCGCGCCAGTCCTTGCTGCTGGGGCCGTCGACGGTCTTCTGGGTGGCGGTGGCGGCGTGGACCGTGGTCATGAGGCCGCGCTTGATGCCGAAGGCGTCGTTGAGCACCTTGGCCACAGGGGCCAGGCAGTTGGTGGTGCAGGAGGCGTTGCTGATGATGGCCTGCCCGGCGTAGGTCTCGTGGTTCACGCCGTAGACGAACATGGGGGTGTCGTCCTTGCTGGGGGCGGACAGGATGACCCGCTTGGCCCCGGCGGTGATGTGCTTCTGGGCGGTTTCCTGGGTCAGGAAGAGGCCGGTGGACTCGATGACGACGTCGGCGCCAACCTCATTCCACTTGAGCTCGGCGGGATCCTTCACGGCCGTCAGGCGGATGGGCTTGCCGTTGACCACCAGGGTGCTGCCCTCCACAGCCACGGTGCCCTTGAAGCGGCCATGCACCGAGTCGAACTGCAGCATGTAGGCCAGGTAGCCGGGCTCCAGCAGGTCGTTGATGCCGACGATCTCGATGTCGGGGAAGTTCTGCACCGCTGCGCGGAGCACCATTCTGCCGATGCGGCCGAAGCCATTGATGCCTACCTTGATCGCCATGGGGCTGCTCCTGGGTAAAGGGGTGGTTTCGCGCCTGCTTGGGGTTGCTCCCGGGCCGACCTGCCGCGCGCTGCCTGGCTGGGACCCGGGTGGGGAAGGTGGTGCAGGTTCAACCCTCAGGAGGGTCATGCCGATTCATTCCAAGACCCGAGGGTCAGCGGCACGCCATCCATGTTCGCCCCGGCGGTGTTCGGGGTCAATCTCACGATCCTGGGCGGAGGTTCCGGTATTCTCACAAGATCCCAGGAAGGAAGGGCCGCTATGTCCAATTCCATCCGTCGCATCGCCATCTGCACAGGGGGCGGCGACGCGCCTGGCCTCAACGCCGTCATCCGGGCCACGGTCATCGCGGCCACCAACCTGGGCTGGGAGGTCTACGGGATCCACGAGGGCTACAACGGCATCCTGTTCCCCGAGCGCTACCCCGAGGGGGGCGTGTTCAAGCTCACCCGGGAGCGGGTGCGGGGCATCGCCCACCTGGGCGGCACCATCCTTGGCACCACAAACAAGGGCAACCCCCTGCACTTCCCCATCAGGATGCCCGACGGCACCCTGCGGGAAGTGGACCGCACGGATGAGATCCTGGAGTACTTCGGCCGCCGGGAGCTGGACGCCCTGGTGTCCATCGGCGGGGATGGCTCCCTCACCATCGCCCACGCCCTGGCCAAGAAGGGCCTCCGGGTGGTGGGCGTGCCCAAGACCATCGACAACGACCTGGACAAGACCAACACCACCTTCGGCTTCGACACGGCCGTGGGCTTTGCCACCGAGTGCCTCGACCGCCTGCACAGCACCGCCGAGAGCCACCAGCGGATCATCGTGGTGGAGGTCATGGGCCGCTATGCGGGCTGGATCGCCCTCCACGCGGGCATCTCCGGGGGCTCCCATAGCATCCTGATCCCCGAGATCCCCTTCAATCTGGACAAGGTCGCCGCGAAGATCCGGGAGCGGGACAACCACGGCCGCCTCTACAGCCTAGTGACCGTGGCCGAGGGCGCCAAGCCCGCGGACGGCCACCGCGCCGTCCTCCAGGCAGCGGAGATTGGCCACGAGGAGCGCCTGGGCGGCGAGGGCGAGCGGGTGGCCAAGGCCCTGCAGGAGCTCACTGGCAAGGACGCCCGTGTGGTGGTGCTGGGGCACCTCCTCCGGGGCGGCAGCCCCACCAGCTTCGACCGCCTGGCGGCGCTCCGGTTCGGCGCCGCGGCCGTGCGGGCGCTGAACGAGGGCCACAGCGGCATCATGGTGGCCCTGGGCTTCCCCAACGTGAACTACGTGCCCCTGGATGAGGTCGCCGGGCGCATGAAGGGCGTGCCCCTGGACTGCGACACCATCCAGACCGGCCGCGACCTGGGTATCTGCTTCGGGGACTGAGTTGGAATACCCTGGATGGCTTCAGAAACCAGGCCTCTCGTAAAAAAAGCTAGCCACCAAGACACCAAGGCACCAAGCAAAGGCAACAGCAATTTGCCTTTTCAGTTCTTGGTGTCTTGGTGCCTTGGTGGTGATCCCTTGCGGTTCTGGGTGCAGAAGAATCAGTGGGTGCCGAGGGGCTTCTTGAAGCGGGGCTTTTCGGCCGCGTTGGCGACGGCCTGGCCCAGGTCGAAGGTGAACTGGGCCTGCTGGACCATGCCGCGCAGGTCCCAGGCGGGATCGTATTCGTCGGTTACCTGGTGGTAGCGGGCGCCCATGGTGGCGGCCTTGGCCCTCAGGGCGGCGGGATCGGGGCCGAGGTAGTCCCGGCCGCCGCCCACGGACAGGGCTGGGACGCCCGCCTGGACGAAGCTGTAGTGGTCGGAGCGGAAGTAGCCCCCAGCGGTGTCCGGGTGGGGCTGTGCCACGGTCAGCCCCTGGGCCTTGGCCAGGACGCGTCCCGTCTCCCCCAGGGTGCTGCGCTCGCCAAAGGGCAGGCCGATGTCCCGGGTGGGCGCGACCCAGTTGAGGCTGTCCAGGTTGAGGTCCGCCGCGGTCGTGGCCAGGGGCCAGAGGGGTGCCGCGGCGTAGGCCCGCGAGCCCAGCAGGCCCTGCTCCTCGGCACAGACGAACAGGAACATCTGGCTGCGCTTGGCGGGCCGGGCCACGGCGGACTGGGCCATGGCCAGCAGGGCCGCGCAGCCCGAGGCGTTGTCCACGGCGCCGTTGTAGATCGTGTCGGTCTCGTGGCCCGGGTGGGTGTCCGTGGAGGGGGTGAGGCCCTTGCCCAGGTGATCCCAGTGGGCGGAATAGATCACCAACTCCTGCTTCAGCTTGGGATCCGTGCCGGGCACCACACCCGCCACATTGAACTGCTCCACGGTCCGCACGGCGCTGACCAGGGTGCCCTTCAGGGTCAGGCCCAGGGGCACGGGGCGGAAGTCGCGGCGCTGGGCCTGAATCCGGAGGGCATCCAGGTCCTGGCCACCGCGCTGGACCAAGGCCCGGGCCGTCTCCTCGGTCAGCCAGCCCTCAAGGGGCGGGCCCTCGGGCTCCTGGGCCAGCCGGAAGCGCTCACCGTCCCAGCCGTTCCGGACCACGGGCCAGCCATAACTGGCCGAGGCGGTGGTGTGGATGAGCAGCACCCCGGCGGCACCGTGCCGGGCGGCCATCTCGAACTTGGTGGTCCAGCGGCCGTAGATGCTGAGGTTGGGGCCGTCGAAGAGGCCGGGTTCCTCCACTGTCGGGGCCGGTTCGTTCACCAGCAGCAGCAGCACCTTGCCGCGCACATCCAGGCCCTTGAAGTCGTCCCAGAGGTACTCGGCCGCCTCGATGCCGAAGCCCAGGAAGACCACGGGCGCATCAAAGGTCTGCTCGGCCTTCGCCACCCCGGAGCCGAAGACGAACTCGGCGCCGAAGGCTGGGCTGGAGCAGGCGCCTTCGCTCATGAAGCTGAGGGTGCTGCGGCCCACGAGGGTCCGCAGCCCGAGCAGGCTCACGGGCTGGCGGTAGGACTTGCCTCGCCCAGGGGCTGCACCCAGGGCTTGAAGCTGAGTCTCCAGGTAGCGGACCGTGAGCTCGGCCCCCCGCTGCCCCGTTCCCCGGCCCTCCAGGAGGTCATCGGCGAGAAAGGCCAGGTGGGCACGAAGGGGAGCTTCCTGCACCTTCGGGGGCGCGGGCTGGGCGATGAGGCTGGCCGCGACCAGAAAGGGCAGCAGGGCACGCATGGGAACTCCAGGAGGCCCCTATGTTACCTCGCAAGACGTGGGTTGGTCCGGTCAGATCGGCGTGGCCCCGGAAGGCAGGCTGACCCCAGCCACGCCAGCCACCTTTGGGTTGGCCAGCAGTTTGCCGCCGGTGCCAGGGCCAATGCCCAACACGGCGCCCTGGCGGACCCCCGCTTCCGTGATGGCCACGGTGGGCACCTTGATGGCGGCCATGCGCTGGATGAGGAAGGTGGCAGCGCTGCTCCCGTCCCCCACGACCCGGTCCGTGGCCAGCAGCAGCACGGCGTCGGGGTGTCGGCTGGCCAGGGTTCCCAGGGCCTTGCCCATGTCCTGGGGGCCCTTCACGTCCACGACGAACACCTTCATGCCTGGCAGGGACCCGGCAAGAGTATCCAAGACACCCCTGCTGCCACTGGCATCACATACGATGGCCACCGTGGCCACATGGGGCCAGGCGCCATGCATAGCCTTGCCGATGGCATCGTAGTCCCCGGCGACCAGGGCAAAGGAGAAGATGGCCGCGAAGCCGAACCTGGCTGAAAGCCTCATGGGGTGCTCCTCAAGCCGTCCGAAATCCACCCCAGATCGGCAATGGAATTTCATCGGCCCCGTCCGACTTTTTCATTAGCCTCGCGGGTCCCTTGATGTTTCGACAGATCCAACTCTTATAAGGCTTGAGGATGGATTCCCGTTCAGGGCCGTTGGAGCCCCGGCAACTGGAACTGCACGGCCCCCAGCAGGGCCACGGGGGCCGTCACGGCCCGCAGGATGCTGCGGCCCAGGCTGACGGGCTGCCAGGCATGGGCGGCCAGGGCCGCGAACTCCTGCTCGGTGATGCCCCCTTCAGGACCGCTGGTGAAGGCCAGGGGCTCGGCCCGCAGCGGGGGATTGGCCTGCCCCGTGGCGAGCTCGTAGGCGACCCACTTCTGAGGCGCTTCCCAGGCGAGCAGGGCCTCGAAGGCCATGGGGGGCCGCAGCTCTGGGAGGCGGCTCCGGTGGCTCTGCTCGCAGGCGGACTGGATGAGCCGGGTCCAGCGCTCCATGCGGGCGGTGGTCTTGGCGGGATCGAACTCGCTGCGCGCGTAGACCACGGGCTGAATGAGGGTGGCGCCCAGCTCCACTAGGGGGGGTAGCCACTCATCGAAGAGGCTGAGCTGGGCCGGCAGCGGCAGGCAGGCCTGGAGCGCGAAGGGGGGTTCCCGGTCTTCATGCAGGGGCGCCACGAGGCGGGCCACGGCGCGGGTCCGGTCCAGCTCCGCCAGGTCGGCCTTCCAGGGCTGGTCCCCCAGCACCACCTCGATGGCGTCCCCGGCCTTGAGGCGCAGGGCCCGGAGGTGCCGGATGGCCTCGACTCCCAGTGGCACCGTGGTGTTTTCGGCGGCAGGGAGGGCAGCGAGGAAGAGGCGGGGGAGGCTCACCCGCTCATGATCCCACGGGGGCTTCCCTGATTCGATAAGCTGGATGCTCTGGAGGATTCTTGGTTGACGCACTGCTCCAAGCCGCGCCCTGGTGGGCCTGGGTAGGCTTCCATGCCTTCGTGTTCCTCATGCTAGCCCTGGATCTGGGGGTCTTCAACCGGCGTATCCATGCCCCGACGGTGCGGGAAGCGGCCATCTGGAGCGGGGTCTGGATCGGCCTCGCCCTAACCTTCAATGCCCTCATCTTCCAGGCCGAGGGCACCCAGAAGGGGCTTGAGTGGTTCACGGGCTACGTGCTGGAAAAATCCCTGAGCGTGGACAACCTCTTCGTGTTTGTCCTAGTCTTCCAGAGTTTCCAGGTGGACCTGCGCCACCAGCACCGGGTGCTCTTCTGGGGCGTGCTCGGGGCACTGCTGATGCGCGCGGTCATGATCCTCGCGGGTACGGCCCTGTTGAACCGCTTCGAGTGGATGATGTACGTGTTTGGCGGGTTCCTGGTCTACACGGGCCTGAAGATGCTGCTGACGGAGGAGAAGGAATCCAATCCCGCCCAGAGCCCCCTGGTCCGGGCCTTCAAGCGGGTGGTGCCCTACGATGAGACCGCTGGGCATGCCCACCTGTTGACGCGCCATGACGGGCGGACCTTCGCGACACCCATGCTGCTGGTCCTCCTCACCATCGAGGTGGCGGACCTGGTCTTCGCGGTGGACTCCATCCCGGCGGTGCTGGCCGTAACCCGGGACCCCTTTGTGGTCTATACCTCGAACATCTTCGCGATCCTCGGTCTGCGCAGCCTGTATTTCCTGTTGGCCAAGATGATGGGCCGGTTCCACCGGCTCAAGACCGGGCTGGCCGTGGTGCTGGC
>CAIMQW010000347.1 GCA_903843705.1 uncultured Holophagaceae bacterium | reverse complement strand
GAGGGCCGCAGGGAATTCGGTGAGGTTCGCGTTGAAGACCTTGGGATGGACCTCGGAGCACTGGTCTTCTTGGGGAGAGAACATCTCCTCAAAGAGCTTCTCGCCGGGGCGGATACCCGTGAATTGGATGTCGATATCCCGGGAGGGGTCGAGGCCGCTGAGGCGGGCCATGTCCGTGGCTAGGTCTACGATGCGGACTGGTTCCCCCATGTCCAGCACGTAGACCTTGCCGGTCTCGCCCAGGATGCCCGCCTGCAGCACCAGCTGACTGGCCTCGGGGATGGTCATGAAGTAGCGGGTCATGTCCGGGTGGGTGATGGTGATGGGGCCGCCGTTTCGGATCTGGTCTTGGAAGATGGGGATCACGCTGCCGCGGCTGCCGAGGACATTGCCGAACCGCACGCTCACATAGCGGGCGCCTTCGGGGGCACGTGAAGCGGCCTGGAGCACCAGCGACTCGGCGATGCGCTTGGTGGCGCCCAGCACGTTGGTGGGGTTGATGGCCTTGTCTGTGGAGATGTTCACGAAGGTGTGGCAGCCCACGGCCAGGGCCGCGTGCAGCACATTCCGGGTTCCCAGCACGTTGTTCTCGACGGCTTCCTCGGGGTGCGCCTCGAGGTAGGGGACATGCTTGTGGGCCGCGGCGTGGAGCACCACCTTGGGATGCCAGCGGCTGAAGGCCTGCTCCAGCCGGGTGGGATTGCGGATGTCGCAGAGTTCCAGGGACAGGCTCTGGTTGGGGAACTCGGCCCGCAGGGCGCGCTCACAGCCCCAGAGGCTGTTCTCGCCACGCCCCAACAGGATGATCCGGCTGGGCCGGAAGGCGGCCACTTGGCGTGCCAGTTCGCTCCCGATGGAGCCGCCGCCGCCCGTGATGAGGACCACGGTGTCCTCTAGAATCAGCTGCAGGGAGCTCTGATCCAGGGTCACGGGCTCCCGGCGGAGGAGATCTTCGATGGAGATGTCCTTCAGCTCGGGTTTCCAGTTGCGGTTCCCCAGCAGGTTGTAGATGCCAGGGACGGTCTTGACGGTGGCGCCAGCCTTTCGGGCGGTGTCCGTGAGCCGACGGAGGACTTTGCCAGGGGCGCTGGGAATGGCCAACACCACCTGGGCGACCTCGTACTGCTCGATGAGGGTGGCCAGCATCGCACTGGGGCCTAGCATGGGCGTGCCCTGGATCCGGATGCCCTGCTTCTCAAGGGCGTCATCGATGAAGCCAACGACCTCGCTGTTCAGCTCGTGGTGCCGTTTCAGCTCTTCTGCGATGATGACGCCGGCGCGACCGGCCCCCACGATGAGGGTCCGCTGGGCAGCGACCCCATCAGGCGCCCGGAGGTGCCCGCCAGTGGTGAGCTCGTGGTAGGCGCGATGGGTGCCGCGCAGCAGCATCCAGAGCCCTCCGGTTGTGAGGGCGGAGGCAATTGCGGTTTCCATCTCGGGGGCTCGGCCGTTGCCGTGCATGAGCATGGCCAGGAAGACCCCCAGGAAGAGCAGGACTCCGGTGGCTAGGGCGAGGCGTAGGGCATCCCGGAAACCAATGAGGCGGTAGTGCTGGCGGGTCAACTGGAAGAGAAGGTTGATGCCCAGGGCGAGGAGGGTCCACTTCAAGGCGCCGTGGGTCCCGGTGCCGGGATCGGCGAAGATCTGTTGGCAGAAGAACCAGGACAGGCTGGCGAGGAACCCGTCCAGGGCCAGCTTGACGCCCTGCCGGACCAGGGGCCGCCGCAGCAGGTCTGGACCGACGATGGGCTCACTGGGGCTGATGCTTGGGTTCATGGTTAGGCACCGGTGTGGGTCAGGCTTGGGACGCGTTTCTCATCTGACAAGGAAGGGCATAAGGACAACAAGTGATCAGTTGGTGTTGAAACCATACTGGGGATTCAGGGGCAGCCTGAATGTTTCTTCCTGGGTCAAAGATACTCCAGAGCTCCCACTGGGTGCCTGGGGGCCGGGGCAACACGTAAAACTCGATTTTACACAATTACTTAGCCCTTGCTATCCTGCTGTTGGGCCCGGTACAGAGACTCCCAGGGCATCTCAACCCTTAGAATGCTGGCCATGCACTTTCGTGAAGGATGTCCCTTGCAGAAGGAATCAACGATGCGGCACATGATGCGTGTGGGTTTGCTGTTCGCTTGTCTGCCGATCCTGGCCCAGCTGCCCCAGGGCTTGGATCTCCAG
>CAIMQW010000346.1 GCA_903843705.1 uncultured Holophagaceae bacterium | reverse complement strand
GCGCTGTCCATCCTGGTGCACCGCAGCAAGAGCCAGTTCCTGGGCCTGGCCCTCTGCCAGAAGATGAAGGAAGTGATCCACCAGCAGATGTTCGACGTGGCCATCCAGGCCGCCATCGGCAGCAAGATCATCGCCCGCACCAACGTCAAGGCCCGCCGCAAGGACGTCCTCGCCAAGTGCTACGGCGGCGACATCAGCCGGAAGAAAAAGCTGCTCAACAAGCAGAAAGAGGGCAAGAAGCGGATGAAGTCCATCGGCAACGTGGAGATCCCCCAAGAGGCCTTCCTGGCGATCCTGAAGGTCGACAACTAGCCGAGCTTGTCGCTGTCCTTGAGCTCGCCGGATTCCACCATGTTGGCCAGCAGGCGCTGCAGCTCATCCGGGCCGATGATGCCGCGCCGCTGGAAGAGCTTGATGAGGCCTAGCACGAGGGTGCGGGTCTGATAGGTCTCCAGACGCCGGGCGTTGCCCCCCAGGGTGCGGCTGTGGACCAGATCGGCACTCGCGGGCGCAGGGGCAGACGCAGGGTGGGGTGGGACGTTGTCCAGCAGGCCGAAGGGATCGATGTTGACTGGCTGGGTAGGCGCGCTGGCGCTGCCAAAGAAAGGATCCCCCGGTAGGGTTTTGGCCGCCGGTACGGGCCTGGGCATGGGCAGGGGGTCGAAGGTAAAGGTGACGGGCAGCGCGTCATCCTGCCCGCTGCTCTGGCCCACCTCCACGGTTACGGCACCGGTGGGGGCGTCGAGGCGCCGGTAGAGGTCCGAGATGGCCTTCCGGAGGGCGCTGTGGGAGGCGACCACGGGTTCGATGTGGAGGCCCGAGGCGAAGCGCGTGCTGTCGATGGCGTTGAGGTCCGAGGGGTCGGACATGGCCAGCACCAGGAACTTCGGATCCCTTGTGGCGATGGGCAGCACCGTGAACTGGTCCGCAAGGCGGTGCGGCACCAGCTTGAGCACCTGGGGTAGGACCTCGATGTTGCGCACATCCATCTGCGGCACGCCGGTCTGCTGGCTTAGGAAGTCCATGAGGACCTCCTCGGAGATGTAGCCCAGCGCCACCAGGTTGCTGCCGAGGCGACCCCGGGCGATCTTCTGGTGGGTGATGGCGCTCTGCAACTGAGCAGGAGTGATCAGACCGCTCTCTACGAGTAGTTCGCCCAGCCGTTTCGTCGGTTGCTGCATGAGGGATCCTGTCGCCATCCTGTGATGCACAGACGGTCATCTCCACGGTAACTTCATTCAGGCGTTTCGTGCATGTGGGGAGATGACATGAATTCCGAGTCCCTCTGGCGGGCGACCCTCCATGACTTCAGCAACCTGCTGGCCGGACTCCAGGGCGTGCTCGACCTGAGCGACCCCCGCCTCCCCCTCGACGCCCGGAGCCGGGCCCGGCTGGAGTGCACCCTGGAAGACGGGAAAGTCCTCATTGGCATGGCCCGGGCCATGGCTCTCAGTCGCCCCTACGCTGAGGGAATGCTGTCCTGGCCGGAGTGGCGCGCAGGGCTCGATGAGCGCCTCCAGCCCATGGCCACTCTCTACAAATGTACAATCGAAATTGTGGACTACGACGAGGTTGCGCCTTGGCCCGCGCCGCTCCTCCAGGACTGGGCGGCGGCTTTCACCCGGCAGATCCTTCCCTGGGCCGCGCCCGGTCCCCTGCGCCTGGAGGCCCGGAGCCAGGAGGCTGCCTGGACCCTCACCTGGCCCGGCGACGCCCCCTTTCCTGCGGCCCTCCAGCCCGAGCTGCCACCTGACACCCCCATGAACCTGCCCTCCCTCTGGCTGCGGGAGATGACCCCCCGGCTGGGCATTGAGGTGGCGCAGACCGACCTGGGCCTGGTGGCCCGGATGCCCCGACCTTGATCCCTTCAACCAAGCTCGCTGAAAGACCAGACCATGACCCGCCTTAGTGAAATCTTGGATACAAATGCCTTCCGCGCCCCGCTGGCCCTAGCCCTCGTCGGGCTAGGCCTGGGCGCCCAGACGCCGCTGCCTCCCTCGGCGGTGGTGGAAGTGACCGCCACGCGCTTTCCTGAGGACCCGGCGAAGGTGCCGGCTTCCATCACTGTCTACTCCGCCCGGGAGCTGGCCGACCGCGGTGCCACGGACCTGCGCAGCGCCCTGGCCCTGGCTGCGGGTGTCTACGTGGCCCCCGGCGGGGATGGCGGCCCGGCCTCCAGCGTACCTGAGTTCTGGGGCCTGAAGGAGTTCGACGCCTTCCTGCTGGTGGTGGATGGCGTGCCCTGGGGCGGCGCCTTCAACCCAGCCCTCTCGACCCTCAGCCTCGAGGGCGTCGAGCGCATCGAGGTCCAGCGCGGGGCCGCCCCGGTCATGTACGGGGCCACCTCGTTCGTGGGCGTAATCCACATCATCCGGGGCGTCTCCTCGGACACCCAGGGCTCGGCCCGCCTGAGCCTGGGAACCCACGGAAGCGGCGGCGCAGCGGTGGCCCTGCGGCTGCCCGCGGCGGCAGGCGTGGACTCGAGCCTCATCGTCGACCACGACAAGCAGGGCTTCGCCGATGCCCGCACCGACTTCAAGCGCAGCCACGCCCTTTGGCAGAACCGCATCCAGGCCCTGGACGGCGTGTTCCGCGTGAACCTGGAAGCCACGGTCGTGGACCAGCAGCCTGCGAGCCCCGTGGTGCGGGTGGGCAAGGCCCTCACGGACCAGGTGCCCCTGGACGCCAACCACAACCCCGCCGGGGCCTTCCTCAATGACCGTCGGACCGCGCTGACCGTGGGCTATGACCGCACGGCGGGCGACTCGGCCCTGTGGTCCACCACCCTGTCGGGCTCCCGGGCCAGCCACGACGTGTTCCGGGGCTTCCTCACGGACGTGAGCCTCGCCGCCCCCAATGCCCATGGCTTCCGGGAGCGAGTGGAGCTCGCGGACCTCTACTTCGACACGCACCTCACCTGGACCCCGGCCTCTGCGCTGAAGGTGGTGGCGGGCGTGGACCACCTCCACGGCCAGGGCACCGGCCGGGGCGGGGACTTCGACTACTTCGTGAAGCTCGACGGCTCCGGCGCCCCGAACAGCGCCGCCACGCCCAGCCAGGCCGAAATCCGCGTGGACGACCAACGGGACTTCAGCGGGCTCTATGGCTTCGTCCACTGGCAGGCCGCACCGCGGCTGGTGCTCGAGGGAGGCCTGCGCCTCACCCGGGCGAAGGAGACCCGCAGCACCTATTTGCTGGACCTGGGCGCCACGGTGCCCGACACCGGCCAGGACACCCGCACTACCACGGCCCTCTCGGGCAGCGCCGGCGCGGTGTGGACCGCCTGGCAGGCCGGCGAGGATCGGGTGAACTTCTTCACTGGCCTCCGCAGCACCTTCAAGCCCGCGGCCGTGGACCTCGGCCTCGACAGCGAGGCCACGATCCTCAAGCCGGAGACCGCCACCAGCTATGATCTGGGCGTGAAGGCGGATCTGCTGGGCCGCCGCCTCAGCCTGGAGGTGAGCGCCTTCCTCATGGACTTCAAGAACCTGGTGGTGCCGCAGTCCGTGAACGGCGCACCGGGGCTGGCCAACGCCGGGACCGAGCGCTTCCAGGGCGTGGAGTTGAGTGCGCGCTGGCACTTGGACCGGGACCTCACGGCCCGGCTCGCCTACAGCTACCACGACACGCGGTTCCGGGAGTATGCGAAGGACTTCGGTGACGGCACCCTCACCCAGCTGGCGGGCAAGCGCCTGGAGATGTCCCCCTACCACCTGGGGGCGCTTGGCCTAGCCTACGCACCAGCCCGGGGCCTCGTGGCCACGGCAGAGCTGAGCTACACCGGTGCGGTCCTCCTCAACCAGCGCAACACCGCGCCGTCCCCGGGCTATGCCACCTATGCCGCCAGCCTCGGCTGGCGCGAGCGCAGCTGGGAACTCCGGCTCAGCGGGCAGAACCTCACGGACCAGCGGAAGCCCATCGCCGAGAGCGAGCTGGGTGACGCCCAGTACTACCTGCTGCCGGGTCGCCAGCTGTCCCTGCGCCTCACCTGCCGGTTCTAGGGCCGGAGGCCAGCGTCACTCGAAGCCCTTCGGTACCTGAAATCCGAACACCCGCTCCAGGCACTGGGCCACGAAGATCGGAGTCGCATCCTCCAACCAGGGACCCATGATCTGGATCCCCACGGGCAGGCCCCCGGGCGTCTGGCCCACGGGGGCCACGGTGGCGGGCAGGCCCGTGAGGGTGGCGAAGGAGATCCAGAACAGCTGGTCCCAGTAGCGCCGCTTGCCCTCGGGCGTCGCCAGCATTCGCCCGGACTCCCGGTGGTCGTGAGGGAAGGCCGGCAGGAAATCCACGGGGAGCAGGAAGGCGTCGAAGTCCCGGAAGAAGGGCTGCCAGGCCAAGCGAGCGGTCAGGCGCTGGCTGGCGAAACCCAGGACCGCCACGGGGCTGAGGTTGGCCGCCCGCTTCATGCCCTGGCCCATGGTGTCGTCCGGGTCGGGCTTCGAGGCGCGGAGCTGGTCGAGCTCCTCCCGGGAGGACCCCGCCACCTCGCCAAACAGCATCTGGTCCATGTAGGTCTCGAACTGCCGCTGCACCTCCACGCCAGCCGGGAAGCCCTCCTGCACCTTGGCGCCCGCGGCGCGGAGGGCGTCCACCGCGGCCTGGAGGCGCACCTTGACCTCGCAGGAGACGGGGCAGAGGGGATGATCGAGCACGTAACCGATGCGCAGGTCCCGGACCGACGTCTGGCGGGCCGGGGGCAGGCTCCAGCGATAGGCGATGGCGTTTTCCGGCACGGGGCCGCCCAGGATGCGCAGGGCCAGGAGCAGGTCCTCGGCGGAGCGGGCCAAGGGACCCACCACCGGCAGGCCCTGCTCGGCGCCGACGAGGGTGCCGGGCATGGGTGGGACATGGCCCCGGAACGGCACCAAGCTGATGGTGGGTTTGTGGCCGAACACACCGCAGAAGGCGGCGGGGGTGCGGATGGAGCCGCCCAGGTCGCTGCCGATGGTGAGGTAGCCGAGGCCCGCCGCCAGAGCCGCGGCGCCCCCGCCCGTGGACCCACCGGGGGTCCGGGTCAGGTCGTAGGGGTTGTTGGTGGTGCCGAACAGCGCATTGAAGCTCTGGTAGTCCCCGGCCATGTAGGGGACGTTCGACTTGCCCAACAGGACCATGCCGGCGGCCCGGAGTCTGGCCACGGCCACGGCGTCCGTCTTGGGGATGTGCGCCTTCAGCTCCGGCGCTCCGGCGGTGGTGAGCAGGCCCTCGGTCTCGAAGGTGTCCTTGATGGTGCAGGGGACGCCGTGGAGGGGCCCCCAGAGGTGCCCCTTGGCCAAGGCGGCATCCGCCTCCCGC
Organism: uncultured Holophagaceae bacterium; assembly: GCA_903843705.1. Taxonomy (GTDB): domain Bacteria; phylum Acidobacteriota; class Holophagae; order Holophagales; family Holophagaceae; genus Geothrix. The sequence goes on along the minus strand of CAIMQW010000346.1, from coordinate 1,998 downwards.
GCTCGGTTCAGGGCCCCTTCCCGGGCCAGGGTGACGATGGCGTTCAGCTTGGGATTCAGGCGGTCGATGCGTGCCAGGGCCAGGCGGGTGATCTCCAGGGAGGAGACCTCCTTCAACCGGATGGCCAGGGCCACCTCCGTGGCGGTGGCGAATGGCCAGCCGCCGGTGGGCGCAGCCACGGGTGCGCTTGCGAAGGCGGGTCGGGCGAGGGCGGCGCCGGTGACGGTGGCCAGGGCAGTCTGCAGGACATCGCGGCGAGTGAACCCAGGCATGGCTCCTCCAGGGGGGCGGGTCGGGATGAAAGACACAAGGTCGGGTTGAGGTTGTCCGAACATACACCCTGGGGGTCATTTCGGGGGATCGGGCTAGACTTGAAGGTTTGGAAGGTGCCATGAATTACTACATCGAGACCTGGGGCTGCCAGAACTTGGCCCCCTCCGCGATCCGGCGCAGCCGGGGAGCGGGAGCACCGTGCGGGGCACGGTGCGATCGGGGGGTTGTCCCCTTCATCCAGCAGCGCCAGGAGCGAGTCGATTCATGAAGTACCACATTGAAACCTGGGGCTGCCAGATGAACGACCACGACGGCGAGAAGCTGTCGGGGCTGCTGTCGGCCGAGGGCTTCGAGATGGCGGCGTCCTCCGCCGAGGCGGATCTGGTGCTGCTCAACACCTGCTCCATTCGCGAGAAGGCCGTGCACAAGGTCTATTCTGAGCTGGGCCGGCTGCGTCAGGAGAAGCTGCGGCGCCCCCTGCTGGTGGGCGTCACGGGCTGCTTGGCCCAGCAGGAGCAGGCGGCCCTGTTCAAGCGGGCCCCCCACATCGACTTCGTCCTGGGCACCATGGCCCTCAAGCAGCTGCCCCGACTGGTGGCTGAGGCCCGGGCCGGGAAGGCCCGGGTTATGGACACGGGCGAGTACCCGGACAACCACCTGTTCCCGCCCGAGGTCACCCGCCGACGGGCCCTGGCCAAGGCCTTGGTGACCATCACCGAGGGCTGCGACCACGCCTGCACCTACTGCATCGTCCCCACCACCCGGGGCGCTGAGCGCCACCGGCCCTTTGCGGACGTGCTGGCGGAGGTGCGCGGGCTAGTGGCCACGGGCACCCGCGAGGTGGAGCTGCTGGGCCAGAACGTGAACAGCTACGCGGGCGGCTGCAGCTTCGCGGACCTGCTGGAGCGGGTCTCGGAGATCGAGGGAATCGAATGGATCCGCTTCACCACCAGCCACCCCATGAACTTCACCCGTGAGCTGGCGCGGGTGCTGGTGACCAACCCCAAGGTGGCCCCCTTCCTGCACCTGCCCCTGCAGAGCGGCAGCGACTGCGTGCTGCGGCTCATGCGGCGGGAATACACCGTGGCCGAGTACCTGGAGCGCCTTGGCTACCTCAGCGAGGGACGCGGCCGCATTGCGCTGAGCACGGACTTCATTGTGGGCTTTCCCGGTGAGACCGACGCGGACTTCGAGGCTACCCTCCGCGTCCTGGACGAGGTCGCCTTCGACGGCTCCTTCAGCTTCATCTACTCACCCCGGCCCGGCACCCCCGCGCTACGGCTCCGGGACGACCTGCCCATGACTGTGAAGGCCGAGCGCCTGGCGGCGCTGCAGCAGCGGCAGACGGCCCTCACCCGGGCCAGCAACGAGCGCTTCCTGGGCCGCGAGATCCCGGTGCGGGTGGAGATGCACGAACCCACGGAGCATGGCTGGTGGCTTGCCCACAGCGGCGAGTGGAAGACCATCCATCTGGCCGTGGGCCCCGGCCGGCAGCTGCCCTTCGGCGAGCTCGTCCAGGCCCGCATCACCCTCGCCAGCCCCCACTTCCTGGGCGCCGAGCTGGTGTAGGTCGAATGGCTCGTGTCTCCCCTGAAAATACACCCTACATGGAGTCCTTCGGGGGCATCTGTACGGCACCTCCGCAGTCCTGGATGAGGCGGATGGCTTGGCGGAGTTGTCGGGCCCGGGCTGGGCTCGGCAAGCTGTCCTCCTCCCTCTCCTGGT
>CAIMQW010000345.1 GCA_903843705.1 uncultured Holophagaceae bacterium | reverse complement strand
TCCCAGTCCTCCTCGCGGAGCACCTGGACCTTGAGGGCCTCGCCGGCCTCGTCCATGACTTTCTGGCCGCTCTCAGACTTCTTGAGCACTTCCTGGATCTGGGCCAGGGGGGCGCCGGCGAAGCGCAGGGGCCGCTTGAGGCTTTGGCGCAGCATGTCCTGGGTGGGAATATCCAGGGGGTCGGCCATGGCCAGCCAGAGGGCGCCGTCCCGCTCCTGCACCGGCACGAAGTGGTGCTTGAACATCAGGTCGAGGGGCAGGGCCTGGAACAGCGCGAAGTCCACCGGCTCGCGGGTGAGGTCGAGGGTGGGGTAGAGCTCCTTGGCCGGCTTGTAGTCGGTCAAGGCGCGATCGGCTGCCTCGGCGGAATCGGCGGGGCTCGGAGGGTTCGGCACGGACATGGAAGCATCCTACCGGATCGGGGGCCGGGACGATGGCTGAGAATAGGGCATGGGTCACAAAGGACGGTCGGGTTGGCTTCGAGCGTTGACCTTAGTGGGACCGAGGCTCCACAATGACTGGTCCTGGAGGCTCCATGCGTGGGTACGCGTCCATCCTGCTGCTGATACTGGTAGCAGTGGCCCTGCCGATCATCATCTGGAATTTGTCGTGGCTGCTGCGGCCTAACTGGCCAAGTGCGGCGAAATATTCGTCCTATGAGTGCGGCGTCACGCCCACGTCCGAGGCGAGGTCCAAGTTCTCGGTCCGCTACTACCTGGTGGCCGTGATGTTCCTCGTGTTCGACGTGGAAACGGTGTTCCTCATGCCCTGGGCGATCCAGATGAAGGAACTGGCGGTCTTCGGCTTCATCGAGTTCGGCCTGTTCCTCTTCCTACTGCTGTTCGGCTACGGCTACATCTGGTCCAAGGGAGCCCTCACATGGGAGTAATGCAGCCCTCCGCCTTCGAGCAGATCCTCATCACCACCAAGGTGGAGAAGGTCATGAACTGGTCTCGTGCCACCAGCGTGTGGCCCGTGACCTTCGGCCTGGCCTGCTGCGCCATCGAGATGATGGCCGCCGGCGCCAGTCGCTTCGACTTTGACCGCTTCGGGGCCGGCATCTTCCGCGCCACCCCCCGCCAGGCGGACCTGATGATCATCGCCGGCACCGTCACCTACAAGATGGCCCCGGTGATCAAGACCCTCTACGACCAGATGCCCGAGCCCAAGTGGGTCATCGCCATGGGCTCCTGCGCCACCGCCGGCGGCCCCTTCGACTCGTACCACACCATCCAAGGCGTGGACAAGATCATTCCGGTGGATGTCTTCATCCCTGGCTGCCCGCCCCGGCCGGAGTCCCTCATCTACGGGTTCATGAAGCTGCAGGACAAGATCATGACCAGCAGCCTGGCTGACCGGTACAAGGACATCTTCGAGGAGGTCGGCTGATGACGGAACCGATCATCCCCCCGGCCCCCGAAGTGCTGGAGGCCCCCGCGGGACCCTATGTCTACGACTACGCCGCCTCGCCCCAGCGGCAGGTGGTGATGCCGAAGACGGTGCCCCTGCCGAGCTACCGCACCTACCTGGCCGAAGTAAAGGCCGCCGCCGAGGCCGACGAGGCCAAGTGGAAGAAGATGCAGGCCGACTACGAGACCGCCAAGGCCAAGGCCGAGGCCGAGGGCAAGGATGCCCCCAAGCCGCCCGTGCGGCCCGTACCCCGCAAGGACGACAACGACCTGAAGACCCCCTGGCCCCAGGAGGCGAAGGATGCCGATCTGCTGCTGCTCCAGGAGGTGCTCGGGGCCAAGGTCGAGGAGATCTTCGAGCAGGCTGGAGAGCTGACCTGCCAGCTGGAGAAGGGTGCCATCCATGAGGCCCTGACCCTCTGCCGGGAGCACGAGGGCCTCCGCTACGAGATGCTCGCGGACCAGTCGGCCACCCACTATCCCGCGGCCAATGACTTTGCCTACAGCGTGGTTTACCACCTGACCAGCATCAGCCGCCGGAAGCGCCTGCGGCTGCGGATCCTCGTGCCCGAGGGCTTCGTGCCCGAGAGCGCCTGCTCTGTCTATCCCAGCGCCAACTGGATGGAGCGCGAGATCTTCGACATGCTCGGCATCAGCTTCGCGAACCACCCGGACATGACCCGCATCCTCTGCCCCGACGACTGGGAGGGCCACGCCCTGCGCAAGGACTACCCCGTGGTGGGCTGGGGTCAGCGCGACGTCGCCTTCCGGGAAGATCGCGGCGGCATGATCGAGCGCATCGCCCTCCAGAAGGCCGGTCAGCTGGGCATCAACCTGAAGCAACCCAAGGCGGACTAGGAGCGGACGGTGTTCAAGAACGAGGAAATGGAGATCAACCTGGGCCCCCAGCACCCGTCCACGCACGGCGTGCTTCGGGTGAAGCTGCGGCTTGACGGCGAGACCATCACGCACTGCAAGCCGGTGATCGGCTACCTGCACCGGGGCGTCGAGAAGATCTGCGAGAACCAGACCTTCTTCCAGGGCCAGGTCTGGACCGACCGCATGGACTACTGCTCCGCGGTGGCCAACAACCTCGGCTGGGCTGAGGCCAACGAGAAGCTGTTCGGTATCACCGTGCCCCGGCGCGCCCAGTACATTCGCACCCTGCTGAACGAGTTCAACCGCCTGGCGTCGCACCTGATCTGGCTAGCGACCCACGCCCTGGACATCGGCGCGATGACGGTCTTCCTCTACGCCTTCCGTGAGCGCGAAGACATCCTCGACATGAACGAGGCCTTCTGTGGCTCCCGCCTCACCACCACGGCCTTCCGCATCGGCGGCCTGCGTGAGGACATGCCTCCGGGCTTCGAGAAGATGGCCCGGAAGTTCCTGGCCAAGTTCCCGACCTGCCTCGAGGAATACGAGAACCTGCTCAGCGAGAACCGCATCTGGAAGAAGCGCACTGTCGGCGTGGCCATGCTCAGCGCCGAGGATGCCATCGCCCTGGGTGTCACGGGTCCCGTGCTGCGCGCCGCCGGCGTGCCCTACGACATCCGCAAGGCCTTCCCCTACGCCGCCTACGGCGAGATGGACTTCGAGGTGCCGACCCAGACTGCGGCCGACACCTACGCCCGGTATCTGGTGCGCATGGCGGAGATGCGGCAGAGCGCCCGCATCATCCAGCAGTGCCTCGACGGCATGCCCGAAGGGCCCGTCATGGCCAAGATCCCCAAGATTCTCAAGCCCGAGGTCAACGAGGTCTACCACGCCACCGAAGCCCCCAAGGGCGAGATCGGCTACTACCTCGTCGGCGAGAAGGGTTCCACCAATCCCTACCGATTCCACGTCCGGGCGCCCGGCTTCATCAACCTCCAGTCCCTGCCCAAGATGGCCGAGGGTGGCCTGATCGCCGACATCGTCGCTGCGATCGGGACCCTGGACATCGTGCTCGGCGAGATCGACCGCTAGCCGACGAGGATCAACAGCCATGCCGACTCCGACCCTCCTCCAGTCCATCGCGATCACGCTCATCCAGTGCGTGCTGGTCGTGCTCTTCGTCTTCGTCGTGGTGCCTCTCACCGTGTTCGCCGAGCGCAAGGTGCTGGGCCACATCCAGCAGCGCCTGGGCTCCACCCGGGTGGCCAGCGGCCACATCGGCGTCACTGGCTGGATGAACCGCGGCATGTGGAAGTGGGGCCGCATCCCGGTGCTGTCCTACTGGCGCGGCATCCCGGGCCTGGTGGCCGACGTGCTAAAGCTGATCCTCAAAGAGGACATCATCCCGGCCAAGGCCGACAAGTTCGTGTTCTTCATCGCCCCGGCCATCAGCATGGTGTCCGCGGTGGTGGTGTTCGCTGCCATCTCCTTCGTCCCTGGCACATTCTTCATCTTCCCGGCTTGGTTCCCAGGTCTCGGAGGCCTGCCGGTGTCCGGCGGCATCGCCGACATCAACGTGGGCCTGCTCTGGATCCTGGGTGTGGCCAGCGTCGGCGTCTACGGCATCGTCCTGGCGGGCTGGGCTTCCAACTCCAAGTATCCCCTGCTGGGCGGCCTGCGCAGCGCGGCCCAGATGGTCAGCTACGAAGTGCCCCTGGCCATCAGCCTGCTGGCCCCTGTGGTCCTGACGGGCAGCCTCAACTTCGGCGAGATGGCTCAGCGCATGGCCACGGGCACCTCCGCATGGGGTCTGGTGCCCCAGGTCTTCGGCTTCCTGATCTACCTGACCTGCGGTTTTGCCGAGACCAACCGCCTGCCCTTCGACATGCCGGAAGCCGAGAACGAGCTGGTGGCAGGCTTCCACACCGAGTATTCGGGCATGAAGTTCGGCTTCTTCTACCTGGCCGAGTACATCAACATGACCGTCGTCAGCGCCCTGGCCGCGGGCTTCTTCCTGGGCGGTTCCTGGCTGCTCCCCTTCGGTCTGCAGGGCCTGGTCAACCAGCTCCTGCCCGCCGATGCCTGGATCGCCGGGCCCCACGCCATCTTCTTCGTGGCGAAGATCATCTTCCTGCTGTTCACCTACATCTGGGTCCGCGGCACCATTCCCCGCTACCGGTATGACCAGGTCATGAGCGTGGCCTGGAAGTATCTGATCCCCCTGGCACTGGTCAACCTCCTGCTTGCGGCCTTCGTCCGCTGCGCCGTCTAAGGGGCCGTCCATGAACAAGTTCTTGAGGACCCTGATCCCCTCCGACATCGCCAAGGGCATGGCCATCACGGGCAAGCACTTCTGCAAGGTGTTCTTCACGGCCAACCGCCGGAAGGTGCCCTTCCACATCGTCTCGGAGTACCCCGAAGTCGTGGCCAAGGTCCAGCCCCGCTACCGCGGCCGCCTCACGCTGCTGAAGGATGAGCAGGGCGAGATCAAGTGCGTGTGCTGCCTGGCCTGCGAGAAGATCTGCCCCACCCAGGTCATCACCATCGAGAAGGGCAAGAAGGAAGGGCGCAAGATGCCCTACCCCGTGCGCTACGACTTCGAGATGGAGCGCTGCATCTTCTGCGAGTTCTGCGTGGAGAGCTGCGGCTTCGACTCCATCATCCTGAACCACCAGTTCGAGCTGGCCACCTACAACCGGGAGGACTTCTCGCTGGGCATGGAGGGGCTGAGCCAGAACATGTTCGAGCCCTCTCCCGTGGGCAAGTTCAGCGTGGCTGACGACTGACCCCCATCTTCCGAGCAACCCGAGGACGCCCCATGGAACATTTCATCGAAACGATCGGCCGGAACATGTTCGCCATCTTTGGCGTCATGGCCCTGGGCGGCGCCGCCGTGGTGGTGGCCTCCCGGAGCGCCGTGCACAGCGTGCTGGCCTTCCTCTTCGCGATGCTCTGCATCGCCGGCTGCTTCCTCGCCCTGGAGGCCGAGTTCCTGGGCATGGCGCAGATCCTGGTCTACGCCGGGGGCATCGTGGTGCTCTTCCTCTTCGTGGTCATGCTCGTCGAGGTGACCAAGGCCAAGGAGAAGGAGGTCTTCCAGCTCCAGTCCCGCTACGCCATCGGTGCGGTGCTGCTGGGCGTCGCGGCCTTCGCCGCGGTGTTCCGCAAGGTCATCTTCGGCGTGGCCTCTCCCCAGGCGCTGAAGCTTCCGGAGAATCTGGCCCAGGGCCTCAACGTCGCCCAGCAGAACGCCCAGGCCGTGAGCCGGGGCCTCTTCGCGGGCTACCTGCTGCCTTTCGAGATCCTCAGCGTCGTGCTGCTGGTCGCCCTGGTGGGCGCCGTGGTGCTGGCCAAGACGGAGCGGGTGTGATGGTCAACCTCAACGCGGTCCTCCTCATCTCCTTCGCACTGTTCTCCATCGGCATCGCCGGCGTGCTCATCCGCCGCAACGCCCTGGTG
>CAIMQW010000344.1 GCA_903843705.1 uncultured Holophagaceae bacterium | reverse complement strand
GCGACGGTGCTGGTCTTCGTCTCCAGGGCCTGCTCGAAGCGCTCGTGGTTGACGCGCTTGCCGAGGTGCTCTTCCAGCCAGAAGCGTCCGCCGCCGGCGCCGCAGCACATGGTGGCCTCGCCGTGCTTCTCCATCTCCGTGAGCTTCACGCCGGGGATGGCATCCAGGATCGCGCGGGGCGCGGCCACCTGGCCGTTGTAGCGGCTGAGGTAGCAGGGGTCGTGGTAGGTGAGGTCCACGGCCACGGTCTGGTCGAGCTTGATCCGGCCTTCGGCCAGGAGCTGCGCCACCAGCTCGGTGCCGTGCACCACCTCGAAGGTGCCGCCAAAGTCCGGGTACTCGTTCTTCAGCGTGTTCAGGCAGTGCGGGCAGTTGGTGATGATCTTCTTGACGTCGTAGCCCTTGAGCAGCTCGACGTTGGTCTCCGTGGCCGTCTGGAAGAGGTACTCATTGCCCAGGCGCCGGGCGGACTCACAGGTGCAGCTCTCCTCGGTGCCCAGGATGGCGAAGGAGATGTTGGCGGCCTTGAGCAGCTTCACCAGGGACTGCGACACCTTCTGGCCCGCGGCGTCGTAGCTGCCGGCGCAGCCCACCCAGAACAGGTATTCCGCATCGGGCTTCTCGGCCAGGGTGGGCACGTCCAGGCCCTCGGCCCACTTGCCGCGGTCGGCCTGGGCGAGGTTCCAGGGGTTGCCCTGGCGCTCCATGCCCTTGAAGGCGATCTGGGCCTCGGCAGGGAAGTCGCTCTCTTCCAGCGTGAGGTAGCGGCGCATGCCCACGAGCTTGTCCACGAAGCTGATCTGAAGCGGGCAGGCCCACTCGCAGTAGCCGCAGCTGGTGCAGGCCCAGATGGTGTCCTTGCTGATCCAGCCTTCGAGCTGCGCCTTGCTCCAGGGGGGCGCCTCGTCATCGCGCTGCCAGTGGGCGCCCTCGGGCACGGGGCCGCCGATGAGCAGGCGGTCCTCAGGCACGCTCTGGTCCTGGCCCATCTGGGCGAGGGGCGTGGCCTTCAGGTAGTCGCGCAGGTCATTGCCGAAGTCCTTGGGCCGGAGCGGCTTGCCCGTGAGGGTCGTCGGGCAGTTCTCCAGGCAGCGGCCGCACTCCACGCAAGTGTAGAAGTCGAGCATCTGCTTCCAGGTGAAGTCCTGGATCTTGTTGATGCCGAAGTGCTCGGCCTCCATGTCCATGGGCTTCAGGTTCTTGTTCGGCTCGAGCTCGCGGAAGTAGATGTTGAAGAGCGACGTGAACACGTGGAAGTGCTTGGAGTAGGGCAGGAAGTTGGCGAAGAAGTAGAGCAGGCCCAGGTGCAGCCACCACATGCTCTTGTAGGTCACCAGCAGGGCGGTGCCGCCCAGGGGGCGCAGCAGGTTCGCCACGAAGAGGCTGGCCGGGGCCCACATCTTCCAGGTGGGGTTGTGCAGCCAGATGTAGGCGCCGTCCGCCAGTAGGTCCGTGATCATCAGGCCGCCGATGAGGCTCAGGGTGGCCCAGGCATCCCACGAGTTCTCCAGACGCCAGGGCTTGGCGGCCAGGCGCCGGAAGGCCGCGAGGCCCAGACCCACCAGCACGAGCACCTCGAAGATGTCCTTGGTGAACTGGTAGCCCAGGCCGAACTGGCCCAGGGCCTCGGTCATGTGCCAGCCGAAGAGCCCTTCCAGCACCAGGCCGAGGCTGCGGAGCCCCAGCACACAGAAGCCCCAGAAGATCAGGATGTGGTAGAAGCCCGCGTATTTGTCCCTGACCATGCGCTGCTGGCCCAGGGCCAGCACGAAGACGCCCTTCAAGCGCTCCATGGGCCGGTCCGTACGGTTGTCCGGCAGGCCGGCTTTCATCGTGCCGATCCGCTGCCGGATGGTCCACACGAAGAAGCCGCCCGCGGCAAGGGTCAGGATCCAGAACAGGGCGATTTCCAGGGCCTTCATGGGGGTTCTCCTCGCGAGGACGGGTTGCAGCCAAGGTGGCGGGGGCCGCCTTGATCTATCACCCGGTTGTCAGGTATGGCAGGCTCGATGGCTCAGTGTAGCCTCGGCCATGACAAACTGAAGTCTCAACCTGGAGTCAGTTTCCGGAGGCCCCCTTGGCCCAAGTTCCCAGCCTGGTGTTCGAATCCGCCGTCACCCGCCCCCTCTCTGTGGTGTTCCGCTCGGGCGGGCGATGGGAGGGCCACGACTACCTGGTCGAGGTAGTGGCTGCCCGGGAGGGGCTGGACAGCTTTGATGTGGTGGTGGATTTCCGGGACCTGGAGGCGGCTCTGGACCGCAGCCTGGCCCCCCTGCAGGGGCAGCTGCTCTCGGACCTCGGTCTGGACGGCCCCCTGGCCCTGGCCCGGCGGCTTCTGGCCGAGTTGGCCCCCTTTGCCCCTGCCCCGGCGCGGCTCCAGGAGGTCGCCCTCACCGACGGCCGGGGCCGGCGGCTGAGTGTCTTCGGCTAAGCCGAGGCAGCGTTCCGTGCGCCCCTGGATCCCCCTCGTCGCCGTGGCTCTAGCCCTCGCGCCCCTGCTGGTGGTGCGGCCCGTCCGCATCTCCGGGCACAGCATGGAGCCGGCCCTGCGGAACGGGGCCCTGTGCTGGTCCTGGCGAGCCTGGGTGGTTCCGGCCCCGCGACGGGGCGAGGTCTGGCTCGTGGAGGGACCCCAGGGATCTTCGGTGAAGCGGGTGCTGGGGCTGCCGGGTGACCTGGTGCGCTGGGAGGGCGGGGATCTGTGGATCAACGACCGGCGCCTGGAGGAGCCCTGGGTAGCCAATCCCGAGCGGACCGGCGGGGGCCAGCGGGCCTGCGGGGGCGGCTACCTGGTGCTGGGCGACAACCGCCCGGCCAGCCAGGACGGCCGGAGCTGGGGCCCCCTCCCCACCGAGGCCCTGCAGGGCCGACTGCTGCAGCCCTGAGCTTCCGGAAGGCGCAGGGGCTATCCTGATTCCCCCGGAGGCGCCGTTCATGGCCACCAAGCGACAAGGCCAGACCCTCACCCGCGAGCGCACCAAGCTGCGGGAGCCAGGGTTGTGCAAGGTCCTGCTCCACAACGACGACTACACCACCCAGGAGTTCGTGGTCTGGCTGCTGACGACGGTCTTCCGCAAGCCTGAGCCCGAAGCCATCACCATCATGCTGGCGGTCCACCGGGCCGGGGTGGGCGTTGCCGGGCGCTACACCCGGGACGTGGCCGAGACCCGCGCTGAGCGCGGCCGGCAGCTCGCCGAGCGCGACGGTTTCCCCCTCCTGCTCACCGTGGAGCCTGACGATGCCTGAGACACCCCAGATCAGCCAGGACCTGAATCAGGGCTTCCAGCGGGCCTTCGACCTGGCCAAGGCCCGCCGCCACGAGGACGTGAGCCTGGAACACCTGCTGCTGGCCCTGCTGGACGATGTCCACGCGGCCCGGACCCTGCGGAGCTGCGGTGTGAAGCTGAGCGCCCTGCGCGAGGAACTGGAGGTCGTGCTGGCGAAGTCATTCGAGCCAGTGCCCGGCGAGGAACCGCTGCAGCCCCACAGCACTCTGGGCTTCGTGCGGGTAGTGGAGCGGACCCTGCTCCAGGCCTTCAGTTCAGGCAAGAAGTCCATACAGGGTGGGGAACTGCTGCCGGCCTTCCTGGAAGAGGAAGCCAGCCCAGCCCGGTTCCTGCTCGAAAAGCACGGTGTGAAGCGCCTGCCGCTGCTCAAGGTCCTGAGCCACGGGCCTGCCTCAAAGGCGCCGGTCTCGAAGACCGAACCGGCGGAGGAAGAGGCGGAAGGCGGCTCGGTGGCGCCGGACCCCCTGGAGGCCTACGCCACGGACCTGGTGGCCCGGGCCGCTGCTGGGCGGCTGGACCCCCTGGTGGGCCGCGACGCCGAGATCACCCGCATGGCCCAGGTGCTCTGCCGGCGCCGCAAGAACAACCCCCTGCTGGTGGGTGAGCCCGGCGTGGGCAAGACCGCCATCGTGGAGGGCCTGGCCCGCCGCATCCATGAGGGCACCGTGCCCGAGCCCCTGCAGGCCGCGCGGATCTTCGCCCTGGACCTGGGCGCGCTGCTGGCCGGCAGCCGCTACCGGGGCGACTTCGAGGAGCGCCTCAAGGCCGTGCTCAAGGCCCTCGGCGACACACCGGGCGCCATCCTCTTCGTGGACGAACTGCACACCCTGGTGGGCGCGGGTGCCACCAGCGGGGGCGCCATGGACGCCGCCAACCTGCTGAAGCCGGCCCTGGCCTCGGGCGAGCTCCGCTGCATCGGCGCCACCACCTTCCAGGACCTGAAGGGCTCCCTGGACCGGGATCGGGCCCTGTCCCGGCGTTTCCAGGTGGTGGAGATCAGCGAGCCCAGCGCGGCGGACGCCCTGGGCGTGCTGCGGGGCCTCAAGTCCGCCTATGAGAGCCACCATGGCGTGAAGTATTCCGGGGAGGCCCTAGAGGCCGCCGTGCGCCTGGCCGCCAAGCACCTACCCGACCGCCGCCTTCCGGACAGCGCCCTGGATGTGGTCGACGAGGCCGGCGCCGCCCAGAAGCTGCTACCGAAGAAGGTCCGAGTGCGCCAGGTCGGCGCCGCCGAGATCGAGGCCGTCGTGGCCCGCATGGCCCGGGTGCCCGTGGCCTCGGTCAGCGCCGACGACCGGGAGGCCCTGGCGGGACTCGAGACCGCCCTGCGGGCCCAGATCTTCGGCCAGGACCCGGCCTGCGAGGCCGTGGCCAGCGCCATCAAGCTGGCGCGGTCAGGCCTGCGGGATCCCCTGAAGCCCATGGGCTGCTTCCTGTTTGCGGGCCCCACAGGCGTGGGCAAGACGGAGCTGGCCAAGCAGCTCGCCAAGGCCCTGGGCATCGCCTTCCTGCGCTTCGACATGAGTGAATACCAGGAGAAGCACGCCGTCGCCCGCCTCATCGGCGCCCCGCCAGGTTATGTCGGCTACGAGGAGGGCGGCCTGCTCACAGACGCCGTGCGCAAGCAGCCCCATGCGGTGCTGCTGCTCGACGAGCTGGAGAAGGCCCACCCGGACCTCTTCGGTGTGCTGCTCCAGGTGATGGACCACGCCTCCCTGACAGACAGCCACGGCCGCAGCGCCGACTTCCGCCACACGGTGTTGGTGATGACGACCAACGTGGGGGCCCGGGAGCTGTCGGCCCGCCAGGTGGGCTTCGCCGAGGCCGGGGCCAGGAAGTCCGCCACCGGGACCATCGAGAAGGCCTTCAGCCCCGAGTTCCGCAACCGCCTCGACGCTATCCTCCAGTTCGCCCCCCTGGGCCGGGCCGAGATGGAGCGCGTGGCCGACAAGCACCTTCGGGAACTGGAGGTCCAGCTGCAGGAGAAGGGGGTGACCCTGACCTGCGCCCCCGCGGCCCGAGCATGGCTGGCGGCCAAGGGCTACGACCCGGCCTTCGGTGCCCGCCCCATGGCTCGGCTCATCGAGCGCGAGCTGCGGCGGCCTCTGGCCGAGGCCCTCCTCTTCGGCCCCCTGGCCAAAGGCGGCAAGGCCAAGGTGGGTCTCAAGGACAGCCGGTTGTGCCTGTCTTTCGGCTGACGGACCGCCTGGTCTTCCCGGACCCGGAGCTGGCCGAGGACGGCCTCCTTGCCATCGGCGGAGATCTCTCCGTGCCCCGGCTCCTGCAGGCCTATCGCAGCGGCATCTTTCCCTGGTTCGGCGAGGAGGACCCCCTGCTCTGGTGGTCCCCGCCGGAGCGGGCCCTGCTGCACCCCGGCCACCTGCACCTCTCCGCTCGCAGCCGCCGCAGCCTGCGCCAGCGGCCCTTTGAGATCCGCTTCGACACGGCCTTCGAGGCGATCATAGGGCACTGCGCCCGAGTGTCCCGCCCCGGCCAGGACGGCACCTGGATCACCCAGGACATGCGCGACGCCTATCTGGCCCTGCACCGTGCGGGCCATGCCCACAGTGTCGAAGCCTGGCGAAACGGGGAGCTGCGGGGCGGGCTCTACGGGGTGTCCCTGGGCGGCGCCTTCTTCGGCGAGAGCATGTTCAGCCTGGAGCCCGAAGCCAGCCGCGCGGCGCTGGCGGCCCTGGATGCGCGCCTGGCCGGCTGGGGTTTCACCCTGCTCGATGGGCAGCTGCCCCACGAGGGTCTGGTGGGCTACGGTTTCCGCGTGGTGCCCCGGCGCCTGTTCCTGACGGAGCTCCAGGAAGCGCTCCAGGCCGAGGAACATGTCGGCTATTGGTGAAAAGATGGCCTTTCGGATAAGCGGACCGGGGCTATTATTCCCTAAGGCCAAAGGACTCCCATGTTGACGATTTCCGAATCGCGAGTCTCACCAAGGCATACCATCGCGCTCGTGATGGCCGGAGGGCGTGGCAAGCGCCTGATGGACTTGACCGACCACTACGCCAAGCCTGGTCTGGATTTCGGCGGCAAGTACCGCATCATCGACTTCACGCTCTCCAACTGCGTGAACTCGGGCTTCCGCAAGATCATGGTGCTGACGCAGTACAACTCGCACCGCCTGCTCGAGCATCTGCAGTTCGGATGGACCTTCCTGCCTGGCAAGCTCAACGAATACGTGCACGTGCTGCCGGCCCAGCAGAGCTTTGACAAGGACGCCTGGTACAGCGGCACCGCGGACGCGGTCTACCAGAACCTCGATAGCATCCAGGCGGCGGATCCCAAGACGGTGCTCATCCTCGCGGGTGACCACATCTACCGCATGGACTACAAGGTGTTCCTCAAGGACCACCTCGACAACCAGGCCGACATGACCATCGCCTGCCTCGAGGTGCCCCGCGACGCGGCGCGCGGCTTCGGCATTGCGCATGTCGATGAGAACGACCGCATCGTGTCGTTCGTCGAGAAGCCCGCCGATCCCCCGGCCATTCCCGGCAAGCCCGACAGAGCCTTCGCGTCCATGGGCATCTACATGTTCGACGCGAAGTTCCTCGCCCGCGAGCTGATCAAGGATGCTGAGGATCCCAACTCTGGCCATGACTTCGGCAAGGACATCATCCCCCGCATCGTCAGCGAGGCCCGGGTCTTCGCGCACCGCTTCGAGCGCAGCTGCATCCCCAACCCCGGCCATCCCGAACCCTACTGGAAGGACGTGGGCAGCGTGGACTCCTATTGGGAGGCCAACATGGACCTCACCAGCGTGCTGCCGGCCCTGAACCTCTATGACGCCAACTGGCCCATCACCACGCACCAGGAGCAGCTGCCTCCCGCAAAGTTTGTCCACGCTGGCGAGATGCGCAACGGCGTGGCGCTCTCGAGCCTGGTCTCCGGCGCCTGCGTCATCTCTGGCGCCCATGTCCACCATTCGCTGCTCTCGAGCCGCGTCTCGGTCCACTCCCACGCGCGCCTGGACGGGGCCATGATCCTCCCCGACTGCGACATCGGCCGACACTCCCGCCTACGCCGCTGCATCGTGGCCCGGGCCTGCAAGATCCCGGCTGGCATGGTCGTTGGCGAGGATCCCGAAGAGGATGCCCGCCGCTTCTACCGCACCGAGAACGGCGTGACCCTCATCTCCCAGCGCATGCTGAACCAGCTGGAGCCCTAAGTTTTGAAGGTTCTTTTCGTCGCCTCCGAGCTGTTCCCCTACGTCAAGACCGGTGGTCTGGGCGATGTGATGGCGGCCCTTCCCCGGGCCATGCGCGCCCTCGGCATCGATGCCCGCCTCCTCGTTCCAGCCTACCCGGCCATCCTCGATGCGGTCGAAGTGCAGGGCGTGGCCGCATCGTTCCCGGACCTGATGGGAGGTGGCCCCGCCCGCATCCTCCAGGCCGAGGCCCCGGGCCTGCCCCTCTACCTGCTGGACCAGCCCGCCTTCTACGCCCGATCCGGCGGCCCCTACGGCTACCCCGACGACCTCGCCCAGCGCTTCGCCGCCCTGGCCTGGGCCGGTGCGCACCTGGGCCGTGTTGGCGCTGCGGACGGCTGGCGACCTAGCGTGCTGCACGGCCATGACTGGCACACGGGGCTCATGCCCGCCTATGTGGCCTATGGCGATGGGCCCCGGCCGGCCACGGTGATGACCATCCACAACATCGCCTTCCAGGGCCGCTTCCCCGCCAAGATGCTCGACAACCTGTGGCTGCCCCCCCGCGCCTTCAACCCCGAGGGGGTCGAGTTTCACCGGGACATCTGCTTCCTCAAGGCTGGACTGCAGCTCGCGGACCGCATCAGTACCGTCAGCCCCACCTACTCCCACGAGATCCAGGTGGCCGGTGGGCACGGCCTGGAGGGCCTCCTCTCCCATCGCCGAGGCGATCTGTGGGGCATCATCAACGGAGTAGACCGCACAGTCTGGAATCCGGCCCGAGATCCCAACCTGGTGAGCCGCTACGATGTGCGCCACCCAGGCCGTCGCCAGCCGAACCGGCCGGTCTTCCAGCGCCGTCTCGGCCTCGACGAAGATCCCAGCGCCCCCCTCTTTACCTCGATCAGCCGCCTGGACCCGCTCAAGGGCCTCGATCTGGTGCTGGAGAACGTGGACCACCTGGTGGCTCGGGGTGCGCAGCTGGCGATCATCGGCACGGGTGACCCCCACGCGGAAGGCGCCTTCGTCCAGGCTGCCCAGCGCCACCCAGGCCGCGTAGGGGTGTTCCTGAGCTACGACGAGGCCTTGGCCCACCACGCTTTCGCCGCCTCGGACGTGATCCTGGTGCCTTCTCGCCAGGAGCCCTGCGGCCTCACCCAGCTCTATGCCCAGACCTATGGCGCCTTGCCCCTGGTGCGGCGCACGGGCGGGCTGGCTGACACGGTGGTCGGACTGACGCCCGAGACCAAGGCCGCGCGCACGGCCACGGGCTTTGTGTTCGACCGGGCCAACGGCTGGGCCCTGGGCGAGGCCCTCAACGCCGCCATCGACCTCTTCCAAGATCCCCAGGCCTGGCGCCTCCTGCAGCGGCGGGGCATGACCACCGACTTCAGCTGGGAGGGCCCCGCCCGGGCCTATCTCGACCTCTACGCCACCATCGCACCCAAAGGAGACTGAGCATGGACATCCGACCGCTCTGGCAGGCTGTGGTGAACCATCCCATGGGGGGCTGGCGCCACGTGGCCGAGCCCACGCTGCCCGCCCTGGACCCCGCGAAGCGACTGCTCTGGTGCGGCATCGGGGGCTCCATGCTGCCCTCGGAGACACTCGTCCGCGCCTTCGGCCATGACCGCGCCTTCAGCAACTGGGTGCCCCTGGCCTCGCCTGAGCCCACGCCGGAGTTCCGGCTGCAGGCCGGCGACCAGCTGGTGCTGGCCTCCAAGAGCGGCAAGACCCTGGAGCTGTGGACCTGGGTCGCACGGCTCCGCGCCCTGCCGGGCTACGCTGAGCTGGCGCCGCCCGTCCTCATCACCCAGGACGATGCCAACCCCCTGGCCACCTGGGGCCGGGCCAACGGCTGCACCATCCTGCCCATCCCGGTGGAAGTCGGGGGACGCTTCTCGGCATTTACGCCCATCGGCACCCTGCCCCTGGCCTGGATGGGCCGTGATGCCGCCGCCTTCCTCCAGGGCGGCCGCGAGGTCATGGCCCAGGTGGGGGCCGGTGCCGGACCTTGGCACGATCGCATTGCCGCCACCGTGGAGCTGCTGCTGGACGCGCACCAGAAGGGGGTCACCGAGTGGGTGCTAATGCCCTACGCCATGCGCCTGGACAACCTGTCGGCCTGGTGGGTGCAGCTGGTGGCCGAGTCCCTGGGCAAGATCGCCCGGGACGGCAGCCGCAAGGGGTTTACCCCCATCCGCGCCGTGGGCCCCGTGGACCAGCACAGCCAGCTCCAGCGCTGGATGGCCGGGCCACGCAACCTGGGCGTGATCCTCATGACCGTTGAGGGTGCCTCTGCCCCCGAGAAGCTGGATCCCCCTCCGGGCTCGCCCTATCCAGGCTTGGCCGGTCTGCAGGGCGCCGAGATCCTGAGGGCCCAGGCCGAAGGCACCGCCGGCGCCCTGGAAGCTGCGGGCGTGCCGCTGCTGCGCTGGTCCCTGCCAAGCCTCAACGAGCGGGAAGTGGGCGCCTTCATGATGGCCTGGCAGGCCATCATCGGCATTCTGGGCTTCGCCCTCGACCTGGATCCCTTCGACCAGCCCGAAGTCGAGGACGGGAAGAAGCGCACCTTCAAGCGGCTCGGCCTCGCCTGATCCGGAGCCCCACTGGTCCAGCGCGCCACCAATTCGTGGAAGGGGAAGAACCATGCGGCAGTCTAACGCTGCAGAGCTGATCACCACCCTGGACCTCACGCGCCACCCTGAAGGAGGATGGTTCCGGGAGACCTACCGCTCTCCGGAGGCGCTACCTGCCCAGGCGCTGCCCGAGCGGTTCGGGGGCGATCGAGCCTGCTCCACGGCAATCCTGTTCCTGCTGGAGGAGGGCGACCGCTCGCACCTCCACCGCATCAAATCGGACGAGGTTTGGCACTTTTATTCGGGTTCGACCCTCCTGATCCAGGTCCTGCACCCGGACGGTCGGCACGAGACCCTGCGCCTGGGGCCTGAGCCAGCCCTCGGCGACAGCTACCAGGCGGTGGTGCCCACGGGGTGCTGGTTCGGGGCAGAGCCCCTGCATGGCCCCTTCACCCTAGTTGGCTGCACCGTGGCTCCGGGCTTCGACTTCACCGACTTTGAGATGGGTGGACGCGATCAGCTCACAGCCCTGTTTCCGCAGCATGGGGAATTGATCCTGCGGATGGCCTCCACCTAGGCCATGGTGGCCTGCAGCAGGTGGGCGGCGCCGTCGGCGAGCGCCTCCAGCATGGCCAGGCTCTCGGGGGTGAAGCGGTGGCGGCGCACGTCGTTGCACTGGATCATGCCGTAGGTGACCCCGTCCCGGCGGATGGGGAACAGGCCCACGGTCTCGAAACCAGCCGTGTGGCAGCGGTTCCGGATGGCGCAGGTGAGCGGCAGCGCCGGAGCTGAGGCCAGCAGGTCCGAGGTAGCATTGGTCCAGAAGGACCCCCTCTCGGTGATGAAGACCTGGGCCGGATCGACGCGCTCAGAGAGCACCGCCCCGCACATGCAGGCCAGCAGCGGGTGGCGCTGAACATCGCGCAGCAGCCTCCCCTCGCCGTCCTCCATGCAGAGGCTGTTCTCCAGCTTCACGAAACTCTCGGTGAAGCCCTGGGTCACGACATAGGGATACTCGGGGCCGACCTTCAGACGGATGCCGATGGCCTCGCAGCCGGAGATCTCACGGACGACGATGATCAGCTGCTGCGCGATCTCCCGGGGACTGGACAGGGTGTTCGACATGCGGAGCAACGCCAGGAAGGCCCGACGCTCCGTATTCAGCCGATCAGCTTCCGATTGATGGACCACTGCTAGGGTCATCCCGGACATCCCCTTGCCCACCCTATCGACAGGAACCCTTGGGACGTTAATAGCTGATGTAAAATTCCGGGAATAGCACCCCAGAACGGTCGCGTGGCATGACCTCCTCGCCGGGTCCCGATTGTTAGGGCGACATCCAGTCGCCCTAACAATCACCTGGCGGTCGGTCAGGGAGGGGGCATCTGGCAGCTGCTGCCGATGGCGGCGGGCAGGTAGAGGTGCTCGGTATAGTCCTGCACCATGCGGTCGGCGTTGAAGCGCCAGCCCAGGGTGCGGATAGAGTGCTTCATGCGCTCCACCCAGCCGTTGGGCACGCCCGCGGCATTGCGGTTCTCGTAGTAGAGCGGCACCACTTCCTCTTCCAGCAGGCGGAAGAGGTCATCGGCGTCACGCTGGTCCTGGATGGCCTGATCCGCGTGGATCTCGCCGCTGCCGATGGCGAAGCCGTTCTCGCCGTCATAGGACTCGGCCCACCAGCCGTCCCGCACGGAGATGTGCAGGCCGCCATTGAGCACCACCTTCATGCCGCTGGTGCCACAGGCTTCCAGGGGCCGCTGGGGATTATTCAGCCAGCCGTCGATGCCCTGGTAGAGCATGCGCCCCACCCGGATGTTGTAGTTCTCGATGAAGAGGATCCGGTGGCGGAAGCGCGGGTCTTCGAGGAGCTGGTTGACCCTCTGGATGAGGCCCTTGCCCGTCTGATCCGCAGGGTGGGCCCGGCCCGAGAAGATGAGGTTCACGGGCCGCTCGGGGTTGTTCACCAGCCGGTCCAGGCGGTCCAGGTCGGTGAAGAGCAGGTCGGGCCGCTTGTAGGGGACAAAGCGGCGGGCGAAGCCGATGGTCAAGGCATCCGGGTCCAGCGGCGGCGGCTCGATGGCCGGC
>CAIMQW010000343.1 GCA_903843705.1 uncultured Holophagaceae bacterium | reverse complement strand
TGGCCTCCTGATTCGCCTCCCCCACCTCCGAACCGAGGAACTCCTCGAAGCGTCGGATCGACGCGAGGTATTGCTGGATGGTCCCGTTGGCTCGATCTGCCATTCGCAGATCCCCTTCCAGCCGCGACAAAGATAGACTGACTGCCTTCATGCAGTACCTCCTTGGTCATCTGGCGGTGCGTCTACACCGCGATGACCAAGGAGCCTGCTTTCACCCTTCCGCGCTAGCCGTCTTTTTCGACCGGGCTGCCTGGACGACCGTCCCCCGCCGCGTAGCGGCTTCGTTCAACCCAAGGCACCCGCCGACGCGGTGCCGATCCCTGGCGGCCTGGTAGGCGCGGGATACGCGGCGGCCTACTTGAAGTGTTCCGAGTGGACATTGGCCGAATGGCGCTGCCAGGGCAAAGGCCCGCGGTTCGTCAAGCTGGGCAACCGTGTCCGCTATTCCCTGCCCGCCCTGGCGGAATGGGTGGAAGCCCACACCGCCGCCTCGACTTCCGAGCATGACGCCAGAAAGGCGGGGTGAAGCATGAGGACTTCCGCTGATCGTTTTATTGGCTTCGGGTGCAATCACCTTCACGACTTTGAGAAGCACGGGATGGCCCTGCGCGGGCTGGATCACGCGGGCCTGGTCCCGATTGAATCCATCGGTCCCGAGGACAAGCTGGACACACTCTGCAAGGCCGGGCTGCCCTGCTATTGGACGGACGAAGGCGCGGTGCTGGTTCACCCGCTGGAAGTGATCAGGTGGGCCATTGGGCTAGGCGTCTGGGCGAAGAACGGGACGCCCGCCCTGCTGGCCGAACTCGAAACCTGGGCGCATGGACTCTGGCCCAACCCGACGAAGGCGGTGTGATATGGCCCACCCAGCGGGAACACCCAGCGGCCCGCGGAAGCCGCAACCCACGAACCCGGACAAAGACTTCCCAACCCTGGCTGCTGAGGCTTTCTTACGGTGGGCCGATGAAAGAGTGGAAGGCCGAATGTCTGTCATCTATCTCAGTGACGGCCCGCCATTCTTTGTTGAATCTGATGGCAACGGCGGGCTGAGTGTCGATCCTGAATCCTTGGGTGGCAAATTAGGCCGGGCCATCTTCGCGGCCCTGCAAGCGCAGGCACCCGAACGGGTGACGCTGGAAGCTGGCGGTGCCGAATGAGCCTGCCCTTTGATGTGGTGAACCGTGAAGCCCTGTCCAGGGCCAAGACTCTGATCCCGGCCTGGCTGCCGAACGGAAGCTGGCAGGGCGCCGAATGGGTGGCCCTGAACCCGAAGCGGAAGGACTCAAAGGCCGGTAGCCTGTCCGTCAATTCCAGCACCGGGATATGGAAGGACTTTGCTTCAGACGACGGTGGGGCGGATCCGATCAGCCTTCATGCCTGGGTGCATGGCATCGGCCAGGGTGAAGCCTGCAAGGTGCTGGCCGCGGACTTCGGGATCAAGACGGACGGCCAGGCCGAACCCAAGGACGAACCCGCACCGCGCTACCCGCGGCCCATACTGCCTGTCCCTGAAGGTGTGCCTGCCCTGGCCCAGCGGAAGGGTGAAGAAGGCCGGTGGGAATACCGGGACGCTGAAGGGCGCCTTCTACTGCTACGGGTGCGGACTTCGGATCTGCTGAATGGGAAGGCCGTCATTACCTATACATGGTGCGAGACAGGCCCAGGGATGGCCGAATGGCGGCCCAAGGCGCCAGGGAAGCCCTGGCCGCTATACGGCCAGGATCGCCTGGCCCGGAACCCTGAAGCCCGGGTGATCGTGGTTGAAGGTGAGAAAACCGCCGACGCTGCCGAACGGATCTTCCCGGGCATAGTGGCCGTCACTTCGGGATCTGTCGATAGTGCCGGTTCTGCTGGCTGGGAAGCCCTGGCAGGGCGGGATGTATGGATCTGGCGCGATGCCGACGAAGCAGGCCAGAAATACCAAGACAAGGTAGCCGAGCTGCTGCTGGGCGTCGCCAAGACGGTGCGCCAGGTGGCCCTGCCCGATGCCATCACGGCCTGGACGAAGCCCGGGAAGAACAAGCCGGGCGGGTGGGACTTGGCTGATCCGGCACCTGCTGGCGTGGATCTTCAGGCCATCCTGGACGCCGGGAAGCAGGCCGAACCCACGGCGCCCAAGCCCGGGAACCGTATGCCCAGGGTGGCCGCCTGGATCGTCGGCGATGTGGGCCGGATGCTTCGGGAAGATCCGCCCGCGGTTCGCTGGTTAGTGCCGGGCCTGATCCCAGCAGGTATGCCGGGCATCCTAGCGGCCCGATCCAATGCCGGCAAAAGCATGACGGCCCTGATGATCGGGATGGGCCTGGCGTCGGGCCTGGGTGTCCTGGGCCATTCTGTGAGTGATGAGGAAGCCCGCGGTGTGCTGTTTGTCGGGCTGGAAGATGACGAAGCCGAGTTTCACCGGCGGGTGCGGCGTGGCATCGCCCTACTGGAAGAAGATCCCGGGTGGACAGAAGCCCACAGGGAAGCCCTGGCCCTGCGCCTGGTGCCGCTGTTCCCTGATCGGGCATCGCATGAATCCTTCAGCCTTGAAGCCCAATGGGAAACCCTGGCCCAAAAGGCCGCGGCCATCCCTGGCGGGTGCGGGCTGATCATCCTGGACACGCTTTCCCGGATGATGGAAGGCGACGAAAATTCAGCCGAGCATACGCGGCCATTCAATGAGGCCGTGTCGGCGCTATCCCAGGCCAGTTGTGCCGCGGTAATGTCGATCCACCATGTAGGCAAGGGCAACGACGCGCCTTCAGACAAGCCCTTGTGGCAGCGGCTACACCCTGAAGCCCTGCGCGGATCTAGTGCGGTGGAAGCCGCGGCCCGATTCATCATCCAAATGGCCGCCCTATCGCCCGGCGAGGCCCAGGCCGCGGGCCTAGAACCCGAGGTGGCCCTGAAGGGTGGATACATGGCCTTCCACCTGTCCAAGATGAGCGCCGCCGAAAAGGGTTCCACGATCCTGTTAGAACGGCGGCAGGGCAGCGAACCGGGCGCCGGGTTCCTTAGCCTGCACCCGGAATCCGAACGCATCCTGGCCCTAATCCAAGGCGCCGCGGCCACCCTCAAGCTGAACCGCAAGGAACAGGTGCTAGTGATGGTGGCCGAAGCTGGCGGCCTGAAGGAACTAGATCAGAAGGCCGCCGCCGCGGCTATCTGGACGGATTCCCAGAATCCGAAGGGCCAGTGGGACAAAGCACTGTCTGGCCTTCGGGCTGCCGGGTTCCTTGTGGATCTGGCCCTGACGGATGCCGGGTGGGCGAAGGCGGAAACCCTGGGCTTCATCCCTTCCACCCGGAAGGCGGCCCGGACACAGAAGCCCACAGGAAGCCCGGAAACACAGGGACTTCCACCCGGAAGGGGGGAGGCGGAAGAAACGGAAGGGAATCCTTCCTTCCATTCCATTACCCTAGGCAACCGGAATGGAAGGAAGGAAATCGTGGCCCTGCCTGCCGTGTCGGGTGATTCCGTCACGGTGGACTTGTGACACCGCGGGAAGTGCTGGGCCGCGCCGAAGGGCTGGGCTTCCACCTGTCCCTTCGGCCTGGCGGCCTGCGGCTAACGGGTGCCACCGAACCGCCGCCGGATCTGCTGGGCCTGATCGCCGAACACCGGCCCGCCCTGCTGGCCCTGCTGGAAGAACACGCCGAAGCCCGGGCCGCCCATGACGCCAGCCTGGCCGCGGATCGGGTGACAACCTTCCCGGACTACCTGGCCCACCTAGTCGATCCCGCCCTGCTGCGGGCCTGCCGGGACGACGAGAATAGGCGCCAGATCAGGCTAAATACGGCCCAAAAGGGCCACCTTCGGCCTACTTCCATGCCCAGCCAAACACGCTTAAACCCACGCAGGTGTTAGGTTTGGGCCTGATAGGGCGGGTGTCCAGTAATTGCGCTAATTAGTGGACAGCTGAAACGCAGCAACGGTGCGGGTTTGCGGGCGAAAACAGGCCAAAAACAGGGGTACAAACCCAAGTGATTTTGGAAAACTGGCGGTGTATATGGGCGGATCTGGCAGCGGACGGTGGGATGGACACAGAAAGAAGCGGGCCGTGGAATCGTGCGCCTGCATCCAGGTGCGCGGGTGCCAGGTGTCGGCGAATACCTGGGCCGGATCATGGCTAGTCACCCAGGAAAAGCAGCTGGACGATCATTACATCGTGCTGCGGGGAAGCTGGAATGGGTGGAAGGCTGAACACTGGATTCAGATTGAATTCTGGAAGCCACGCTTCGGCGGGAAATCCCTGTGGCTGCTCTGCCCAGGGTGCGGGCGCCGGTGCCGGAAGCTCTACGCGCCGCCGAATCATGCGGACTATATGTGCCGGATCTGCTGGAAGCTGGCCTATGAGTCCGCGCAGACGGCCCATCAATGGGACAGGGGAAGCGCGGCGGCCATGATGGCGCCCTTCTATGCGGCCAAGGGCATTTCCATGCGCCAGGGGGAAAGGGCGATGCGCCGGGAACTGAAGGCCAGGCGCCGGTGATGCGCTGCGCCTTCACGCACTGATCCACGCACCTTCCCTGCGTGAAGCCAGGCAGGGGGCGCCCGGGTCCTGTGACGCCGCCGCCGGTAGGGGTCTAGCGGCATACCGCCCGGCCCGCCTAGCTAGCAGAAAAAAAGCCGTGTCCGGTTCTGGGTCCCGGCAACCCGCGCCGGGCCTGGGTTCTGGTTGCGACAATGGCGACACGCCTGATCGGCGCCTTCCGCCCTACCCTTTTGGGCTTCGATTTGGCCGGGATGTGGTAAAGGTGCGGTAACGCCCGGAATCACGGCCCGGTTAAAACAATAAGAAAAAGCCTTGAAACCGTTATGGTTCAAGGCTTTTCTTTTGGCTCCGGAGGAGGGATTTGAACCCCCGACCTAGTGATTAACAGTCGAGTTCCCTTACCCCTTGAAACGCAGTGCTGGTGCGGGTTTCAGCGTATCGCCTTTGTGATTGTGAGGATTTTGTATGGGGTAGACTGTAACTCCTCCACGCCTTGGGCAGGTTCATCCGACAAGGGTTTGCAGTGGTTGAGCAGTTCAATATTGGGTGTATTTGGGTGTTGTTCTGGTTAATGGGTGTTATTGGGTGTAGGATTGGCCCCATGATCCAGGCCAACTCCATCCAGATCACTCCAGAGATCCTGGGGCTGATCACCCAGATAGATGAATTCAAGGGTGCCTGGAGAGCACTGGGCACCCTTGCGCCAGATCGACTCTCAGCACTGCGGCGGGTGGCAACGATTGAAAGTATCGGCTCCTCCACCCGCATTGAAGGCAGCAAGTTGTCTGACCGGGAGGTTGAGCGCCTGCTGTCGAACCTCCAGATCAAGAGCTTCGCCACCCGTGACGAGCAGGAGGTGGCTGGCTATGCCGAGGTGATGGCTCTGGTCTTTTCCTCCTGGCCGGAGGTCACCCTCACCGAGAACCACATCAAGCAGCTTCACCGGGACCTGTTGGTCTACAGCGAGAAGGATGAGCGGCACCGGGGCAGCTACAAGACCGCACCCAACAGTGTTGTGGCCTTCGATGAGAACGGGGTCCAGGTAGGCATCGTGTTCGAGACGGCCACGCCATTTGACACCCCCCGCCTGATGACCGAGTTGGTGACCTGGCTCCAGGAAGAACGCCAGACAGGACGCCTGCACCCGCTGCTGCTCATCGGCCTGTGGGTGGTCGTCTTCTTGGAGATCCATCCCTTCCAGGATGGCAATGGGCGGCTCAGCCGGGTGCTCACCACCCTGCTGCTCCTGCAGGCTGGCTACGCCCATGTGCCCTACGCCTCCCTTGAGAGCGTCATCGAGCAGAACAAGGAAGCCTACTACCTAGCCCTCCGACAGACCCAGTGGACCATCCGCACCGAAGCACCAAACTGGCAGCCTTGGTTGCTGTTCTTCCTGCGATCGCTGGCCGAACAGGTGCGGCGTCTGAACCAGAAGGTCGAGCGGGAGAAGCTGGTCCTGGCCGTGCTCCCCGAATTATCGCTGAAGATTGTCGAGTTTGCCCGTGAGCATGGCCGAATCACCATGGCCAACGCCATCCGGCTAACGGGGACCAGCCGGAACACCCTGAAGCAGCACTTCCGAGCCCTGGTTGAACAGGGCCATCTCCAGCAGCACGGCAGTGGCCGGGGCGCGTGGTACGGGCTGGTCTGAGGGACGCACTCATCGGGCGGATCTCCTCCTTTGGAGTGGATTGCACCTGATGTTGGTAAGCCACTCGCGCTTGGCTCCGCTCTGGCAGCGCCTCTGCGCAGTCTCTGCGGCGCGCTCACGCCGCACCTCCTGTGCGGCGCCCTGGCGGGTCATCGCGCTGCGCGCGACGGTGGCCCTCCGCTCCTGCTCCGGCCTCTTGGGCCGGCTGCCATTCGGGTTCTCCTCCATTGGGGTGGATTTGAACCCGTTGCTGGCAACGATTCGCGCTTCACCCGAGATGACAGCGCCTCTGCGCTGTCATCTCGGCGCGCTCATCGGCCAGCTGCCTCTCGGGGGTTCAAATCCAATCTTTTCCATAACCAACACAGCAAGGGGGTCCCCAAAAGGACCCCCTTGCTGTGTTGGCTCCGGAGGAGGGATTTGAACCCCCGACCTAGTGATTAACAGTCTTTTTTGCATGGAAAATACCTCCATTACCATCATGGGTCAGTATCTTTCATTGTCAATAGTTTCTTATTTTATGTCGAATTATCTCGAACATGATATTTGCGTGACCTGTCTCCTGCCTGTAGCATTCTAGTAGCAATTGGACCTGGAGACTCCTGTGGCCAACCCAGAGAAAGATGCCCGGACGCCTCAGAAACTGACCAAACGGGTCATCGAAGCGTTGTATCCCGAGAGCCAGGCCTACGTCCTCTGGGATACGGAAATCCGGGGTTTCGGCATTCGGGTACTGCCTTCGGGGACCATGACCTTCGTCCTGAAGTACGTCCTGCACGGCCGCCAGGCCTGGGTCAACCTAGGTCGCTTCCGCGAGGTCACCGTGGACCAGGCCCGCAAGCTGGCGAAGACCCACCGGGGATCCATTGCCCAAGGTGAGGCCCCTGTCCCCATTCAGTCCACTCCCAAAGCCTCACCGAACGTCTCCGACCTCATTGCTCGCTTCCTGGAGGACCATGTGGAGGCCAAGCGAGCGGAAGGTACCCAGCGCGGGTATCGCCGCATCCTTACCCAGTGCGTTGAGCCAGTACTCGGCAAGATGCTCGTCCGGGAAGTCACTTCCGCCGAGATCTCGCACCTCCACAACAAGATGAAAGCGACCCCCCGCCAGGCCAACCTAGCCCTATCCATCCTCCGCAAGATGTTCAAGTGCGCAGAGCTCTGGAACCTCCGCCCCCCAATGACCAACCCCTGCATCGGCATCGAGCGGTATCCCGAGACGAAGCGAGAGCGCTACCTCTCGTTGAACGAGCTTCTGGCCTTAGGGGAGGTGCTCGACGAATGTCAGAGGGATTCCACCGAGCCCTTGTCGGCGCTCCTAGGCATCCGCTTGCTTCTCCTGACGGGGGCCCGGCACAACGAGGTCATGAAGCTTCGGTGGCGGCAAGTGGACCTGGATGGCATGGTCCTCAAGCTCGCCTCCACTGAGCACAAGTCGGGAACCAAGACTGGTGGCAAGCTGATCACCCTTAACGAGGAGGCCATCAAGGTCCTCAAGGCTGTCCAGCGGATCCTCGGTAACCCCTACGTGTTCCCCGGGAAGAAGGTGGGGGGGTATTTCGTCGGGCTGCAAAATGTTTGGGAGCGAATCCGGGAGCGGGTTGATGCCCGGGAGGCTGTAGCCGTGAAGGCCCGAACCAAGAAGTCTCAGGACGCTCTCAGCATCAAGGATGTCCGCATCCACGACCTTCGGCATACCTTTGCCAGCCACGCCGTCATCAACGGTGCCGACATCAAGATGGTCGCCACCCTCCTCGGGCACGTCCAGCTCTCCAGCGCTCACCGGTACGCCCACCTGAGCCAGGAAGCCAGGCGTCAGTCCTCCAACGTCGTCGGTGGCGTGATCGGCCCCCTCATCACGCGCAAGGTCCAGGCCTGAGGAGAAGGGCCCGGGCACACCCGCCGCCGTCAGACCCATCGGGACGGGGGGTATCGGGCGACTACTCCTCCGGGGTTCGGATTCCCGAGGCGGCTTCAGCCGTTTTCGGGCGGACGACCGCCGGCTTGGGGTAGTACCACTGGAACCGCAGGAAGTCCGTGTCCCCGTCCTGGGTGACAAACAGCATCGTCGCGTCATGGACCACGCCGTCCCGCGCGGCCAGCGGTGGATGCTGCAGGCCGGCCACGGTCAGGGAGACCACCTTACCGTCCGCCGAGAGCGACTGCTTGAGGCTCACCGGTGCGTCCACCGGGTCCAGCTGCACGCTCCGGAACCGCACGCCCGCGCGGCTCCCCTGGACCTGGACCAGGACGGGCTCTGTGTCCATGGACACGCCGAACCGCGCCGGGAAGGCCGCCGAGAAGGGGGTGATGGTTACGTGCGGCTGCAGCTCGAAGGCGCCCTTCTCGGTGCGCACCAGGACCGGCGCCAAGGCCCCGTCGTGGGCGCCGTGCAGGTCCACCGTGAGGTCCAGCGCCACCGGCTCGCCCTCGGCAAAGAAGGGCTTCGCCGGGGCGTAGCTCACCATCCCGGCATTCGGCGCCAGCGGGGCCACCGCCAGGGGGCCCACCACCGGCAGCACCACCCGCTCCGTCACCAGGACATTCGAGGTCCGCTGCCCCAGGTAGACCGGGACCCGGACCACCTCCCCGGGGGGCGCCCCCCGCAGCGGCTGCAGCCCGGCGAGGGCAAGCATCAGGGCCGAACGCATGGTCATGACAACTCCGCGGCTACAGTCACTGTTCCGTCGCATACCAGGTGGTGGTGATGCCGTTCCGGGTGGCCTTCAGGGTCCAGACCGCGCCCGGGCCCGCCTGGGTGGTCTTGTTGACCGCCCCGGAGACCGCCTGCTCGCCCGTGAGCAGGGTGCTGCCGCAGGAGAGCTGGTAGGTGTCCCAGGTGCCCGCGAAGGTGGCCTGGTCCCACACCGGCGCGGCGTTGACCTGCCGCACCGTGAAGGCCTCCAGCGTCGGGCCCACCGGGCCGACCGTCACCGTGGCGCTGGCCGTGGTGCTTTCCCCGGCCCCGTTGCTGGCGGTCAGCGTGTAGGTGGTGGTCCCGTCCAGGGTCCCCGTGCTGAGGGAGGTGCCGGAGACGATGGTCCCGACCCCCTGGTCGATGGTCCCGCTCCCGCCCGGGGCGCTGAAGAGGCTGCTGAAGAGCGCCTCCGCACCGAACTCGACCGAGGCCGGGGTCACAGTGAAGGAGCTGATCCAGGGCGCCGCCAGGATGGTGCTGCGGGCCGTCCCGGTGCCGAGGCTCCCCGTCGGGCCCGTCACCGCACAGGTGAGCGTCACCACGCCAGAAGCCCCGGCGGTGAACCGGATCGAGGGCGTGCCCTGACCGGCCGTGAGCACCCCGTTGGTGACGTCCCAGGCGTAGCTGGCGCCCTCCTGGGCCCCCATGCTGGCGGTATAGCCGCTGAGCGTCGAAGTCACGTAGGCGGGGGCCTTGAGGGCCAAGGCCGAAGAGAGGACCTTGGCGACCGCCAGCTCAGGGCCGAGGGGCTGGGCCAGCTGCCCGCCCGTGGTCGGAGTCACCGTGACGGAAGTGGTGACCGACGTGCCCGTGGCATTGGTCACCGTCAGGACATAGGTCCGAGCGACGCCCGTGGTCCAGTTGGCAGTGATCGCATCCGAAGCCACGCCGGTTGCCGGGCAGGTCACCCGATAGGGGGCCCAATAACTGATGACCGCCGTCCCGTCCGAATAGGTCGGGGTCAGGGTGAAGGTGTTGCCCGGGGCGGGGGTGGTCGTGGAGGCGACCAGGCTGGTCGCCACAGGGGTGGTGGTGGCCACATTCGCCGTAGTGGTGGCGGTCTGGGTGGCATCGTCCGCCGAGGTCGCTGTGATCGTCGCAGGCGCCGGAACGGCGAAGTTGGCGATCTGGCGGATCTTGTTGTTGCCGCTGTCCGCCACATAGAGGTTGCCGGAGGGGCTGACGGCCAGGCCACGGGGGAGTCTGAAGGCCGAGTTGGCAGCCGCGCCATCCGTGGCGCCGGCAACCATCGCAGTGCCTGCCGTCCCGGTGTAGGAAGAGACCGTTCCGCCGACCCCGCCCGTTCCAGCCGTAATCATCCGGATCTTGTTGCTGCTGGTGTCCGCCACATAGACGTTGCCGGTGGCGTCAACGGCCACGCCGTAGGGGGAATAGAACTTCCCAACACCGGTCGAAGCACTACCGTCCGACTGGCCCAGGCCATTGCCCGCGTAGGTGGTAACGACCCCGCCGACCCCGAGGTTGGGACTCTGAGGCGCGATCATCCGGATCAAGTGGTTAGAGGTGTCCGCCACATAGAGGTTGCTGGATGCGTCGAGCGCGATGCCATTGATGGAGTTGAACTTCGCGCTGACGGCGGTAGGCGTGCTGTTCAGGAGTGCGGCGCTCATCGCGGTGTTGGCCGTCCCGGTGTAGGAGGAGACCGTCCCGCCGACTCCGCCCGTGCCAGGTGCGATCATCCGGATCTTGCTGTTACCTTGGTCCGCCACATAGACATTGCCGGAGGCATCGACCGCCACCCCAGTTGGGTTACGGAACGTCGCACTGGTGGCCGTGGTGGCATGGTCTGCGTTGCCTTCTGCGCCGCCCGCGTAGGTCGTTACCGTGCCCGCAGGGGTGATCATGCGGATCTTGTTGTTGCCGCTGTCTGCCACATAGAGGTTGCCGGCGGCGTCGAGCGCCACTCCCCAGGGGTTCTTGAAACTTGCACTGTCCGCGGTCCCGTCCGCGGAGCCGGGTAAGCCGCTGGTGCTGCCCGCATAGGTCGAAGCCACACCTGCGGGCGAGATCTTCCGGATCGTGTTGTTGGTGAAGTCGCCCACAAAGACATTGCCAAAGGGGTCGACCGCCACACCATAGGGGTTGTTGAACCTCGCAATGGCCACCGTGCCGTTCACGCCTCCCAACACCCCGGTATCCATCAGGGTGTTTGCCGTACCGGTGTAGGAAGAGACAGTCAGGGTCGCCGCGGGAACGGCCGGGGGTGTCCAGGTATTGCTTGACCAGGTGCCGATTCCGCCACTGCTCCAGGTGACGAGGTTGGTGGCCCCACCCGAAACGGTGGCGGTGAACGCCTGACTGCTCGTAAAGAGCACGGTCGGGTTCTCGGGACTGATCGCAATGCTCACAGTCAAAGGCGTCACGGTGACGGATGTGGTCGCCGAGACACCGCTGGCACTGGTCACCGAAAGGACATAGGTCCTCGGAATGCCACCGCCCCAGTTGGCGGTGATAGCGGTAGAAGCCACGCCCGTCGCCGGGCAGGTCACGCCATAAAGAGGCAGGTAGCTGATAACCGCCGTCCCGCCGGAGTAGGTCGGGGTAAGGGTGAAGGTGCCACCATCGATTGGATTACTGCTAGAAGCCACAAGGCTGGACGCCACGGGCGTGGCGGCCACTGCGGTGGCCGTGGTGGTGGCGGTCTTGGTGGGGTCGTCCGTCGAGGTCGCCATAATCGTCGTCGTCGCAGACAGTGCGGACGAACTGGTGACGATCATGCGGATCTTGTGGTTGTTTTTGTCCGCCACATAGACCTTGCCAGTGGCGTCGACAGCCACTCCGCTGGGGTAGGAGAACCTCGCACTGACCGCAGCGTCGTCCGTGGCGCCGGTAACCATCGCAGTGCCTGCCGTCCCGGTGTAGGAGGTGACCGTCCCGCCGACACCAGTCCCGCTGTACGCGATCCTCCGGATCTTGTTGTTGCTGGTGTCCGCCACATAGACATTCCCGGCAGCGTCGACCGCCACGGCACCGGGGGTTAAGAACTTAGCGCTGGTTGCAGCGCCGTCCGTGGCGCCAGTGGCCATCTGGGTGCTTGCCGTGCCGGTGTAGCTGGTAACCTGCCCACCCGAGATCTTCCGGATCTTGTTGTTGCTCGTGTCAGCTACATAGACATTGCCGGAGGCGTCGAGGGCCACTCCATTCGGGCTGTAGAACTTAGCGCTGGCCGCAGCACCATCCGTGGCACCCCAGGTTGAGCCTGCGTAGGTGGACACCGTCCCACCGACCCCACCCGAACCAGGTGTGATCATCCGGATCCTGTGGTTGTTAGTGTCTGCCACATAGACGCTGCCGGAGTCATCGACTGCCACGCCTAAGGGCTGACTGAACTTCGCAACGGCCGCCGCACCGTTCAAAAAACCACTCCCGCCGGTGCCCGCGTAGGTGGATACGGTCCCGCCAACACCGGACCCCGGCGTACCGGGTGTGATCATTCGGATCTTGTTGTTGATCGAGTCTGCCACATAGATGTTGCCGGCGGCGTCGACCGCCACACCCGTGGGGTAGTAGAACGTCGCACTGGCCGCAGCACCGTCGGTAGAACCTTGTAAACCGCTATTGCCCGCGTAAATCGAGACCACACCAGCCTGAGTGATCATCCGGATCGAGTTGTTGCTAGCATCCGCCACGTAGAGGTTCCCGGAGGCGTCGAGCGCCACTCCATAGGGGCTGTTGAACCTCGCAATGGCCGCAGCCCCATTTACTCCTCCACCGGCTGCATTCATCGAGATGTTTTCCAGCCCGGTGTAGGAGGACACGATCCCGCCGACCCCACCCGAACCGGTTGCGATCTTCCGGATCTTGTTGTTGTAGGTGTCCGCCACGTAGACATTGCCTGAGGAGGCATGAAACGCCAGACCATAGGGGTTGTAGAACTCTGCAACACTCGCAGCGCCATCCAAGGCGCTAGCGCCCATCCCAGAGTTTGCCGTCCCGGTGTAGGAGGAGACCGTCCCGCCGACACCAGTCCCGCTGTACGCAATCATCCGGATCTTTTCGTTGTTGGTGTCCGCCACGTAGACGTTGCCGGAAGCGTCAACCGCCACTCCAACGGGGTTGTTGAACCTCGCAATGGCCGCCGCGCCGTCCGTGGCGCCGGTAACCATCGCAGTGCCTGCCGTCCCGGTGTAGGAGGAGACCGTCCCGCCGACACCAGTCCCGCTGTACGCGATCCTCCGGATCTTGTTGTTGCTGGTGTCTGCCACGTAGACGTTGCCGGAAGCGTCAACCGCCACTCCCATGGGGTAATTGAACGTCGCACCGGAAGCCGGGCCGTCCGCGAAACCAGTGTTCATCCCAGTATTGGCAGTCCCGGTGTATGAGGAGACCGCCCCGCCGACCCCGCCCGTGCCGGGCGCGATCTTCTTGATCTTGCAGTTGGAGTAGTCCGCCACAAAGAGGTTGCCGGAGGCGTCGACCGCCACTGCAACGGGCTGGCCGAAGCCCGCGCTGGCCGCAGGGCCGTCCGTGGAGCTTTGCGCCATCTGGGTGTTGGCTGTTCCGGTGTAGGAGGAGACCGTCCCGCCGACCCCGCCCGTGCCAGGTGCGATCATCCGGATCTTGTAGTTACCTTGGTCCGCCACATAGACATTGCCGGAAGTGTCGACCGCCACTCCATAGGGTTGATTGAACGTCGCAATGGCCGCTGCACCATCCGTGGCCCCAAGACGCCCGGTGCCAGCGTAGGTCGAAACCACGCCAGCAGGGGTGATCATCCGGATCCGGTTGTCGAGGGTGTCCGCCACATAGACATTGCCGGAAGTGTCGACCGCCACTCCATCGGGGAAGTTGAACCTCGCGGCGGCCGCAGTGCCATCACGCCCTATATCAGCGTCCATCAAGGTGTTTGCCGTCCCAGTGTAGGAAGAGACCGTTTGGGCCGCCGCAGCCAGGGCCATGTTGGCCGTCCAAGATCCCGACGAGGGGTCCATGGTCCCGGCTGTCGCCGACCAGCTGAGGCCATTGGTGGCGCCACCCGTGGCCGAGCTGCTGAAGATCTGGCTGTTACCGAAGATCACCGTGGGGTTCGCCGGGCTGATCGAGGCCACAGCCACGGTCTGCACCGTGCCGAGCACGCTGGCCGTCGCCGGCGTGCCCGCTGTGTTGGTCACCGTCAGGTGGTAGGTCCTGGTGGCAGTGAAGCCGCTGGCCTGGACGGCGATGGCGGCCCCGGAGGTGGCGTTGCTGGCGATGTCCGAAGCGCCCGCAGAGGTGCCGACCACCGCCGTCCCCCCCGTGAAGGTGGGGGTCACGGTGACATCCGTCGCAGCAAAGGCCGGGTTGGCATTGCTGATGGCCAGGCTGGCCGTCGGCGTGTCCACCACGGTCACCGTGGTGGTCGCGGTCTTGGTGCCGTCATCCGTCGAGGTGGCCGTGATCGTGTAGGGGCCCCCTGCCGTGGCCGGAGCCGTCCAGGTGTTGCCGGACCAGATGCCAGTCCCGCCGCTGCTCCAGGTGACCGTGCCGAGGACACCGCCCGAGGGGGTCGCACTGTAGGCCTGGGCCGTGCTCACGGTCTTCGTGGCGGCGGCCGGGGTGACCGCGCCGACGGCCACCGTCTGCTGGGTCACGGGGGCGGAGTCTACCGTCGCCGTGGTCGCGGCGGCGTTGGTCACCGTCAGGGTGTAGGTCTGGCCCACGCCCTGGCCCCAGCTCGCCGTGACCGCAGCCGAGGCTACGGCGGTCGCTGGGCAGGTGACGCTGTAGCTGATGGTGCCCGTGCCACCGGAATAGACCGGCGTCAGGGTGAAGGTGCCGTTCGTGACCGGGCTGGTGTTGCTCGCCGTCAAGCTGGTCGCCACGGGGGCCACGACGATGGTGCTGGTGGCCGTCCCGGCGGCCGAAGCCGTCAGGCCAGCGTTGGTCACGATGCAACTCGGTTTCGTGGTGCCCGAAGCACCCGCTGTGAAGGTGATGCTGGTGCCGGTCGTTGAGGAGGTAATGGTGCCACCCGTGATCGTCCAGGCGTACGTGCTACCCGCTGCCTGGCTGGGGACGCTGGCGGTGTAGCCCGCCTGGGAGGCCGTCACATAGGTCGGGGTCGTGACCACAGGGGTGGTCGGGGCCGCCACCACCGTGATGGTGCAGGTGGCCGTGGCCGTGGTCCCAGCGGTGTTCGTCACCGTCAGGGTGTAGGTGTAGGTACCCAGGGTGTTCAGGATTCCGGTGGTGACCGTAGCCCCGGAGGCGGGGGCGGTCAAAGTGCCCGTTGCCGCACCGGCATAGGCGATGGTGGCGGTGCCGGCACTGAAGGTCGGCGTGAGGTTCGTGCTGGCGCCCGCGGTGAGCGAGGACTTTGTCGCCACCAGGCTGGTCGCCACGGGGGCGGCCACCGTCGACACGGGGGTGAGGGTCTTGGTCTTGGTGGGATCGTCAACGGAGGTGGCGGTGATGGTGATGCCGCTCTGAACCGTCGCGGGGGCGGTCCAGGTGGAACCTGACCAGGTGCCTGCCGTCGCGGACCAGGTCACGGTGTTCGTCGCGCCACCCGTCACCGTGGGGCTGAAGACCGTGGTCGAGCTCACGGTCTTGATGGTGGGGGTCGCCGGAGTGATCGCGACCACCGCCACCGTCTGCACCGTGCCAATGGCGTTCGCCGTTGCCGTGGTGCCGGCGGGATTCGTCACCGTCAGGTAGTAGGTCTTGGTGGCAGTGAAGCCGCTGGCCTGGACGGCGATGGCGGCCCCGGAGGTGGCGTTGCTGGCGATGTCCGAAGCGCCCGCAGTGGTGCCGACCACCGCGGTCCCACCCATGAAGGTGGGGGTCACGGTGATGTCGGTCGCCTTGTAGGCCGGTGTGGTGCTGCTGATGGCCAGGCTGGCCGTCGGGGCGTCCACCACCGTCACGGTGGTGGTGCTGGTCTTCGTTGGATCCTCCACGGAGGTGGCCGTAATGGTCACGGTCTGGGCCGTGGCTGGGGCTGTCCAGGCGCCGGTGCCGGCAGTCATCGAGCCGGCGCTGGCGGACCACGTCTTGGTGTTCAAGGCACCGCCCGCGACGGTCGCAGTGAACGTGGTGGCCGTGCTCACGGTCTTCGTGGTCGCGGCGGGGGTGACCGCGCCGACAGCCACGGTCTGTGGCGTGCCGCTGACGCTGGCGGTGGCCTGGGTGCCGGCGGCGTTGGTCACCGTCAGGTAGTAGGTCGCGGCCGCCGTGAAGCCACCGCTCTGCACGGTGATGGCGGTACCGGAGGTCGCGCTACTTGAGATGTCAGAAGCGCCGGCCGTCGTCCCGACGACCTTGGTCGTCGCGTTCGTGAAGGTGGGCGTCACCGTGGTGGCCGTCGCCTTGTAGAGCGGCGTCGCGGTGCTGATGACGATGCTGGCTGTAGGAGCAGCAACGATGGTGCTGGTGGCCGTCCCGGCGGTGGAGCTGGCGCCAGCCGCATTGCTGACCACGACACTGAAGGAAACGGGGGTGGTGGTGCCGGCCGTGAAGGTGATGGTGTCGGTTCCAGCGCCGGCGGTGACGGTGCCGCGGGTAAGGGTCCAGGCATAGGTGCTGCCGGCGGCCTGGGCAGGCACGCTGGCGGTGTAGCCCGCCTGGGAGGCTGTCACATTGGCCGGGGCCGTAACAGTTGGCTGGGTGGGCAGGGCGACCACGGTCACCGTGGTGGTGTTGGTCTTGCTTGGATCGTCCACGGAGGTGGCTGTGATGGTCACGGTCTGGGCCGTGGCCGGGGCGGTCCAGGTGGAACCGGACCAGCTGCCTGCCGTGGAGGACCAGGTCACGGTGTTGGCCGCGCCGCCAGTGGCGGTCGCGCTGAAGGGCGTGGCCGTACTCACCGACTTGGTGGCCGCGGCGGGGCTGACCGCGCCCACAGACACGGTCGTCGGGGTGCCGGTCACCGGGGTGGCATCGATGGCATCGCCCGCCGTGTTGGTCACCCGCAGGTAGTAGGTCGTGGCCGCCGTGAACCCGCTTGCCTGGACCGCAATGGCACTTCCGGAGGTCGCCGAGGCGCTGATCTCATTGCCGCCCAGAGTCGTCCCGACCTTGGCCGTCCCGCCTGTGAAAGTGGGCGTCACGGTGATGCTCGTCGCCTTGTAGGCTGGGGTGGCATTGCTGATGGCCAGGCTGCCCGTGGCGACAGCCACCACGGTCACGGTCGTGGTGCTGGTCTTGGCGGGATTGTCCACGGAGGTGGCCGTGATGGTCACGCTCTGGGCCGTCGCAGGGGCGGTCCAGGTGGAACCGGACCAGCTGCCTGCCGTGGAGGACCAGGTCACGGTGTTGGTCGCGCCGCCCGTCGGGGTGGCGCTGAACACCGTGCTGGAGTTCACGGTCTTGGTGGGAGTGGTCGGGGTGATCGTGCCCACTGCCACCGTCTGCACCGTGCCGGTTGCGCTGGCACTGGCTGTGGCGGGAACGGTCGCGGCGTTGGTCACGGTCAGGTAGTAGGTCGTGGTGGCGGTGAAGCCGCCGGCCTGGACCGCGATCGGGGTCCCGGAGGTGGCGTTGCTGGAGATGTCAGCTGCGCCTGCAGAGGTCCCGACCTTGGCCGTCCCGCCGGTGAAGGTGGGGGTCACGGTGATGTCGGTCACCTTGTAGGCCGGTGTGGTGCTGCTGATGGCCAGGCTGGCCGTCGGGGCCGCCACCACCGTCACCGTGGTCTGGGCGGTGGTGGTCGCTGCGGCGGGCACCGTCGCGGTGTTCGTCACCGTCAGGGTGTAGGTCGTCGTGCTCGCCGGGGTCACGGTCTTGGCGACGGCGGTGGTGATGCCGCCTACGCTGGTGTCAACGACGCCCGTTCCGCCCGAGAAGGTCCCGGTGAGGGTCGTGCTGCTCCCCGCCGTGATGGTCGCGGCGGCAGGCACGAAGCTGCTGATGGCGGGTGCCGCCACCACGCTCACCGTGGTGGTCGCGGTCTTGGTGCCGTCATCCGTCGAGGTGGCCGTGATCGTGTAGGGGCCCCCTGCCGTGGCCGGAGCCGTCCAGGTGTTGCTGGACCAGGTGCCAGTCCCGCCGCTGCTCCAGGTGACCGTGCCGAGGACACCGCCCGAGGGGGTCGCACTGTAGGCCTGGGTGGTGGCAACAGTCTTGATGGCGGCGGCCGGGGTCACCGCGCCGACGGCCACCGTCTGCTGAGTCACCGTGGCGGAGGTCACCGTCGCCGTGGTCCCGGCGGCGTTGGTCACCGTCAGGGTGTAGGTCTGGCCCACGCCCTGGCCCCAGCTCGCCGTGACCGCAGCCGAGGCCACGGTGGTCTCCGGGCAGGTGACGCTGTAATTGATGCTGCCCGTGCCACCGGAGTAGACCGGCGTCAGGGTGAAGGTGCCATTCGTGAGCGGGCTGGTGGTGCTCGGCGTCAGGCTGGTCGCCACGGGGGCCGCCACCACCGTCACGGTGCAGGTGGTCGTGGCCGGGGTGCCAGCCGCGTTGGTCACCGTCAGGGTATAGGTATAGGTCCCAACCGTGGACAGGGCACCGGTGGAGACGCCCGTCCCCGTAGATGGTGAGGTGGTCAGGGTGCCCGCAGCCGCCCCCGAGTAAGTGATGCTGGCACTGGTCCCGTTGCTGAAGGCCGGAGTCAGGGTCGTGCTGGCGCCGGTGGTGAGGGTGGCCGCTGTCGCCGTCAGGCTTGCTGCCACGGGCAGGGCATAGACCGTCGCCGTGGCCGTCTGGTTCGTCGTACCATCGGCCGCCGCCGTGGCCCTGATGGTGTGTGCGCCGGTGGTTGTGCCGGCGGTGTAGACGCCACCCGCCGAGATCGTGCCCACGCTCGCGTTGCCGCCCGCGACGCCGTCCACGCTCCAGTTGATCGTGGTGTTCTCCGCATTGGTGACCGTCGAGGCGAAGGTCTGCGTGGTGCCCACCGTGAGATTCACCGTGGCGGGACTGATCGCAGCCACCGACACCGCCTGGGGGGTCACGGAGACAGCCGTGGTCGCCGTCTGACCCGCCGCATTGGTCACCGTCAGGGTGAAGGTCTTCTCACCCACCCAGATCGCCGTGATCGGGCTGGTCGCCGTCTCTGAGGTCACGGCGCCCACACTCTGGTCCACCGCCCCGGTCCCAGCCGAGAAGGTCGGTGTCAGGGTGAAGGTGGCGCCGTAGGCCGGGGTGGCGCTACTGGTCGTGAGCGCGGTCGCCACCGGCGCGTCCACCACCGTCACCAGGGTGCTGCTCGTCTTGGTGGGA
This sequence comes from uncultured Holophagaceae bacterium, assembly GCA_903843705.1. Classification (GTDB taxonomy): domain Bacteria; phylum Acidobacteriota; class Holophagae; order Holophagales; family Holophagaceae; genus Geothrix. Next base: position 680 of record CAIMQW010000343.1, on the reverse strand, counting down.
TCACCCAGACTGGTTGCCGTGATCAGCACGCTGCCCGCCGCGCCGGGCGCCGTCCAGGCCCCCGTTCCGGCCGTCATCACGCCGCTGTTGGCCGAAGCGCTGCTGAGCTCCACCTGGGCAACCGTGAGCACCGTGGCGTGGATGCCCTGGGTCACGTTCAGCCGGTAGGCGAGGTAGGCCGCCGGGGTCGCCACGGCATAGGTGTTCGTCGTGTTGGCCGTCCAGGCCGTCATGTCCGTCTGGGTGTCCAGCACCGTCCAGGAGGTTCCGTTGGTGCTGCCCTGGAAGGTCCAGGTGCGCGGAGCAGACCCCGGGGTGGCCCCAGGGTTGATCCCGTAGCTGCTTACTGTGACCGCATCCGAGAACGTATACCCGAGCTGGCGCGGGAAGCCTGCACCCGAGTCACTGGTCGCCGTCGGTGTCTGCAGCACTGCCCCCGTTGCACTCCAGGTCAAGCCTGCGTTGAAGGCACCCGTCACGGTCGCCGCAAAGGTCTGGTCGGTGCTCACCGTCCGGGTCGGGGCTGCGGGCGAGATGGCGCCCACCACAGCCAACTGCACCGCGCCGGTGGCGCTGGCATTTGCCGTGGCGGCGGGGGTTGCCGTGTTCGTTACCGTCAGGTAGTAGGTCTGCGTGGCGATGAAGCCGCTGGCCTGCACCGCGATGGGGGTCCCGGAGGT
>CAIMQW010000342.1 GCA_903843705.1 uncultured Holophagaceae bacterium | reverse complement strand
GTCCTGTTGCCAGTCCGGCGGTGGGCTCTTACCCCACCGTTTCACCCTTACCTGATCCGCTTGCGCGGCCATCGGCGGTTTGTTCTCTGTTGCACTTTCCGTCGGGTCACCCCGCCCTGGTGTTACCAGGCCCAGCACCCTGCGGAGCCCGGACTTTCCTCTGGCCTTGCGGCCAGCGACGCCCTGATCCACCCGACCAAGGTAGCACGCGACCCCGGACGGCCGGCGACAGCCCCTCTCAGGGGTTGGGCAGCGGCATCACCCAGCCTTCCCGCTGCAGGTCTTCCAGGAGGGACCAGGCCGCCCGATAGGGATCTCCGGAAGCTCCGTTCAAAACCTCATCCCTCAGCCGGGCCTGGTAGGGGACGAGGTCCGGGTGGAAGGCGCCCGCCAGCTCCGCGTCCTCCTGGAAAAGACGCAGGAGCAGCGCCTCGGGATGGGCCTGGCCAATCCCGATGGCGCAGAGGGCGACGCCCTCGGCACCTTCCGTGGCACCCGCCGCCAGCAGCCGATCCCGATAGGCCTCCAGTCGCGCGGCATCCGCCCCGAGACCCAGGCAGCGCAGAGCCACAGGCACCGTCAACCGATCCGGCGCCGGGCCTTCCTGGATCTGGGGACAGAGGAGGCGAGGACCATCCTGAGGCAGCCAGGGGAGGAATCGCTCATGGTCCGGGTCGTCCCGCACCCAGTGATGCACCAGATTCAGGCAGGGGTGGTGCAGTCCTGCGCCGCTGCCCGGCCCCAGCCACAGCAGGCACTGGACCTCCTGGCGCTGGCCTGCAGGCTCGCGGAGTTCTTTTCCCCAGGCCTCCCCATCCAGCTCCAACTCGAGCCCAAGTCCCGCCAGGAAATCCGGGAGCGCGGGATACGGGGAAGGCAGCCGGAGCTCCACCCCTTCCGGCGTGATCCGAATGGCCAGCCCCGGGAAGCAGGCCGGCAGTGGCCCCGCATTCAGGGTCTCCCTCAAGGTGAGTCGGTGACCTTCCTTCTGCAGGGACCGCTGCAGCCGGAACTGCCAGAGCTGGCCAGCGGCATCGCATGACCAGGCTTCCAGCGCCGAGGGCTCGGCCCGGTCCAGGGCATCCTGCCCCAGGAGGAGGAGCCAGAGCCTGCCCTCCCCATCCCTGCGCCCGATAGGGTCCGGTGCGACCCGCTCAGCCCTCCCCAGGCGTACCCGCCGCTGCGCCCGAGCCCAGGCGACCCGGTGCCAGACCGGGTCGGATGCTATCCGACAGGCAATTTCGCGGGCCCGTCCCCCGGAAGTAAGACGGAGGTATGCCTCGCTGCGGCGGACACGCTGATGCCGGGCAAGGATGGCCCAGATCTCGTCCATGTTCGCCTCGCTGATGCGGGCCAGGTCCTCGCCGATCTCCCCCAGGTGGCTGCCCGCCCGGGCGAGCCGATTCTGTTCGGGAATGAGCTTGGCTTCCACACCCCACTGGCGACCATGCGCCGATTCCAGGGCTGCGGCACGCTCCCCGACCTCGCGAAGGGACAACTCCGTCCGCTCGCTGGCCTGCCGGACCTGATCCACCAGCCCGAGGTGGGCCTCCAGGGAACGCTCCAGGTCATGGCTCTGCTGATCCAGATGGCTCGCCATGCGGAGCAGCTCATGGGTGCAGGCAAGCATGCTCCCTGTGACTTCCTGGAGATCCCACAGGCTGATGGTCTCCCGCTCGAGTCCCTGCTGGTGGTGGTTCAGGGCCTGCTCCAGCTCGGCGGCGCCCCCGCCCGACTGGTCCGCCAGGGACCGGAGCCGCGTCCCGATGGCCGCCAGGCCCGCGCTGCCGCCACCCTGTTGGGCCAGGATCGCGGCGTTCACCGCCAGCAGGCCCATCTGATGCGCCACCTGGTCCAGTCCCTTCAGGTTCGCCTGGGCCCCGCTGAAAGCGCGGATGCGCTGCTGGGCCTCCTCCCGGAAGGTCTCGATCCGGCGGCTCAGCGCCTCGGTCTGGTCCCGGACCCCGTCCGCCGCCTGCCGGAACCGCACCAAGGCTTCCTGACGGGTCTGGGTCTCTTCCAGCAACCTGGGGGTGTGGGCCATAAGGCCACGCATGGCCAAGGTCAGGAGCGCCCCCTGCCGAAGCCCGGTGTCGGCGAGGCGCCCCAGTGCGTCCTCTTCCCGCCGCAGGCGCGGGAAGGTGTCACGCAGTTCCTCCAGGTGGGTCTCGAAGTGCTCCAGGCCCGAGCAGACCTGACCCAGGGTGGCGCGGAAGGCCTGCCCCTGCAGGCGGTGCTGGTCCGCCCTGAGCCGCTGATTCAGCTCGACGTGGTCAGGATGGGTGCCCCCCTCCAAGGCGTCCTTCAGCTCCTGGCCGAGGGCCTCCAACCGGGCCAGGCCCTGGGTGCGCTCTTCCCGCTCCGCCTCGTGGCTCTGTGCCAGGGCTCCGAGCAAATCGTCCAGTTCCATCCAGTCGCGCCCCGCGGCCTGGTTCAGGCGCGCCAGCGCCTCCCGGGTGCGGCGGGTGTCGAGCAGGACGAGGTTCAGGGCCGCGGCGGTCCTGCCGTCGGCGGCCCCCAGCCCCTCTGAGGATTCCGAGGGCTCCCGCTCACCCTGCAGGATCCGCCGGACCCGGTCGCCCAGGAGGCCCTCCACCAGCAGCCCTCGCTGCCATTCCCACCAGTGCCGCCCGAGGCCGGCCAGGGCCACGGCCAGGACCATGAGGAAGGTGGCTTCCAGAGGCTGAAGGGCCGTCCCCGATCGGAAGAGAACGTAGGCTACCCCCGCGAGCACGGGCAGCAGGGCCAGATCCATCAGGCTCCGGGCCACCACCGCGTGCTTCCAGAGAGCGTCCTTCCGATCCTCGGCCATGGGAACCCATCGGCCGGGGCGGGCCGAGAGGCAAGAATCAGAGCCAATGATTTTTCCGTTCCAAGTCCTTAGACCGTGCGCCACAGCACGTCGTAGCTGCGCAGCGCCCCGCCCAGTTCCTGGAGGAGGCGGGCCCGCAGCAGGGCGGTCACCGCCTGCTGGGCGTCGTCCGCCGGGGTCACCCGGGGAGCCACCTCCGCCCCCCCGGTCCGCAGGCGCCGCAGGTGCTCCCGGCTGCCGGCCGGGAGGGCCTCCTGGGGGTCCACCGGAGTGCAGGCCGTGCAGCACCAGCCCCGGTCCGGGCTTAGCAGCGCGAGCGGGGCCGTGTCATTGCCGCAGCGCCCGCAGACCCGGGGGTGCGGCAGCAGCCCCATGCAGTGGAGGAGCCAGTGCTCTGCATAGGCCAGGATGCCGAGGGCGTTGTCCGGATCGGCCTTCAGGGCCCGGCCGCAGGCGCTGAGCAGACGGTAGAGGCGGTCGTCCTCGACGCCCTCCCGGGACACACGATCGAACAGGTCCGCGAGGCAGGCCATCACCAGGCTGCTCTCCAGGTGGCCCAGGGTCAGGGGACTGAAGGCCAGCTCGCAGCGGGTGATCCGCTTCAGCTCGGCGTGCTCCTTGCCGAAGAAGCTCACCCGGACCATGCCCAGGGGCTCGAAGGCGGCGACCCACTTGGCTGTGGGCTTCTTCACCCCCTTGGCCACGCCCGCCATTCTCTCCCCGTGCTCCGAAAGGAAGGACACCACGGCCCCGCCCTCGGCGTAGGGCACGGCTTTCAAGACGATGGCCGCGTAGGTCCGGATCACCCTTCCAGTCTGCCCGCATTCAACCCCGCCGCTGGATCCGGGTCTGTCTGTTTGTAGGTTGACGCCGCCCGCTCGAGGAGAACCCATGAAGCCCCTGCACTGGACCGCCTTGGCCCTGATCCTCACCGCCCTGCCCCTGGGGGCCCAGGCTGGCCCCCGCCGGGGGGGATCCCGCGGCGAGCACATCGCCCAGACGCTCCACCTGACAGAGGCCCAGAAGGCCGGCATCAAGGCCCTCCGCCAGAAGCACCAGCCGGACCTGCTCCGTCGCCGCGAGGCGGTCCAGCAGGCCCGGCTGGCGCTGCGGACGGGCCTCCAGGATGCCTCCACCCCCGAGGCCCAGCTGCGCCCGCTGTTCGACCGGGCCGCGGCCGCGCATTTCGACCTGCTGCTGGCGCGGCGCGCCCTGCAGAAAGAGACCCAGGCCCTCCTGACGCCTGAGCAGCGCCTCAAGACCGCCGAGCTGCGCGGCTTTGCCCAGGGACAGCTGCGCGAGCGCATGCGTGGCCTCCGCCGGATCCCGGCTAACTGATCCCAAACCGGATGAGCCGGGCCGATAGACTGGGGGGATGCGCGCATCCCCCCTTCTTCTGGTGTGCCTGACCCTGCTGGGCCAGGAGGCGCCTCCTCGGAGCTTCCGCCAGTGGCTGGGCGATCTGGAAGTGGGCGGCTCCAGGCTGGAGCAGCGCCAGGACGGCGCTATTCGCGAGTTGCGTTCCCATGAGTGGATGGCCATCTCCCGCCTGGGCCAGGAGATAAAGCAGGACCTGAGTGAGACCGCCCGTCAGGCTCCGGATGGTTCGCTGGCCTTCATATGGCGGCTGCAGCTCTCCGCGGAGCCCTTCGAAGGCCGAGCCGAGTGGTCCCCCCGGGAACCCGCGATCCTGGCCATCCACGCCGCCAACGGCCCGGCCCTGAGGAAGGACATCCCGGCGGGGGCGATCCTCTGGCCCGAGGAACTGGAGACCCGCCTGAAGGAGGCCGCGCGGACCCGCCAGGCCTTCCAGGCCACCACCTTCTCCTTCCCGGTCCAGCAGTGGAGCCAACTCCACTTGCGCCCCCAGGGCAAGACCCCCTTGCCCGGGTTCCCTGACACCGTCCACTTCACCGGCGAGGAACGCCAGGGCGCGGCCAGCACGGCCGTGGAGGTCTGGATCTCGCCCACGGCCGGCGAGGTCCGGCATCAGGCGGTCCTGGGCGGGCTTCGGATGCTCAGCCAGCGGGCCGAGCTGCCCGCCCCGGTCTTCGCCAAGGGGGAAGCCCAGGGCTTCTTCGAGCGCAGCCTGCAGAAGCTCCCACCCCATCCTTTCCAGCCGTGGCTTCCGGAGCTGACCCTGCGGCTCGAGGGGAAGCCCCAGGACCTGCCGGAAGACGCCCAGCAGAGCCGCCTCGGCAAGTCCCGCTGGCGGCTGCGCCGGGCCACTCTTCCGACGCGCCTGGAAGCGGCCCAGCCTCCCGTCCAAGGCACCCCGCCCGCCGGAGAGGCCCGCTATCTGAGTCCAAGCCCCCTGGTGCCCTTCCAGGATCCGGCCTTTGACGGCCTGCTCCACCGTCTGGCCCTGCCCGCAGGCCTCTCTCGCTGGGAGTTGGCCCAGCGGGTGAACAGCTTCGTCTTTGACTGGATCGTGGAGAAGGACTTCACGGTGGGGTTCGCCTCGGCCCTGGAGGTCTGCCGCCTGCCCCGGGGCGACTGCACCGAGCACGGCGTCCTGGCGGTGGCCCTTTTGCGACGGCTCGGCGTCCCCGCGCGGGGCGTAACCGGCTGGGTGGGACTGGGCGAAACCCTGGGACTCCACTTCTGGGTGGAAGTGCGGCTGAAGGACCGCTGGGTGCCTCTGGATCCCACCTTCGACCAGGCCCCGGCCTCGGCCTTCCGCATCAAGCTGGGCGACACGGATCTGGCGGACCTGGGCGGCGTCGGCTGGGAGAGTGCGGCCTCGGCCTTCTCGGGGGCGCGCTGGCTCCCGGAACGGGAAGGCGGCTTCCCCTACGGCGAGGGACTCACCGCCAATGGCGACCTGCTCTCCGGGCCCGCCGGGGTCCAGCTGCGACTCCCGGGAGGGCGCTGGACCGTTAAGAGCGGCGTGCTCCATCTGCGCACCCCAACCGGAGGTCCCTGGCAGGTCAAGGCCGTAACCCATCCGGGAGAGGCCCAGACCCGGGAATCCCGACGGCTGGCGGGGGCGCACTCCCGGCGATCGGGCTGGTGGGACCCCGGCCGGAGCCTCCTGTGGATGGACCTGGGCGAGGGCCGCTGGCTCCAGCTTGAGGGCGTTTCACAAGACGAGGCTTTTGACCTGCTCGATCAGCTGCTGGCCCCGGTCAGCTCGTCCTGAAGCCCCCCCTGCTTACCGCAGTGCTCCCGCAGGCGCTCGAGCTGCTCGGCCATGGCCAGGCACTCGGCTTCGTCGCAGCAACTGGTGAGGCGCACAGCCATGTCGTGCACCGGCTCATCCAGGCGCTCCATGAGCCGACGTCCCTTCGGAGTGATCAAGACCCGGCTCACCCGCCGGTCCTTGGGGTCCGCCACTCGCTTGAGCAGGCCCTGGACCTCCAGACGGTCCACCAGGCGCGTCACATTCGCAAAACGGTAGATCATCCGCCGCTCGATCTCGTAGATCGGGTGGCCCTTCGTCGGCCCGCCGCGCACGATGCGGAGGACGTTGTACTGCTGAATGGTCAGTCCGTGCGCCTCGAAGAGCCGCTCCTGAACCCGCACCACCGCTTCCCGGGTGAGCATCAGCTGGAGCATCAGCTGCACTCCCGGAGCGGGGAGCCGGGACATCTGGAGTTCTTCCTGTAGGGACATGCGCACCTCAAGATTCTTTGGGGGCAAGCATCTCCCCATCCGTGGGATTCTGGAAGGTCTGAGGAGCCATTCTTGCCATCCATCGCCCTGAGTTTGATCAATGTCACGAAACGATATGGCGCGACACCCATTCTGGATGGGCTGAGTCTCGGTCTCTTCCAAGGCGAGAAAGTGGGCCTCATTGGCAAGAATGGCGCGGGGAAGACCACCCTCTTCCGCCTGCTGTCCGGGGACGAGAGCCCCGACTCCGGGGAGGTCGTGGTCACCCAGGGCCAGCGCATCTCCCGGCTCAGCCAGGAGCCTCACTTCGCCCCGGGCGCCACGGTGCAACAGGCGCTCGAGGCCTCTCTGGCGGACCACGCGGCCTTCCTTGCTCGCCACCAGGAGATCCACGCAGACCTGCACGGCAGCAGCCCCGAGGCAGAGGCCCGGTTGCATGACGAACTGCAAACCATCGAGCACCACCTGGACCACTGGGGCTGGGACCTCCAGCCCCGGCTCAAAGCCGCGGCCAGCACCTGGGGTCTGATGGACCTGGACGCCGAGGTGGAATCCCTCTCGGGAGGCTGGCGGAAGCGGGTGGCCCTGGCCCAGGCCTGGCTCAAGGAGCCCGATGTCCTGGTGCTGGACGAGCCGACGAACCACCTCGACCCCGACCAGGTGGAGCGGCTGGAAGCCTGGCTCCAGGCCTTCGAGGGTGCCCTGCTGCTGATCACCCACGACCGCCACCTGCTGGATGCCGTGGCGACCCGGATGCTGGAGCTGGAGGACGGCGCCCTCCGCAGCTACGAGGGCGGCTACAGCGACTACCTCCTGGAGAAGTCTGACCGAGAGTTCCGCGAGTCTCGCCTCACCGAGCACATGCAGAACCGCCTGCGCCGGGAGATGGCCTGGCTCCGCCGCGGCGCCAAGGCCCGCACCCGGAAGTCCAAGCTGCGCATCCAGGAGGTGCTGGACCTGAAGGATACGGTGGAGGACCGGACACGTCTGGAGTCGCGGCAGGGCCTCGCCTTCGCCACCGGCGGCAACCGCAGCGACGCGCTGATCCGGGCCGAGGGGGTCTGCTTCGCCTACCCGGGTGGCGCAGAGCTGCTGGAGGGGATCGACCTCAGCCTGCAGCGCGGCATGCGCATCGCCCTGCTGGGTCCCAACGGCTGCGGCAAGTCCACCTTCCTGAAGGTGCTGCTGGGCGAGCTGGAACCGACCGGCGGCGAGGTGCTGCGCCACCCCAAGCTAGCGATCACGGCCATCTCCCAGGGGCGCGGGGAACTCGACACCACGCGGAGCATCCTGGACAACCTCGCCGACCGGGCTGCCCTCGTGGACACCGGCAACGGGGCGGTGCTGGCCCATGTCTACCTCACCCGCTTCGGGTTTCCTGTGGACCAGCAGAACCGCTCCGCATCGACCCTCAGCGGGGGAGAGCGAAACCGCCTGCTGCTGGCTAAGGCCATGCTCAGCCCCGCCGATCTGCTAGTGCTGGACGAACCGACCAACGACCTGGACATCCCGACCCTTCAGAATCTCGAGGAGGCGCTGCTGGGCTTCAGCGGCACCCTGCTCCTGGTGAGCCACGACCGGTTCTTCCTGGACCAGGTGGCCACGCACACGCTGGCCTGGAACGGAGCCGCCTCACCCCGCTGGGAGCTCTACGAGGGCCCACCCTCCACGGTGCGGAGCCTCCGGGAGGCGCGGGCAGCGGCCCAGACCCCGGCCCGCCCCGAGCTCTCCCGCCCAGCAGCCCGGACCGAGACGGCCAAGCCCCGAAAGCCTGGCCTCTCGCAAAAGGAGCAGCGCCGCCTCGACGAGGTCGAACGAACCCTCGCGGAGCTTGCCGAGCGGGTCGCCGACCTGGATCGAGTCCTCGCCAATCCCGCCGCCTTCCTGAGCCCCGAGAGCCCGGGCCACGCAGCCCTCAAGACCCGGGAGGTGCTCCTGGCTGAATCGGGAGACCTTGAGCTGGAGTGGCTGGAACTCGAAGGGAAGCGCTCGGAAACCTGACCCGTCACAACTTCGCAAGGGGGGACTCCTCAGCCCCGGCCTTTTCGCTACCCTGGAACCTGACCTAATTTTGGAGTGCCCATGCGCCCCCTGCCTTTCGTGCTTTTTTCCACGGTTGCCCTCGTGGCCCAGGCGCCTTCCGCGACCGACCTCGCCCAGAAGTTCAACGCCGAGCTGCCCGGGATCACCCAGCTACTGAAGGAGTTCAAGGCCAACGAGGCCCTGACCAAGATGCAGGGCCTGGTTCCCGCCCAGCGACCGGCCTTTAACGCGTCCAGCGCCCAGGCCATCGGCCAGAGCCTGGATAACGCCCAGGGGATGATGTCCCTCTACCGGCTCTGGGCCAACGTCTACTCTGAGGCGGGCCTCTGGGAAAAGGCGGTCGAGATTCAGGAGCGGCGCGCGAGGGATGCCCGCGGGACCCTGGACGACCTGGAGAAGGCCCAGTCCCCCATCGCGGCCCAGTGGAAGAAGGTGGCCCAGGAGTCCAGCGACTACGTGGCTAAGAACACCCCCCGGCTGCAGGAACTCGAGGCCAACCTGAAGGTCCTGCAGGAGGATGTGGCAGCCGCGAACGCCAAGCAGAAGAAGCTCGATGCCAAGGGGGTCGAGGAGCTCAAGGCCCGCATTGCCAAAGCCCCCGCGGACCAGCAGGAAGCCGACCAGATCCTGGCCGCCCTGCCGGTGCATAAGCAGAATGTGGGCAATGCCCCGAAGGTGGCCAAGATGCTGGGCGACAATCGCAAGGAAGTCGAAGGCATGATCAAGGCGGCCGACGAGGCCCTGGCCAAGGCCCGGAAGTCCGTGACGGACCAGAGCGAAGAGATCACCAAGTTCAACACAGATCAGATGCTGAAGAAGGTGAAGGTCGCCGGCAAGAAGAACTGGGTGGACGCGGTGCTCCGCAACCATGACAACGTGACTCAGCTTGGCAACGCCCAGGCTCAGGCGGCCTTCCTGAACCGGCTGCTGGTGCTAGATCCCGGCAACACAGGCGCCCAGAAGGCCCTCGATAACCTGGTCGCCGGCAAGGACGCCTTCGCCAAGGAAGCCAAGCCGGCGAAGAAGAGCGGCGGCAAGAAGAAGTAGCTGTTCCACCCTAAGACGCTGAGAGGAACGCCCATGAGCCGCTTCGCAGTCCTGCTCGTCTGCGCCCTGGCCACGAGCCTAGGTGCCCAGAGCCTCACGGACCGCTTTAAGGAGGTACGGGGGCCCTGGGAGCTCCAGCTGGAGCGGGGGGATGCCGCCATCGTCAGGCGGGGCGTGGAAGCCCTGCTCGGCCGCGAGGGCCTCATCGTGAATCCCTCGGACTACAACGATATGCATGCCCTGGTGGCCCTGCGCGGACTGGCCGCCCGGGCCTGCGTCTCGGAGGGCAGCTGGGAAGAGGCCGTGACCCACTTCCAGAAGGCAAGATCCGCCGCCGAGGAGAACCTGGCCACCGCCGAGCCCCTGCTGGCGAGAACCCGCATGGAGCACGAGCTGAAGCTCAAGGAGTTCCGGGATGCCATGGCCAAGCAGGCGCCCCGGCTGAGGGAACTTGACGAAGCACCTGGTCTCACCGCTGATCAGCTCAAGCTCCGCCAGCAGCTGAAGATCTTCATGGACGAGCAGCAGGCTGCCGTTGCCCACAGCGAGCGGGCCCTGAAGGATATCGAGAGCATCCTCAATCGCCTGCGCCAAGCCAAGGAGACCACCTCGAAGGCCGCCGCCGACTGGCAGGCCTTCCTAGCCGCGGAGAAGGCGGAAGTGGCCGAAACCGGCGGCATGACCCGCTATGTGACTGAGAAACTGGAACAGGTGAAGGGGGATGACGCCCGACCCCGGCAGGACCGGCTGGCCTATGCCCGCCGCCTGCAGAAGCTCGACCCCGCCAACAAAGACGTACTCCGGCTCGTGAACGGACTCCTGGGCAAGGAGGAGGAGGCCGACGCCCCCAAGCCCGCCAAGAAGAAGGCCCCCGCGAAGAAGTAGCCCGATCCAGGCTTCTCGGGACAGAGGAACGGCCCCCGCGGGGGCCGTTTCCTGTCAGCCCTGCGGCCGCCTCAGAACACCCACCCGAACCCGACTTTCACGAAGTCCGTGCTGGGGGGATCACCGGCGCTGACGCTGTTGCCGGTGATGGTCTTGTGGAAGGTGGCTTCGAGGGTGAACCGCGTGCCCGAGTCGTAGCCAAAGCTGTGGCCGATGCCCGCATTGGCCCCCAGGCGACTCTTGCGGGTGGTGTCCGTGTAGTCGTAGAGCGGGTCCCCGAAGCTGCGGTCGAACTGCTCAAAATCAGCAGAGAGCCCCGCCACGAAGTAGAGACCCCGGTGCCGGAAGGCGGTGCCCTGCGGGAAGAACTGCAGGTCGCCCCCCAGATTGAACTGGGAGTGGCGCAGGTTGATGGAGGTCTCGCCGGAGGCCCGGTTGGTACCGTTCTCAGCCGACCCACTGAGATTCAGACGAATGGCCAGATTCCGATCCATGGGGAAAGAGACCGTAAAGCTGCCACCGAGGCCCACATCGTACGTCTCCTTCTGGGTCGGGATCGTCCGGCCCGCCGAAGGGCTGTAGTAGGGCGCATAGCTCGTGGAGGCGAAGGCCCCCCCGGGAGAGATCAGGTTGAGGCTGAAGCCCATGTGCAGGCTCTGGGCCATCAGGGCTGATCCCGAGGCGAGGATCAGGGGAAGCAGGAGCAAAGACGAAGCGCGGCGCATGGAGTCCTCCAGGTTGAACAGTGAGGCTACGAGCGAAGGTTGTGCCAGGTTACGAAAAAGGCTGTCATCCCTTGGATGCCGGCCGCCGGCCTCCGGTTGAACCGGTCCTTCGCCTGCGGCGTTTTGCCTCTGGCAGTGCGGGGCTGCAACGGTCGCTCCCGGGCCCCTGGTCATTTTGCCGCCTTGCCTGCGCAAGGGATGGCCTACTCTTGACGGGATGGGGACGGTTCATGGCTTGGAAGCAGGATCTGGCGAAACTCAAACAGCAGTTGGGCCCCGAGGCGCCCGCGGCGCCGAAGCCTCCGCCCCGCCCCGCCCCTAAACCGGCAGGCAGCCTGGACGATGAGGACGCCATGTTCCTCTCCGCCATGGGCCTGAAGGCAGCCAAGGCGAAACCCCCGGCCCGGACCCAGGAATCGGCCCCTCTCGAAACGGTGGCACCGGCGGAGCCTCCTCCCCCGGAGACCTTCCAGGACGCGGTGAAAGAGCTCAAAGGCCTCAAGGCCCTGCCCAAGGGTCTCCAGCATGCGGCGAAGCCTGTGAAAGCTCCGCTCAAGGCCGCCCTGGTCGAGCCGCCCTGCTCAGCCGAGCCGCCCCCGGAATCCGAGTTGGCCCCTCCGGCTGCGGAAGCCCAGGCCGCGCCCCTCCCGCCTGCCCCACCGGAAGTCCCTGCGCCAACTGTGATGCCCCTCCGCTTCCAGCTCGCCGCCGGCATGGCCCTTGAGGTGGATGGAACCCTGGATCTCCGGGGACATACCTTGAGCGATGCCCTCCACCGGCTCCAGGACCGCCTGGGAGATGGGCTGGTCCTGGGCTGGCGAAGTCTCCTGGTGAACCTGGGCCTCGATCCAATCCTCCACCAGGGCCTGCTGGACCTGCTGGCCTCGGGGCAGGTTCCCATGGTTGCCCGATTCGCCCAGGCCCCGGTACCCATGGGGGGCAACCAAGCCTGGCTGCTCTACTTCGTGCCCACCCCGACCCACCCCTGAACCGCGCAAGGAGCTCCCGCCATGAGTCTGTTGGTAGTCGGCAGTGTGGCCTTCGACGATCTTTCCACCCCCTTCGGGCGACGGGAGCACGCCCTCGGAGGATCCGCGACCTACTTCTCCCTCAGCGCCAGCCGCTTCCACCCTGTGCGAATCGTGGCCGTGGTCGGCGATGACTTCGGGCCAGAGCAGCTGAAGGTCTTCGACGACCGCCCCATCGACCTGACGGGGCTCTCAAAGGTCAAGGGCCTCAGCTTCCACTGGAAGGGGGAATACGGCTACGACCTGAACGAGGCGAAGACCCTGGCCACGGATCTGAACGTCTTCGCGGACTTCCGCCCGGTCCTGCCCGAGAGCTACCGGGAGTCCAAATACCTCTTCCTTGGCAACATCGACCCGGTCCTGCAACTCGAGGTCGTGCGCCAGATGGCCACCCGACCCAAGTGGATCGCCCTGGACACCATGAACTACTGGATTCGCGGAGCCCGCCCGGCCCTGGAAGCCGTGCTCAAGGAAGTGGACATCCTCCTGGTCAATGACGCCGAGGTTCGGGAGTTGACCCTGGAGCACAGCCTCATCAAGGCCTATCGCAAGGTCCAGGCCATGGGTCCCCGGATCCTGGTGGTGAAGCGCGGGGAATACGGCGTCGCAATCTTCACTCCAGAGGGTATCTTTGCCGCCCCGGCCTACCCGCTGGAGGATGTCTTCGATCCCACGGGGGCGGGCGATACCTTCGCCGGGGGCTTCCTTGGCTACCTCGCCTGGATGGAACGAATGGATGTCACGGCCCTGAAGCATGCCACCCTGGTGGGCTCGGTCATGGCCAGCTTTACCGTGGAGCAGTTTTCCACGGAGAGGCTCGAGCAGATTTCCCAGGACGAGGTTCGCAACCGCCTCTCATTATTTTCAGATATGATCCGCGTCGAAGACCTATAATTACCACTATCCAATTCTGACTGGGGGTTTTTCGATGCGCCTGCCCACTCGCCTGAACGCCGGACGAATCTGCGCCATCGCGGTGGCACCAAGCATAATGCTGGCCCTAGTTCTGGCTGCTCCCAGCCTGAGGGCTCAGGAAGCCGCGCCCGGACCGGTGAAGGTGGAAGCCCATTCATCGAAGTGGGACTACCCGAAAGAACTGGCCGTCCCCGAGGGCTCCAAGACCCACCTAGTCCAGAAGGGCGACACGCTCTGGGACCTGGCTGGGAAGTACCTTGGCAACCCCTATGCGTGGCCCCAGATCTGGGAGCTGAACCAGTGGGTCAAAGACCCGCACTGGATCTACCCCGGCGACCCCCTGGTCATCGACCTCGCCCGGGCTGTGGCCACGGCAGGGTCTGTCCCCGAGGCCGTCACCAACCTGAAACCTGACCAGCGACGGGCCGAGCCCAGCTCCGTTCGACGGGCCGAGCTTGGCTTCGCCTTCCAGGACTTCATTCAGCTGCCCTACCTGGTGCCCGAAGGCGCCGAGGCCCACTACAAGAACCAGGGTGCTTTCCGGATCACGGGCAACAAGCGGGGCGACCGCCAGTACCTCGGTGAGGGGGAGACCATCTACCTGAACGGTGGAACCGACCAGGGCGTGAAGGTCGGAGACCGGTTCCTGATCCTGAAGACCGTGGCCCGAAAGCTGGTCCACCCGTTTACCACCAAGAAGAAGCTGGGCGATGTGGTGAAGCAGGCCGGGGTGGTCCGGATCACCACCACCCAGGCCAAGGGCTCTCTGGCTGTGATTGAGCGTTGCATGGACTCGGTGGAACTCGGTGATCGGCTCGTCCGGTTCACGGAACCCGCCAACCTCCCCCTACAGGCCCGGACGGACATCGCAGACCCCGTCAAGGTCGCTCCCGACGCTGCGGTTGTGGTCTACATCCGGGACGGCAAGCTGAACTCAGCCAGTGGCGACATGCTCATCATCGACAAGGGCACTTCGAGCGGCCTCAAGGTCGGGGATGTGCTCCTCGCCCTGCGCGCCCGGACCTTCCCGGTCGGCACCGAGAGCGAGAAGAAGCCTCCCATGGAGTCCGTTGACCACTACCTTGGCCAGGTCCTGGTGGTGCGTTCGGAGCCCGGGACGGCGACCTGCCGCGTGCTGCGCACCGTCGAAGAACTGCGAAACGGCGACACGATCAGCCGCTAAGGAACAGGAGCGGAAGAAGCATTGCCATCGCGCAAGACCGAGGGCCCCAATCCGGGGCCCTTTGCGTCAGCTTGGGCGCAACTCCAGGACCACCCGCTGCCCCCGGGTGGGCAGCTGGTAGGGGTGCGGGGTGGCGGTCCAGCCCGGTGGAAGAACCTCCTGCTCCCAGTCCAGGCCCTTGAGCGCGAAGAAAGGGGCCCCAGGCCGGCCATGGCGGGTCCACCAGCCCAGCAGGTGCTCGAGGGAGCCCAGCGCCTTGGCGGTGCCCCAGTCCGCCTGGAGGGGTGGAAGTGCCTCCAGGCGCCCATGGAGGGCATTAAGGTTCGGCACAGGCAATTCGAGAACGGCCTGCCGGAGGAAGGCCAGTTTCTTCGTTGAGGCGTCCACCCCGATCACTTCCAGGTCCGGTCGCGCCAGAGCCAGCAGGACCGAGGGGACGCCCATCCCCGTCCCCAGGTCCACCACCCGGCTCCCGGCCCCGAGCGGAGCCAGAAAAGGCAGCAGGGCCGCAGCATCCAGCAGCAATTCCTCTCTCCGTTCGGAGATAGGCAGGGCCGTCAGGGCATGGGTCCGGTTCCAGCGATCCAGCAGGACCAGGAACCGGCCTAGGGGGTCTGCCAGGTTGCGGGGAAGGCCGGGGTTCATACCATCAGGATGCCATAGGTTTTATGTATTTCTGTAATAATATCGATTAATCATTTATTTACAATTTTTATATTAAATTTTAAAATATATTCTATACAAAAATTAAAATTCAAGCTACTAAAAAAACACTGATTCAATTCATGCAACTATTAATCAAGGATTGACAAAATGGACAATAGCCAGCATTCTTAGTGCCCTTTCATTGATTCTGTGGAGGAGAAGGCCATGACTGAGACATTAAAACCCTTCACGATCGATTGGTCTAGCCGCAGCAAATTACGTGGTCCCGGTGAGCAGTCTCTCGGCAAACTCCTGCGAGGTCTCAGGGATCGACTCGCGCCTGACGCTCAGGGCATGTCTCTGACTTATGTCGATGATCGCGGCATGAGAAAACTCAACCGAGAACATCGCGGGAAAAACATGACGACCGATGTGCTCAGCTTCCCTTCCGGTGTGGAGAAGGGCGCCTTTCCACACCTCGGCGACATTGTCATCAGCCTCCCGACCGCTGAGAAAATGGCCAAGAAGTTCGGCGTCAGCCGGAGGCGCGAGGTCGAGATGCTGGTGATCCATGCCTTCCTGCACCTCTGCGGCCAAGACCACGAGACGGACGGCGGGGAGATGATGGCGCTCCAGGCCCAGTTGGAGCGAGAGCTGCTGGACGAGGAACCGCTGGCCATGAGTCTCAAGCGCGGGCGCAAGCCCGGCAGCAAGGTGAAGAAACTGAAGGATGGCAGCCGCGTGGTGGTGACCGGCCGCGCCGCTGCGGCCCTGGTCAGGCGGGAGCGAGTGAAGAAGGACAAGAAGGTGAAGGTCCGCAAAGTCGCCAAGCCGAAGGAAGAGGCCCCCAAGAGGGGTCCCGGCAGGCCCCGGAAGGAAACGGCGCCCGTAGCGGCCAGGCGGCCGGTCCGCCGCCGCCGGCTCAGCACCTCCCGTAGTGGCGTCATTGGTTAGCAATCCGGATGGCAAATCGAGCCAAGGGCCGATAAAATAACCCTTTGGCCCGGCTACGGGCCGCGCCATGCGGAGTCTCCGTGATCAATCTCCTGCTCGGCCTGGGCGCCGCCCTCGCCGTGATCCTGCTCTCCACCCTGCTGAGCATCAAGCTCTGGATCAGCGTGCCCATCGGCCTTCTGGCCGGGGCGGGGCTCTTCATCTGGCAGGGCCGGAAGATCCAGCAGGACCTGGAAAAGATCTTCACGCGGGCAGGCGACCTGCTGAAGAAGCAGCAGTTCGACAAGGCCATCGAGGTCATGAAGGAGGGCTACCAGTTCTCCACCAGGCAGTTCCTCGTGAAGGGCAGCATCGATGGCCAGATCGGCGTCGTACAGTATCTTCGCAAGAAGAACGACGAGGCCGAGCCCCTGCTGGCCGCCGCCTCTATGCAGCACTACATCGCCAAGGCCATGCTGGGGATCATCCAGTGGAAGCGCGGCGAGAAGAAAAAGGCAAAGGAGACCTTCAACCTGGCCCTAAAGAGCGGCAAGAAGGAGAGCTTGCTCTACGCGGTCTACGCTTTCGTGCTGATGGAGATGAGCGAGCGCGACAAGGCCATCGAAGTCCTCAACAAGGGCCTCGAGATCTGCAAGGGCGACGAACGCCTCATCACCAATCGCAACCTGCTCCAGAACGGCAAGGCCCTCAAGATGAAGGTCTACGGTGAGCAGTGGTACCAGTTCCTCCTGGAGCGGCCGATGATCCGTCAGGAAGCCCCGTCCTTTGCCCGGGTCTCCCGCCGGGCCCTGCGCGGCTGACATGATCCAGGGAGGACCGCCTGCTCGCAGCGCTCGCGATGTCCCCCCCGGGAACCCCACGTCTGATTCGCTCCATCCTGTCCTTTCCTGGAGTCCCCATGTCCGGCCACAGCAAATGGTCCACCATCAAGCACAAAAAGGGCGCCGCTGACGCCAAGCGCGGCAAGGTGTTCACGAGGATCCTCAAGGAAATCACCGTGGCCGCCCGCCTCGGTGGTGGCGACGTGGCGGCCAATCCCCGCCTGCGCCTGGCCGTGGACCAAGCCAAGGGCAGCAACATGCCCAAGGACAACTGGGAGCGCGCCATCAAGAAGGGCACTGGCGAGCTCGAGGGTGTGACCTACGAGGAAGTCACCTACGAGGCCTACGGTCCCGGCGGCGTGGCCATTCTGGTCGAGGCCATGACCGACAACAAGAACCGCACCACCCCCGAGGTCCGGAGCTACTTCACCAAGTTCGGCGGCGAGCTGGGCGCCCAGGGCTCCGTGGCCTACCTCTTCAGCAAGCAGGGCCAGATCGTGGTGGAAGCCGAGGTCTCCGAGGACAAGGTCATGGAGGTGGCCCTGGAGGCCGGAGCCGATGACGTCGTCGACGAGGGCGGCGCCTGGGTCATCAAGACCAGCCCCGAGTCCTACCAGGCCGTGAAGGATGCGGTGGACACGGCCAAGCTGCCGGTCATCGAGGCCAAGATCATCATGGCCCCCAGCACCAGCTCGGCCCTGGAAGGCCACAAGCTCACCAGCTTCCTGAAGCTGGTGGACCTCCTCGAGGACAACGACGATGTGCAGAATGTGTGGCATAACGGCGACTACGAGGAACCCGAGGACTAAAGAAACTCCAGAAACAAAAGCAGCCGTCATCGACGGCTGCTTTTGTTTCTGGAGGAGTGCTCAGTTGGCGGGGCGGAGGGTCTCCACCGAACCTGCGGGAGCGGTCTTGGCCCGGGCGCCGAAGAGCCCCTTGTTGAACACGGTGAAGCTGGCCGCCAGGAAGAGCACCAGCACCAGGAGGGCCGAGCCCCGCTTGCCGGCCGCCAGCGCCTTGGGCGTCATCTCGGACAGACCCACGAGGATGAACACCAGCAGCAGCTTGATGTGGAAGTAGTGGCCGTTCTTCAGGGGGTTCTGCCCGTCTTGCATCAGCATCACCAGCAAGGCGATGCCGGCCACCAGCGCCAAACGGAAGGCCCAGCCCACCACCTTGGCCCAGATGGTGGCCGCCAGGCCCTGCAGGTCTTCCCGGCTCTCCTCGAAGCCCGAGAGCAGCAGGGTCACCACGGCGCCGCCGAGGCCCACGCCCAGAGCGAGAAAGTGCAGCCAGCGGACCAGGTTCACAGCTTCGATCTTGAGGTTCATGGTCACCTTCCAAGGAGAAACCCCAGATTAGCAGCCCTGATAGGCTGGTCTGGTCTGGAGAGGGTCATGACCAAACTGAGAGTCGCCGTCGTCGGAGTAGGTCACCTGGGGCAACACCACGCCCGCATCGCCGCATCCGCGCCAAACGCGCTGCTGGTGGCGGTGGTGGATCCCGATCCCGCCCGCGGGCCGGAGATCGCCGCCAAGTTCGGTGTGCCCTGGGCGGCCACCCTGGACCAGGTGCTGGCCGAGGTCGATGCCGTGCAGATCGCCGCGCCTACGGGCTTCCACCATGCCCTGGGCATCCAGGCCCTCAAGGCCGGCAAGCACGTGCTCATGGAAAAGCCCCTGGCCGCCTCCCTCGCCGAGGGCGTGGCGCTGCTGGCAGCGCTGACCGAGGCCCGCGCCGCCAAGCCCGGCCTAATCGCCCAGGTAGGCCACCTGGAGCGCTTCAACCCCGCCGTCACCGCCCTGCGGGAGCGCGGCTTCAAGCCCCGCTTCCTGGAGGCCGTGCGGGTCTCGCCCTTCCCCGCCCGCAGCCTCGAGGTGGACGTGGTGATGGACGTGATGATCCATGACCTGGACCTGCTCCGCGCCCTGGTGGGGCGCCCCGTGATCGATGTGGAGGCCGTGGGTATCCCCGTCCTGACGCCCTACGCCGACCTGGTAAACGCCCGCCTGAAGTTCGAGGGCGGCGCCTTCGCCACAGTCACCGCGAGCCGCGTGGCCCGCAAGAAGGAGCGCACCCTCCGGGCCTTCGGCGACAAGGAATACGCCAGTTTGGACTTCGCCTCCCAGACGCTGGAGCTGCTGCGCCTCGTCATGGGACCGGATGGCCCCGAGGTACGCCCCGAGACCGCCACCATCGAAGAGGGCGAGCCCCTGCGCCTGGAAATCGAGGCCTTCCACGCCGCCTGTCTGGGCCTCGGCACCGACGGCGTCACCTGGGAAGAGGGCCAGGAGGCCATGGGTGTGGCCGACCAGGTCCAGAAGGCAGTCGCCAAGAGTCTCGCGGAGCTGGACCGGGCGTGAGCCGGTTCTACGACCTCGCCTCCCTCGCCAAGCCCCTGGTGACGGCGCCGCTGGCGCTGGCCTTCCTGGACCTGGACGTGGACCGGCGCTGGGCCCTGGGCTTCCAGGACCGGCCTGAGCCGCTGACGGTGCGCCAGCTGCTGTCGCACAGCTCCGGACTCCCGCCCTGGCGCCCCTACACCGGGGAGGCCGTGGCCCAGCAGCTGCTTCAGCCCGTGCCTGAGCATCCCCTGCTCCGCCCTGCGACGCCCGGGCTGGCCACCTACTCAGACCTCAACTACCGCCTGCTCGGCGAGCTGCTGGAGGCCGAGACCGGCGTGCCCTTCCCACGGCTGGGCGCGGCCTCTGGGCTGAGCCCGGCCCCTTGGACGGCGGCCCCCACCGAGGTTCCCGACGCCCCGGACGCCGAGGCCTGGGCCCTCGCCACGGGCACGGCCCCGCCTCCGCGCGACCCGCTCCTGCCCCACGATGCCAACGCCCGGGCCGGCATGCTAGGCCACGCGGGCTTCGGCACCACGGCCCCCCAGCTGCGCGCCGCCCTGGCCCGCTGGGTCGCCGCGAGCTGGCCGCGCCGCATGGCCGTGGCGACCGCCCCCGGCGAGCAGGGCGCCCGCTGGGGCCTGGGCCTGCAGGTGCTCCCGGCGGATCCGGGGTCTTTTGGGCACCTGCTGTCCCAGCTTCCGCTGGCCTTCGGCCTCGAGGTCCTTGAGGAGCCCACCGAGACCGCGCCCGCCCCCGCGCCCCCCACCGCGTCCGAGCCCGGCGCGCCCTCGGGCTGGTGGTATCACCTGGGCTACACGGGCCCTGCCCTCTTCTTCCGCCCCGCCGACCAGAGCTGTCTCGCCCTGCTCACCCACCGCAGGGGCCCCGAGGGGGAGCTACTTAGTGCGGAGACCCTGCGGGCCCGCCGCTGGCAGGCCCTGGCGCGATTCGTGGGACAATTCCGCCCATGAAGGCTCTCCTTGTTCCCGCCCTGATCCTGTCCCTCTCGCCCCTGCGCGCCACCCAGCCACCCCTGCGCATCGGGCTCGACACCCAGGCGGTGGAATGGATCGTATCCCTGGAAGGGGGCGGTCAGGTCTGTGACCGGGCCGGGAAGCGCCTGTTCAGCCTGGCGCCCGACGAGAAGCTGCGCATCTGGTGGGACAGCCGGGGCGTCTCAGAGCCCACCACCGAATACCGCATCCAGGTGGGCCGCCCCCTCGGGGCCGCAGAGACCCAGGCCCTGCTGAAACACCTGAAGAGCCTGGGTGAGGCTCCCGACCAGATCAAGGTCCCGGATGCCGAGACCTGGCGTGTGGTCACGGGGCACTTCCCGGGGGTGCAGGAGGCCGAGCCGGTCCTGCAGAAGCTACAGGACCTGGGCTTCGATGAACTGTGGGTGGCCTCGGAGCAGCGCCCCGGCTCGCCCCGGAAGGGCCGCGCCCTGTATGCCGTCACGGACCGCTACGAGCGTCGGCCCCTGCCCCAGGCGGGCGTCTGGCTGAAGCCCGCCGGCGAGCTTACGAACCTCCAGGGCAAGGGCCGCTACCGGGGCAAGGTCGAGATCCTGCCCAAAGCCCAGGGGCGCCTGACCGTGGTGAACACACTGGACCTGGAGACCTACCTGCGCGGCGTGGTGCCCAAGGAGATGGGCGCCTGGGAGTTCCCGGCCCTGGAGGCCCTCAAGGCCCAGGCTGTGGCGGCCCGGACCTATGCCGTGGCCAACCGTGGCAAGCGGGCCGCCGACGGCTTCGACATGGGCGATACCGTCTCCGATCAGGTCTATGGCGGCCGGGACGGCGAGCAGGCCCTCACGGACCGCGCCATCCAGGAGACCGAAGGGCTGTTCGCCACTTACGGAGGCAAGCCCATCCAGGCCCTCTTCATGGCCAACTGCGGTGGCCACACCACCGATGTGGCGCACGTCTTCGGCGGCGATGCCCCCTACCTCCGGGCGGCCTCCTGCTACCCCGAGCGGCCCCTGACCCTGCCCTTCGCCTCGGGCCTGCCCATCACCCAGGAGACCCAGCAGCCCTGGCTCTCCTGGGAGCTGCTGCGCTTGGCCTCCGCAGGCCTGCCCCCCGAGTGGCTCGCCGGGGAGCGCCTGGCCCGGCCCGCCACCCTGGCCGAGCTCACCCCGCCCGTGCGGCTGCTCCAGCAGCGCCTGGCCCTGGACCTCAGCCCCCTCGCAGGGCAGGGACATCTCTTCCTGGCCCTGGCCCGGGCCTTCGGCTTCCAGCGGCTGGTGGAGGGCCAGGAGCGGCCCCAGGACGCGGCCTACTTCCTGCCAGTGAATCTTCCCCAGGACCGCCTGCTGGCGGCCTTCCTGACCCGGCGGGGCGTGGTGCCCGCCGCCGCCTGGGCCGCCGAGGAACCCATCTCCCTGCGCCAGGCCCTCCAGGTCCTGGGGCGCCTCTGGCTGGAGCTGGAGCCCTTCACCCCCAGCGAGGGATCCCTGTTGCTGGACGGGCAGGTCCGGCGCAAGCGTGGGGGACCAGAACCCCTGCCGCTGGCCCCGACGGTGCTCCTGGCGGAGGAGGGACCGGACGGCAGCCTCCGCCTGCTGCCCAAGGCCGACATCCAAGTGGGTGACCGGCTCAAGTGGATCCCCGGCGAGGCGGGCCCCGCCCAGGTGCTGGTGCGCCGCCTGGACCCCGATGGCGCCGCCTGGGACCGCTACAACCCCACGGCCCACTGGCGCGTGGAATACAGCGAGTCAGAGCTGCTCGCCAATGTGAGCCGGCGGATCAAGGTCTCTGGGATTCGTGAGCTCAAGGCCGACTACAACGATGAGGGCCGGGTGCTGGACCTGACCCTGGTGGACACCCGGGGCGCCTCCCACCGGGTGCGGGGCATGCACATCCGGGGCCTGCTGGGCCTCAAGGACAACGTCTTCCGCTGGCTCACCGTGGGTCAAGGTGCCAGGCGCCGCTGGATCTTCTACGGACGGGGCTGGGGGCATGGCCTGGGCATGTGCCAAACCGGCGCCTATGGCATGGCCCTGGAGGGCACCCCGTTCAAGCAGATCCTCCAGCACTTCTACCCAGGCATAAATCTCCAGCGGGTGGACTAACGTCGAGCAACCTACCCCAGTTCAGGCCATTGACGCCCGGGGAGAGATGCCCGAGGTTTCCTTCATGGGGAGACCGGGCATGACTCTGGAGGGCTGGATTCTAGGCGCACCGCTCAAGGTGCTCCGGCAGGAGGACCATCCTTTCCACGAGATGACCCTGGCCACGCTGGGTCGGCATGAGGTGGGTCTCCTCCGCCGGGAGACCCACCAGGGGCCGGGCAGCGAGATCTTCCTCGACGGCCGGTCTATCTACCAGCCGGGCTTGGCAACACCGGCCCGCGCTTGGTTCGACCTGTGCCGCGAACTCGGCTACGAGCCCTCCCGGCACTGGGACTGGGATCCCGCGCTCATCCTGTTCCAGCAGCTGGTGCCAGCCATGGCGGTGGACTGGCATGAGCCCCCCCTGTCCCTGAATGCGCTGGGCCTCCCGGATGGCGTCCTCAGCCTCGCGGGCCTCCGGGAGACCTTTGCCGAGGCCGTGGCGGAGCTGCACCGGAAGCTCCCGGGTCCGGTGGGCGCCAAGGTGGCCGAGGGCTTCGAGTGGCTGCCCCTGCGGGCCGTGGTCTTCCACGATGACGCCCAGCCGGCCCTGGAGGCCGGGGACACCGGCCCCTGCGGTCTGGTCTCCCTCTGGCTCGGCATCCACCACGACCGCCCCGTGGTCCTCCAGGGCGAGTCCCCCGCAGGGCACCGGCCCCGGCACTTGGCCATAGTGGAGACCGGAAGCCGGACCCCCGGCGAGGTGTTCCTGGCCGCCGCCGGCCTGGATCCCGAGCCTCCCCAGGGCTTCGACGAAGGCCTCCAGGCGGCCCTGACGCACCTCTGCCACCGACTGGAGGAGCCCCTGGACGCCTACCGCCGCACCTACCCCGTGGGCATCCCCTGGCACCACGGCCGCCGGGAGCGCCTGCTGGGGCGCACCATCGTCGATCTGCGGCCCGGGGACCCGCCCATGCTGATCCTCGATGACGGCACCGAGGTAGCCATCGATATCGATCCCGGCGCCGCCTGGGAGCTGGGGGGAATCTAGGCTCTCTCTAGGGATACGGCGGTGACCTTGTACTCCGGGGTGCCGGTCACGGTGTCCCGGCCCGGCCCCGTCGCACGGTTCACCCAGGCCTCCACCGCATGGAAGGTGGCGAAGAGCTCGCCCTGCCGCACCTCCGTGGTCAGGCGGGCGCGGAGCGTGAAGGCGCCGTGGCGGCTCCGCACCCGCACCGCGTCGCCGCTCGCCACACCCAAGGCCCGGGCGTCCTCGGGATGCAGGTCCAGGCAGTCGTCCGGGGCCAGGCTGCGATTGCGGGTGCCCCGCGTCATGGTGGCGGCGTTGAAGTGGAAGAGGCTGCGGCCCGTGTTCAGCAGGAAGGGGAAGGCCTTGTCCGGCACCTCGGCGCTGGGCGTCCAAACGATGGGGCGGAACCGCGCAGGTCCCCCGCCGGCGAAGGTGCCGCCGTGCAGCCGGGGCGTGCCCGGGTGGTCCTCGGTGGGGCAGGGCCACTGGAGGCCCCCTTCCCGGTCCAGTCGCGCGTGGCTGATGCCGGCGATGGCGGGCCAGGTGCGCCGCGTCTCGTCCCACACCGCCGCAGCGTCCTCAAACCGGAAGTGCGCCCCGGCCCCCAGGCACGCCGCCAGGTCGCAGAGGATGGCCAGGTCCGTGCGGCTCTGGCCCTGGGGTGGCAGCGCCTGGCGCACCCGCTGCACGCGGCGCTCGCTGTTCATGAAGGTGCCTTCCTTCTCGAAGGCGCTGGCGGCGGGCAGAAAGACCGTGCCGAAAGCCTTGGCGGTCTCCGTCAGGAAGAGGTCCACCACGATGAGGTCGTCAAGGGCATTGAGGCAGGCCGCGGTGGTCTCCGTGTCCGGGTGGCTCAGCAGGAGGTCATAGCCGATCAGCAGCAGCGCCTTCAGGCGGCCCTCACCGGCAGCGTCCACCATGCCCATGGCCGTGAGGCCAGGCGCTGTGGGCAGCGCCGCGCCCCAGACCGACTCATGTGTGCCCTGGGCCGCAGCCAGCTTCTGGTAGCCCGTGAGACGGGACGGCTCGCAGCCCATCTGCGCGCTGCCCTGGACGTTGTTCTGGCCGCGCAAGGGATTCACCCCCGCGCCGGGGATGCCCACGTTGCCCGTGAGCAGGGCCAGCTGGGCCAGCAGCGCCACCGTGTCCGTGCCCTGGATATGCTCCGTGACGCCGAGGCCGTGCAGGCACATGGCGGGCCGGCTGGTGGCGTAGAGCCGCGCCGCGTGCCGGATGTCCTCGGCCGAGACGCCGCAGACGCCAGCAGCGCGCTCCGGGGTCCACTCCTCCACCGAAGCGGCGAAGGCGGCCAACCCTTCAGTGCGAGCCTGCAGAAAGGCCGTGTGCGAGAGGCCCTCGCGCAGGATGACGTGGGCCATCGCCAGCAGGAGGGGCAGGTTCGTGCCGGGATGCAGCGCGAGGTGCACCGTGGCCAGGGCGGCCAGCTCCGTCCGCCGGGGGTCCACCACGATGAGCGGCACGCCTGCCCGAGCCCGCTGGCGGATCCGCGCGCCGACGATGGGGTGGTTCTCGGTGGGGTTGGCGCCCACCACCAGGAACAACCCCGCCTCCTCCACGTCAGCGAAGCAGTTGGTGGCGGCGCCGGTGCCGAAGACCTCGCCAAGGCCTGCGGCGCTGGGGGCGTGGCAGACCCGGGCGCAGCAGTCGATGTTGTTGCTGCGCAGGGCCAGCCGGGCGAACTTCTGCGCGAGGTAGTTCTCCTCATTGGTGGCGCGGCTGGAGGCCAGCACCCCGGCCTGCCCCTCGGCCCGCCGCAGGGCCACCGCGGCCGCGTCCAGGGCCTCCTCCCAGGAGACCTCCACCCAGGCTCCGTCCCGGCGGACCAAGGGCGAGGTGATGCGGTCCGACGCGTCGTTGAAGCCAAACCCGTAGCGCCCCTTCACGCAGAGGTGGCCACGGCTCACGGGCGCGTCGAGCACCGGCCGGGCTTCGGTGATGCGCCCGGCCTTCACGCCCAGGTCCAGCTCGCAGCCTGTGCCGCAATACGGACAGGTGGTCCGCACCCAGCGCTCGGGCAGGCCGTGGGCCAGCCGCCTAACATCCTCGATGGCACCTGTGGGGCAGGTGTCTGCGCAGGCGCCGCAGCTGACGCAGCCGCTTTCGGCCAGCCCAGCGGCGAGCTGGGGCACGGGCCGGACCTCCATGCCGCGACCCGCCATGGTCCAGATGTCCTGCCCCTGGAGCTCCTGGCAGACCCGGACGCAACGCCCGCAGGTCACGCACCAGGATAGGTCCACGTCGAGGTAGGGGTGCTCGGCCAGTCGGCGCTCCGGCCGGCGTGTGCCGCCGGGGGTGACTCCATAGGTCTCGAGCAGCGCCTGGAAGGGCTTGCCCTCCAGCCGCGCGGGGTCTTCGGCAGGGATGTGGGCCGCGTAGCCCTCCAGCATGGTGCGCCGAAAGGCCTCCAGGGCGGGTGTGTGGGTCTGCACGTCCATGCCCTCACGCACCTCCGTGGCGCAAGCGCAGAGCGGCCGCTCCTCGCCGAGCACCTCCACCTCGCAGAGCCGGCAGGTGGAGGCGGGCTTCAGGCGGGGGTCCGAGCACAGGGTCGGGATGGGGATGCCCTCACGCTGGCAGAGGGCCAGCAGCGTCGTCCCCTCCGGCGCCTCGAGCACGCGGCCATTCACCTGCAGATGGATGGATTCAGCGGGCAACCAGGTCACTCCAGGAAGCGGGACGTGGTGCAGTATGCGCCCCCGGGGCCCGACTTCAACCCAGCTGTTCCCAGGCCACGGCAAAGTGGTCGAGGATGTGCTGACGCTCGGCCCGCTCCTGCTCGGCGATGCTGGTGTAGGGGTGGCGGAACACCACCCGCCGCACGCCGCGCCGCACCAGGGCCCGGCAGCAGATGAGGCAGGGCTCGTGGGTGACGTAGGCCGTGGCCACAGGGCCGTCGCAGAAGCCCAAGGCGTTCTCCTCGGCGTGGCTGGTGTGCAGGCAGCGCTGGCCGGGCTTGCAGGTGTCTGGCGTGCAATGGGCCATCCCCGGCAGGGCGCCGTTGAAGCCCGCCGCGGCAATGCCGCCATCGGCCCGCAGCAGCACCGAGCCCACCTGCAGGCGACAGCAAGTGCCGAGGCGGCTCAGCTCGAGCGCCATGTTCATGAAGACTTCATCTTTGAGCTGCGCGCGGGACATGGGTACCTCGGGGGGGAACCCCATCATCGCAAGAACGGGTCCCTTTAGGTGCAGGGAGAGCGGCGGGAATGCTCCAATGGAGCCAGGAGGCCGTACGCCGATGGAGCATCTCTGGGGACTCGGGGGGGGCAGCCGCAACGTCGCGCTGGGCTACCTCGCGGCCATGGCCGGCATACTCTGGCTGCTGAACCAGGCCAGGCGCTCCTTCTGGCTGGTCTCGCTGCTGGCCCTGCCGGGGACCTTCTGCCACGAGCTCTGCCACTGGCTGGTGGGCACCGCCCTCAACGGCCAGCCCCTCCGCTTCACCGTGCTCCCGCGCCGGGAGGGGCGCGGCTACGTGCTCGGCTCCGTGGCACTGGGCAACCTGCGCTGGTACAACGCCTTCTTCATCGGCCTCGCGCCCCTGCTGCTGCTGCCCCTGGCCTATGGCCTCTTCCTCTGGCGGCTGGGGGCGAGCCCCGAATTCGGCTGGCCCGAGGCGGGCATGGTCTTCCTCCTGGCCAACCTGGTCTTCGCGGCCCTGCCCTCCTGGCAGGACCTGCGCGTCGCCGCCCGGTCCCCCATCGGCTGGCTGCTGCTGGCGGGCGGGCTGGCCTGGGGCGGGCGGAAGCTCCTGCCCCCAACCCCGCCGGCGCCGCCCCCCGCGACGGCTCCGATAACACGCTAGAATGGGCGCTGCAGCCTGCAGGTCCCGTAGCTCAGCGGATAGAGCGACCGCCTCCTAAGCGGTAGGTCGTGGGTTCAATTCCCGCCGGGACCACCAGGCTGGCCTCGGGCACTCTGGAAGAGGACTCGCCCCATGCACCCCCTCCTCGACGCCCATAGCCACCTGCCCCGACTGGGGAGCCCCGAGCCGGACCACTGGCGCGTGGTCTGCGGGACCTGCGAAGCGGACTGGGCGGCGGTGCAGACCCACGCGGCGGGAAACGCGAAGGTCATCCCCATGCTGGGCCTCCACCCCTGGTTCGTGGCGGAGGCGGCCCCCGGGTGGGACCTGCGCCTGGAAGCGCTGCTGCGCACCCACCGGAGTGGCGTCGGGGAGTGCGGGCTGGACTTCAGCCGGCAGGCTGCGGATCGAACCGCGCAGGAGTCCGCCTTCCGGGTCCAGCTGCGCCTCGCGCACACCCTGGGCCGACCCGTGGCCATCCATGCGGTGCAGGCCTGGGGGCGCCTCCTGGACCTGCTGCGGGGGGAGGGCGTGCCGTCGGCGGGGGCGCTGGTCCATGGCTACTCCGGCAGCCCGGAGATCGCCCTCGCGCTGCATGGGCTGGGGGTGTTCCTGTCCTTCTCGGGGGACCTGCTGGCGCCGAATCGTCCGAAGCTGTGCGAGTCGCTGCGCGCCGTGGCCGCGAACCGGCTGTTGCTGGAGAGCGACGGCAGGGGAGAGCTGCTGCCGGTGCTTGAGGCCGCCGCCAGCCTGCGCGGGGTCGAGCCGGCAGTGCTCGCAGCCCAGACCTGGGAGAATGGGCGGCAGTGCTTCAAGGAGTGGCTGGCATGAGGTGGTATTCCCGCAGTGAGCTGCTGCTCGGCGAGGCGGCGCTGGACCGACTGCGAGAGGCCCGCGTGACCGTGTTCGGGTTGGGCGGCGTGGGCTCCTTCGCCGTGGAGGCCCTGGCGCGGGCGAGCGTGGGCCACCTGCGCCTGGTGGACCACGACGGCGTCGGTCCCAGCAACCTCAACCGCCAGCTCTACGCCCTGCGCTCGACCCTGGGCCAGCCCAAGGCCGAGGTGGCCGCGGCCCGAGTGCGGGACATCAACCCCGACTGCGACGTCGAGGCCCTGGTCACCTTCATCCACACCGACACACTGCCCGCGCTGCTGGAGCCCCGCCCCGATGTGGCCATCGACGCCATCGACTCCATGACCTGCAAGGTGGCGCTCATGGTCACGGCCCACCAGCAGGGCATCCCCCTGATCTCCGCCATGGGAGCCGGGGGCCGCCTGGACAGCAGCCTGCTCCAGGCCGGCGACATCAGCGAGACCCGGCTCTGCCCCCTGGCCGCCCGGGTGCGCAAAGAGCTGCGCAAAGCCGGTATCACCGAAGGCATCCGCTGCATCTACTCCCTGGAGCCCGCCGACAACAAGCGTCCCGCCAACCCCGTGGACATCGAGCCTCACTGCGGCCCCGGCCGAGTCCGGCGCCCCGTGGGAACGATCTCCTACATGCCCGCCATCGTAGGACTGAAAGTAGCCGAAGAAGTCCTGCGAATGTTGCTCGCCGCCACCCCCGACTAGCCCTTCCCATCTCCGAAATCGCAAGCGATTTCGGGACAGCCCTAGCGCCCGGTCGGAGCCCCGTACTCCGCGTAAGTCCCCTGGAAGTCCTCGATGCCGTCATCCGTGAGGTGCCAGATGCGCGTGGCCACTTCGTCGATGATGTCCTCATCGTGGGTCACGAACAGGATCGTGCCCTCGTAGCGCTGCAGGGCGTCGTTGAGCCCAATGACCGCTTCCAGGTCCAGGTGGTTGGTGGGCTCGTCCAGCACCAGGATGTTGGGCTTCTGCAGCATGAGCTTGCAGAACAGCAGCCGGCAGGACTCGCCGCCGCTGAGCACGTCCGTCATCTTGTTGCCCTCTTCGCCCCGGAAGAGCATCTGGCCCATGATGCCGCGGATCTGCTCCTTGGTGGCCTCGGGGTCGAACTGGTGCAGCCAGGTGACCAGCTCGTAGCCCTTGGGAATGCTCTCGGCAAAGTCCTGGGAGAAGTAGCCCACGTTGGCCTCGTGGCCCCACTTCACCTCGCCGCCGTCCAGCTTCAGACCCAGCTCCGTGACCTGCGGCGCGTTGGCCAGCAGGGCATTCAGCAGGGTGGTCTTGCCGATGCCGTTTCGGCCCATGAGGGCCACCTTCTCGCCCCGCTGCACCATGGCCGAGAAGCCCTTGATGACCTCGTGGCGGCCGCCGGTGCCGTCCTTGTCGGTGTCGTAGCCCTTCTTCACGCCCTCGAACTCCAGGGCATATCGGCCGCCGGGCTTGTTCTGGTTGAACTTGATGAAGGGGCGCTGGATGTTGCTGCGGGCCAGGTCGCTGGGCTGGAGGCGTTCGACTTCCTTGCGGCGGCTGTTGACCTGGCTGCTGCGGGTGCCCGCAGCGAAGCGCTGGATGAACTCGTTCAGCTGGGCGATCTTCTTCTCGCGCTGGGCGTTGTCGGACTCGATGCGGGACCGCACCTGAATCTTCGCCATGACCATGTCGTCGTAGCCGCCGGTGTACTGGATGATCGTCTGGTAGTCGATGTCGGCGATGTGCGTGCAGACGTTGTTGAGGAAGTGGCGGTCGTGAGAGATCACCACCACCGTGCCCTTGTAGCGGCTGAGGAACTCCTCCAGCCAGTGGATGGAGTCCAGGTCCAGGTGGTTCGTGGGCTCATCCAGCAGCAGGGCCTGAGGGTTGCCGAAGAGGGCCTGGGACAGCAGCACGCGGACCTTCTGGCCGCCCTGCAGCTCGCCCATCTTGCGCCCGTGCAGGGCCTCGGGAATGCCCAGGCCGTCCAGCAGCACGGCGGCGTCGCTCTCTGCGGTGTAGCCATCCTCGTCGGCCACCACGCCCTCGAGTTCGGCCACGCGCATGCCGTCTTCGTCGGTCATCTCGGCCTTGTCGTAGATGGCGTCCCGCTCCTGCAGCGCCTTCCAGAGACCCGCGTTGCCCATGATCACCGTGTCGATCACCCGGTACTCATCAAAGGCGAACTGGTCCTGGCGCAGGTTGCCCAGCTTGCGGGGGCGGATCACATTCCCGGTCTGCTGCTCCAGCTCGCCCGAGAGGATCTTCATGAACGTGGACTTCCCCGACCCATTCGGACCCGACAGGCCATAACGTCGCCCGGGGTTGAAGGTGGTGGTGACGTCCTCAAAGAGGATCTTCGCGCCGAAGCGCATGGTGACGTTCTGCACAGCAAGCATGGCGGTTACTCCCGAACCCATCATTCTAACGCAGGGACTCGGTTTCTCCGAGGGGCGTTCTCGGCCGCGCCCGCTCCAAACGGTGCCCTGCGGGCGCCGTTTGGAGATAGCGACATGCTGCAGCCCTGCCGATTATCTGGGAGCAGGCGGCGCAAGCAGATCCTCCAGGAAGAAGGCGGCCAGTTCGGCCCGCCCTTCGAGGTCGGCCTTCCGGTAGACTCCCTGCGCCTGTTGGCGCACCGTGGCCTCCCGGGTCTGCCGCAGGTCGGCAATGTCCCGCGTGGAAAGGCCCTTCAGCAGCAGCAGGGCGACTTCGCGTTCCGCAGGGCTCAGATCCCAGCGATCGAACTGACCATCGATGGCATGTGATAAGCCCTTCAGCAATTCTGAAACCTCGTCATGCCACCGGGTCGCCTCAGCCCTGGATTTGGCCAGATCACCCTGGAGTCGCTGGACCTCGCGCCCCTGGCGCCGCAAGGTGGACAACACCCAGGTTGCCGCGCCCAGGGCGCTGAAGGCGGCAAGGCCTTCCACCACGAGATGTGCCGTACTGACGCTCCGATAGGCACGGTCGGTCACCAGATCCCAGGCAAGCAGGGCGGTAATGCCAAGCAGGATGGCGGCAAATCCAACCTGAGGACGCCATCCGTCATGTGTGGGAGCGGGGTTCGTATCCTCTGGGCGCACTGGCATTCCCTTTAATCGAACGGGTGTTGGATGGCCAAGCCCGGGGGAAAGGCCGAATCTCGAGGTCACAGGAGGCTAGCATGCTCGAAACCACCGCCACACCCTTGGCGCCAACCGGGGACCTACAGGCCCGCAAAATGGTGTGGGATCTCCCCACCCGCTTCTTTCACTGGACCCTGGTCGTCCTCTTTTCAGGATCTTTCGTGGTGGCCTTGTCGACGCCGGAACACAGCCCGACCTTCATGATTCACATACTGATTGGACTGGTCCTGGCCTTTGCCATCGGGCTCCGAGTGATCTGGGGTCTGGTGGGCTCCCGACCTTCCCGGTTTGGTTCCTTTCTCTACGGCCCAGGTGCCTTGATTCGCTATGTCAAGGAAGTGAGGTCTGGACGTGATCAGCCCAGTGCCGGCCATAACCCAGGTTCCAGCTATGCCATCTACGCGATGCTCCTGCTGCCAATGGGATTGGTCGCCACGGGACTGCTGAAGACCGCTGGGCAGGAATGGGCTGAAGAGCTTCATGCGGCCCTCGCCTACGGCATGGTGGCCATGGTGGGTCTACATCTTCTGGGCCTCATGTGGCATACCCGGCGCCACAGAGACGGCATTGCCTTGGCCATGGTGGATGGACGACGGCCGGCGCCCGAAACAGAGTCAATTCCTTCCCAGCGCGGCTGGTTTGGAGCCTTGTTCGTGCTCCTGGTGGGTGGGTGGGGACTGGCGTTGGCCGGAGGATTCGACGCCGCCACACGGCAGGTCAAGCTGCCGCTGACGGCGAGCACGGTCCAGCTGGGTGAAGCGAAGGACGGTAAGCATGCAACGGAGCACGCCAAACCTCGACGCGAGAAGCACGACGACGACTGACCGGCCAGACTCGAGTACTCGCCCCAAATTGCCCACAGGGTCGTCCAGATGGGCTTTGAGTGCCGCCGCCAGCAGCTGCTTACCCGCCTGGAATGGCAAAGGTCTTCTCTACTCAGCATCAAAACGGCGCCAGAGGCGCCGTTTTGATGCCGTGCCGAACCCATCGGCGGGACAACAACCTAGAACGGAATGTCGTCGTCGGGGAAGCTGCCGCCGGCGGCGGGGCTGGGGGCGCCGTGGTCCTCGGCCTCCTGGGCGCCGCCGCGGCTGTAGGCGCCGTCCCGGGGACCGCTGTCATCCATGCGGCCCAGCATGACGAAGTTGTCGCAGCGGATGTCACAGGCGGTCTTCTTGACGCCAGCCTGATCGGTGTATTCGCGGTACTGGATGCGGCCCTCGATCATCACCTGCTTGCCTTTCCGCAGGTACTTCTCGGCGATCTCGGCCTGCTTGCCCCAGACCACGATGTTGTGCCACTCGGTCTTGCTCTGCTTCTCCCCGGCCTGGTTCTTCCACGTCTCGGTGGTGGCCACGGAGAACC
>CAIMQW010000341.1 GCA_903843705.1 uncultured Holophagaceae bacterium | reverse complement strand
TCCAAGGCTCCATGCGTGAAGCCCCCCTGCCTGACATCATCCAGCTCGTGAGCCAGGGGGGAAAATCCGGGTGCTTCCACGTGCGCCAGGAGGCCGCCAAGGCGCGGATCTACCTGCGGGAAGGCCGGATCATCCACGCCGTGACGCCCGCGAACGAAGGCTTCGAGGCGCTCATGGAAGTGGCGCTGTGGCTGGAGGGCGGCTACCGCTTCGAGGAAGCGCCGGTCGAGGTTCCCATCACCATCAACAAGCCCAATGCCTCCATCCTGATGGAGCTGGGCCGACGGATGGACGAGTGGCGGGTCATCAGCCAGAAGGTGCCTTCGGTGGAGCTCTACCCGGCCTCCACCCTGCTGCCCAGTGAGGTGCCCCGGGGCGTGAGTCCCCGCGAGGCCAAGCTGCTGGGTCTGTGCACGGGTTACTACAGCGTGGCGGAGCTGGCGGAACTCACAAAAAAGCCGGTGGTCGCCGTGGCCAAGGATCTCTACGGCCTGGTCCTGGCCGGCCACGTGGCGCTCAAGGGCCTGCGCTCTGGGCGTCCCCCGAAGCTCGAGGTTGCCGAAAAACACCTCCGGGAGCTGGTGCCTGTTTCGGAGCTGCTCGCCAAGGCTGGGGATGCGTCCGCTGCGCCGGAGGCTCAGCGGGAGACCGCCACTCTGCCGCCCCAGCCACAGCCGCTCACGGAGGCCCCGGAATCCGCTCCGGAAACCGGCGTCGTCCCACCGCCGTCGGGATCCACCTCCACGGTGCAGGAGGATCCTCAGCGCCTGGTCAAGCTCATGAACTTCACCCAGCGCATCGCCCAGGCTTCCCGGCAGGTGCTGCCCGAACAGCACCACGACCTCGTGAACAGCCTGCAGGCGAGAGCTACCCAGCAGATCATCTCCGGCGAGGGACCCGACGCGGTCAAGGGCCTGGCCCTTGCCATCAGCCGCGCCGCGGTGGAAGCGGGCTGTGACGGGAACCTCGTGCGCTCCCTCAACACCCAGCTGAAGGCACTCTTCACCACCCGATAGGTCGCTGCCCATGAAACTGCGTTCCCTGCTTGGCCTCGCGGCCTCCATCCTGATCCTGCTCACGGGCTGCAAGGAGCCCGACGGTGCCTCTGGTGGCACGTCGGGGGCGGCGCTCTACGCCTACGACAGCACCACCTCGGCCGTCTTCGTCTGGACGGACATCAGCGCCCTCTACAGCAGCACCACCATCACGGTGGCCCCGACCAAGCAGATCACGTCCTCCGTCTTCAGCAGCAAGATCACCACCCTGGCCTGGGGCGGCCTCTGCCTCGACAGCCTGCACGGCTACCTCTACCTGGTCTCCGAAACGGGGAGCATCGTCCGGGTCAGCAACCTCCGCTCCCAGAGCGGCACCGTGGCCAGCAACGAGGTGGTCTCCTTCAGCCTGTCGGATACGGGACGTCTCACCAGCTCCACCTTCGGGCAGGTGGCCCTGGATGCCCAGAGTGACTGCCTCTACATCACCGAGAACGGCAGCAGCAGCACCCAGATCTGGGTCGTGAACAATGCCAGCAGCCAGGTCCAGAGCGCGAGCATCACCCTCCAGGCGCTCCACACGGCGGGCGACACCGGGGGCACCGGCGTCGCGGCAGCCTCGGGCTCGGTCTATGCCTTCCTGCTCAACGGCGACCAGGTAGGCAACGCCACCAATACCTACACCGGGCCCCGCCTCCGCAAGGGTGCCGCCTCGGCCTTCACGGACGCGAGCACCCTCATCGGCAGCAACACACTCATCGAAAAATACGGATCCCTGGCCCTGGACACGGGGAACGGCTACCTGTTTGTGGCCCGGCACAACACCGACGCCGGGACCCTATGGGCCACCTTCGCCCCCATCCAGGTGTTCACCACGGGGCAGTTCGGCTTCGGCTTCAACCAGGGGCCCACGGCGAAGCTCGGCAGCGCCACGGCCCAGGCGGACCTCCGGGTCCTCGCTCACGCCGGCACAAAGGATTGGCTGGCCGGCCTAAGCGGCCAGGGCACCACAGCCTACGGCAAGATCCACCTCTGGAAGTCACCCATGGGCGGCACTGCCGCCAAGGTTGTCTCCGTATCTCCCACGACCGCCGTGTTCCGGGGCCTCGCCATCGACGGAAACGCTTCGTGACACTCTTCCGCCTGCTGGGGCTGCTGCTCCAGGATGTCCTCCGCGACCTCTACCGGCATCGCGGACAGTACTTCCTGGCGGTGCTCACGCTCGGCTCGGGCCTGCTGCTGGCGGGTGGCGGCCTGCTCGCGGTGGAAAGCCTCGACCGCTTCGTCAACCGCCTGGAGGGCATGGCCAAGGTGGTGGCCTACGCTGGTGAAGGGAAGTCCCTCGATGAGGCCGAGCGGCGCCTGAAGCGGGATCCCCGGTTCAGCGAGGTGCACCGGGTCAGCGAGGGGGAGAACCGCAAGCGCTTCATGGCCGCCACCCGGGAGGCGGGCCTGCTGCTGGAGAGCGCTGGCCAGGACGCCCTGCCCGAGAGCCTCGAGCTGACCCTGCGCCCGGACCTGGCCACGGGCGGGCGGGCGGTGGAAGTGGGCGCCAGCCTCCGGGGGCTGCCCGGGGTGGGCGATGTGCTGGTGGACCAGGAGCGCATGGAGAGCCTCCATCGCATGGCCCGCATGCTGCGTTCGGCCCTGGCCACCCTCGGCGTGATCCTCCTGCTCGCGGCGGGCTTCGCCACCGGCAATGTGATCCGCATGAGTCTGCTGGCCCGCGAGGAGGAGATCACGATCATGCGGCTGGTGGGGGCTTCCGAGGCCTTCATCCTCACGCCGCTGCTGCTGGAAGGGGCCTTTCTGGGCCTGAGCGGCAGCCTGCTGGCGCTGCTGGGACTGTTCAGCTGCTGGCTCCCGGTCTCTCGCGGGGTGGGTGGTATCTCTCCCATGCTGGTCGAGCTGGCCCGGCTGGGTTTCTTCAGCCTGGGCAGCATGCTCCTGCTGGCTGGCGTCGGCGCCGCAACCGGCGCCCTCGGCGCCCTCTGGGCCTTCTGGTCCACCCGCAAGGCCCAGCGCGAAGAACAGGCGCTGATGGAGGGCGTGGGCTAGCTCTTCCAGCGCCGCGGATCATCCTCCCGCAGGCCCAGCTGATCGAGGACGCGGGTGGCGAAGGTGTCGCAGAGGTCGTCGATGGTCTTGGGGTTGCTGTAGTAGCCGGGCATGAGGGGCATGACGATGGCGCCGGCGTCGTGGACCCGCAGCATGTTTTCCAGGTGGATGCGGTTCAGGGGCGTCTCCCGCAGGCAGAGCACCAGGGGGCGGCGCTCCTTGAGGCACACGTCCGCGGCGCGGCTCACCAGGGTCTCGCTGGTGCCCGCGGCGATGCGGCCCAGGGCACCGGCGCTGCAGGGGAGGAGCACCATGCCGTCCTGTCGGAATGAGCCCGAGGCGATATCGGCGCCCAGGTCCCGCTCGTCCCGCAGCTCCACCTTGGGGAGGGCGGAGAGGTCCTTGGGCGTCAGGCCCGTCTCATCGTGGAGACAGCGCTTGCCCGTGGGTGACAGTAGGAGCGCGATGCGCGCTACCTCGGGACTCGCAGAGAGGCGTCGCAGCAAGGCCACGCCAAAGGCCGAGCCTGAGGCTCCGGTGATGGCAAGGGTGGTGCTCAGGCCCATGGGGTTCCTCTACTCCGGGGTGGGACGGTAGGCGCCGAAGAAGATGGCATTGAAGAACAGGCGCCGGGTGAAGGGGGCCTGGGCCCGGAAGACCGGATCGCCCGCCACCAGGATGACCGTACCCAGGCCTGAGTGCTCACGCAGGGCGTAGGCGCTCTGCTGAAGCCGTGCCTCCAGGGCCTTGGGCAGGAGGCCTGAGACCTTGAGGTCCTCCTTGGCGTAGTGGAGTGGGTTCTCACCGCCGGCGCTCAGCTCGAGGATGGGATCGTTGACGTCCAGCACGGCGGCGCCGGCCGGAGCGTGGAGGCCCCAGGCCAGGGGGTGGCTACCGTCCACCCGCGCCTTCAGGTAGGTGCCGGGGATGCTCTCGGCCAGGGTGCGGTCTTCCCGTTTGTCCCAGGGCTGCACCAGCTCAGCGGGCTCGGCCTTGGGCGTCTCGCGCTTGGGGTCCTTCTCCTTCAGGTGGGTCTCCTCGGCCTCCTTGCCCAGTAGGTGGAAGCCCGTGGGGGTGAGGCCCGCCCGGGAGGCGTAGGCAGCCCCGCCCTGGAAGGCCAGCAGGGTGCCGCCGTCCTGGAGCCAGGCCTTCAACTTGGCAGCGCCGCCCTCGCCGAGGCTGCGCTGCCAGCCCTTGCCATAGGCGCCGTCATCCACGATCACCACATGGGTGAACCGGGCCAGGGAGGTGCCGCCCAGCCGGTCGGCGCGCAGCTGGACAAAGGGTAGGTCTGCCTCGATGAGGGTGTGCGCCACGGCCCCGAAGGCCGTAGGGTTGGCGGGCCGGTCCATGAGCACGGCAATGTGCGGCGCCTTCAAGAGCAGCGTGCGGTTCGAGCCCAGGTCCGGGCCGGAGGCCATCGAGGCCGTGTCCGCGGCCAGCACCGGGTGTCCGTTCCGGCGAGACAGCTCCTGGAGCCGCCCCCGCAGGTTGGCCGCATTGGTACGCACGGGCAGGACGATGGTGCCGGCGCCCAGGGACTCACCCCGCAGCCGGGCGGGTTCCGCCAGGGCCGTGGCCTTGAATCCTTCCTGCAGCAGGACGCCGAGGGTCCGCTCGACGCCGTCGAGCCCTGCGGGCAGCAGGTAGCCCCAGGGGGTCTCGGGCAGGTCCGCCGCAGGGGATGGGGCAGGGCTGGTCGCGGCGGCTTTGGGCTTCCCTTTCGTGCGCCAGGCGGGCACGTGGAAGGCCAGGGGCAGGCTCCAGGCGGAGAGGTCATAGGTGGGCTTGGGGCCCATCTTGGCCTCGCCTTCCAGCAGGGCCTGGGCGAGGCCGCCGCTGGGCTGGTCCAGGGCCACCAGGTAGCTGCCGGCGGGTAGGGTGGCGGCGCGGGCCAGGCCGATGGGCTCGAGCCCTTCCGTGGAAAGGTCTGCGGCCGTGCGCTGCACCTCGAGGCCGTTGCGCTCGAGGAGGGCCACTAGGGCGTGGGTGCGGCTGGGATCTTCCCCCTCGGCCAGGAGGAAGGCGCCGGCCCGGTCACCCTGGCCGACGCGCTCGCGCCGGGCGCGCTGGTAGTCCCAGAGCAGGGCCTGGCGCTCGGCGGCGGCTGTGGTCACTGTGGCGAGGCTGGCGGTGGTGTGGCGCTGCAGGCGGCTCTCCAGGGTGGCGGTCTCGCCGTCGAGCCGCTTGTAGGCTAGGCCGGACTGGCCCGCCACTTCGAAGGTCATGCCAACGGCCCCGTGGAAGGTGGGCCAGGTATCGCCGTAGCCGGGGTAGAACAGGTCGAACACATCCCGGCGGAAGTAGGCCCAGCCCCGGGCGTCGAAAGCTTTGGCCAGGCCTGTACCGAAGGCGGCCTGCCAGCGGTTGGCCGCGGCCCCGGGCAGCGCCTCGTGGATGGGTTGCATGGTGGGCGGGAAATAGTAGGTGGCCTCGGAGGTCATCTCGTGGACATCCGCCACCACCTGGGGCCGCCAGCGCAGGAACGCGGCGGTCTTGGCGCGGGACTCGCTCTGGGTCTGCCAGGCCCAGTCGCGGTTGAGATCGAAGAGGCGGTGGTTGAAGCGGCCCCCGGGCCAGCGGGCTGTGTTCTGCGCGTCCTGGGGATCACTGACGTTGAACGGCGTGGTGGCCTCGGCCACGGCCTGGAGGTGGCGAGCCCGGCCGTCCGGGTTCTGGGTCAGGTCCAGCAGCAGCACCACCCGGTCGAGCTGCTGGAGCACTTCGGGCGTGCGGCCTGCGGCGAAGTGGTAGGCCACCGCCAGGGCCGCCTCAGTGCCGGACGCTTCGGCCCCGTGGACGGAGTAGCCGAGCCACACGAAGATGGGGTTGGTCTCGGTGATGCGCCGGGCCTCGTCTTCCGTGCAGCTGCGGGGATCCGCCAGCTTCGCGTTGAGGGCCTTCAGCTCGTCAAGACGTCGCAGGTTCCCAGGTGAAGTGATCACGAGGAAGGGTTGCTCCCGCCCTTCCTCGGTGAGGCTCAGGGTGGTCAGCTTGACCCGATCCGGGGCCGCGGCGGCTAGGGCGCGGACGTAGGCTAGCACCTCATCGTGCGGCGTGTAGCGGGCGCCCAGCGAAGGCTGGGGCACCTCCGGCCGGTGGTCCGTGGCGGGCAGCAGGCCCGCGGGCAGGCTGGCCACCAGGGGCGCAGCGATGAGCAGGGCGATGAGGGCAGACAGGTGTCGCAGCGACATGCTCAGGCCAGGTCCAGGAAGGCAGGACCGACCGTGGTGATGGAGCCCGCGCCGAAGGTGATGAGCAGATCGCCGCTGGTGGTGAGGCCCTGGAGGGCTTGGGGCAGATCCTCCACTCGGCCCACCAGGTGCACATCCTTCTGGCCGTGGGAGCGCAGGGCCTCGGCCACGACGGCGCCTGTGATGCCCTGGATGGGCTGCTCGCCGGCTGCGTAGATGTCTGTGACCACGACCACGTCCGCCTCGAAGAAGGCGGTGCCGAACTCGTCCAGCAGCGCCTTGGTGCGGGAGTAGCGGTGAGGCTGGAAGGCCGCCACGATGCGGCGCTCTGGGAACCCGGCCCGGGCCGCGGCCAAGGTGGCGGCGATCTCGGTGGGATGGTGGCCGTAGTCGTCCACCACCAGTACGCCGTCCTTCTCGCCCTTCAGGTGGAAGCGCCGGTCGGCGCCGGTGAAGCTGGCCAGGCTGGCGCGGATGACCTCGGGATCGACGTCGAGCTCAAGGGCGATGCCGATGGCCGCCAGGGCGTTGAGCACCATGTGGTGGCCGGGCACGCCAAGGCTGAAGGCGCCCAGGTCTTTGCCGTGGGCTCTTAGCTTGAAGTGAGTGCGGAAACCCTCCTGTCGGATGTCCCGGGCCCGGATGTCCACCTGGGGGTGGGTGCCGTAGGTGTAGACCCGGCGCTTCAGGCGGGGGCGCACGGCGGCGGCGTGAGGATCGTCCATGCAGAGGAAGACGGACCCGTAGAACGGCACCTTGTTGGCGAAGGTTACGAAGGCGTCCTGGATCTCGTCCAGGTCCTTGTAGTGGTCCAGGTGCTCCCGGTCGATGTTGGTGATGACGGCCAGGGTGGGGTTCAGCATGAGGAAGCT
>CAIMQW010000340.1 GCA_903843705.1 uncultured Holophagaceae bacterium | reverse complement strand
CTCCGGGGAGGAGAACCCGCCGGCCACGGCATAGCCCGCGAGGAAGCCGGCCACCAGGCCACCTGCCAGGGCGAAGATCAGGTTGCGGTCCAAGGGCACCTCCAAGACAGACCCAGGGATTCTCCCACAGGTCGGTCGAAGGCGCGCCGGGGATCAGTCCGCGAGGGCCGCCCGGAGGGCCGCCCGGAAGCGGGCGGGTGCTTCCATCTGGGGGACGTGCCCGCAGCGCTCGACGGGCAGGAGCTTCGCGTCGGGCAGGACGGCCAGCATGCGCTGGGCGTAGTCCAGGGGCATGAGCTGGTCGGCGACAC
Source organism: uncultured Holophagaceae bacterium (assembly GCA_903843705.1). GTDB lineage: Bacteria > Acidobacteriota > Holophagae > Holophagales > Holophagaceae > Geothrix. The sequence goes on along the minus strand of CAIMQW010000340.1, from coordinate 10,031 downwards.
CCCAGACCAGCCGCACCGGCTGGCCGAGCTCCCGCAGCTGTTCCTCGGTGAGCAGCCAGGCGCCCATGCTCAGGGCGGTGGCAGCGAACCGGGCCAGGGGGCCATTCTTGGCGGTCCGCACCAGGTCATCCAGGACGTAGTCGGGAATGGGTCGGCTGGAGGCATCCCGCAGCTGGGCCATGGTCTCCCGGGCCTCCTGGCGGTTGGCGGGGAGCAGGCGGACATGGGTGCTGCTGCCCGGCAGCGGGCCGCCGTTCACGGCGATGACGCGCGCCACCAGCTCGGGCTGCCGCCGCGCCAGGACCATGGCCATCCAGGCGCCCAGGGAGTTCCCGACGAGCGTCACGGGCCGGCCCTGGGCCTGGCTCGCGAGCACCGCCTCCAGGCCGGCATAGACCTGGGCGGCCTCGACGGGGCCTGTCGGGGGGGCGCTCTCGCCGTGGCCAGCGAGGTCGGGGATGAGGAGGGTGTGGTCCTTCACCAGGTCCTTCGCGGCCGCGGCCCAGGTACCCGCGTGGTCGCCGGCCCCGTGGATCAGCACCAGCAGGGGGCCCGCGCCGCCCACGAAGGCGGTCTGGGGGCCGATGGCGGTCGGCACGGTGATCTTCTTCAGGCCAGACGCGGCCAGGGAGCGCCGCGTGCCCCAGGCCAGCACGGCCAGGGGCCGCTTGAGGAACAGCCAGCCGCCCACCGCCACGGCGAGGACAGCTGTGCCCAGGAGGAGGAAGCTGAAGATCCAGATCGCTGCCATGGTTACGCCTCACTCAGCATAGGGACCCCACTGGATGGCCGTGGCGGCCCAGACAAAGCCAAGACCCGCACCCACGAACACCAGGCGGGAGCCGTCCTTGATCTTGCCGTCCCGCAGCCCGAGTTCAAGGGAGAGAATCTGATCGTTCTGGCCAAGGTGGCCGTAGTCGTCGAGGTAGGTGCTCTGGTCGGCCCGCAGGCCCAGTTCCGCCAGCACCGCATCGTGGGCGCTCTTCTTGAAGTGCAGGATGGCGAGGTAGTCGAGGCCATCCTCGGGCAGGCCCGACAGCTTCATGGCCTCCCGGATCACCGCGTAGAAGTTGGGCATGGTGACCTCGCCCAGCTTGGCCTTGAAGGCCTCCTCGTCCGGCACCACGAAGTGGGCCTTGGCCACGTCTTCGGCTGCGGGCGGCCAGGCCTTGGTGCCGAGGGTGGGCACGATGCACATCTCGGACAGGGAGCCGTCCCCGCGGAAGGCGGAGGCGAGGATGGCATTGCGGCCCGCGTTCTTCTTCAGCACCACGGCCGAGCCGCCGGAGCCGATGTCGAGCATGAAGCGGGTCTCGGGAACGGAGATGTCGATGAGGTCGTTGTTGCGGTAGCCGGAGACGAGGAGGACGTGGTTCAGCTCGGGGTGCGTGAACATGAGGGCCTTGGCCACGTCCAGGGCCGCCATCATGGAGCCGCACATGGCCTCCATGTCGAAGCTCCAGGCCTTCTTCGCGCCGAGCTGGTTGGCCACATAGAGGCCCGCCAGCCAGCAGGGGTAGTCCTTGTGCTGGGCACCGCACCAGATCACCAGGTCCACCTCGCCGCCTTCGATGCCAGCGGAGTCCAGCGCCTTGCGCGCGGCGGCCAGGCCCATGAAGGCCGTGGTCTCACCCGGTCCCGCGACCGGCTTGCCCTTCACGCCGAACTTGAGGGCGATGACGCTCTCGGGAATGCCTGTGGCGGCGGCGAGGTCCGCTGCCGTCACCCGGCCAGGGGGGAGCCAGGTTCCGAACCCAGTGATGCCGACATGCATGGGAGCCTCCGCAAGAAACGAATCATCTCTCAATTCATTTTCGCCCATTAAAAGCAGACCTCAAGGGTCTATTTTGAAAATAGTTGCCGGCCGAGGCCCTGCTGAGATCCAGCATGACGATAATAAAAATTTTCAATATAAGAAATATTTAGCTTTATAAATATTTCATGGCTCCCCATTTCCCCCTTGCCTCTCTCCAATGAGACCCCTACACTTCTGTGAGTAATGAATCAGTTCTCATTTATCTCAACCCGGCTGGAACCGGGCGAGGGGCATCCCGATGCAGCAGGGCCGAGGCAGAGCTGAGACGGCGGAGCGCCTGGTGGTCGCGGCGGTGAGGCTGTTCTCGCAGAAGTGGTATGGCACGGTGTCCGTGGCCGAGATCTGCCGCGAGGCTGGCCTGTCGAACGGCATCTTCTACCGCTACTTCGACGGCAAGGAAGCACTGTTCAAGGTCATCCTGGGGCGGGTCCTGGATCAGGTCCGGGAGGCCATGGAGCGGGTGGAGGGCGCCACGCCCGGTGAGCGGGTGCGGGGCATCGCTGGGGCCATGTTCCGGTTCTCGGAGAAGCACGCGGATCTGGTCTCGGTCTTCCGCGAGGGGCAGTACCGCTACTTTGACTATGAGCAGCGGCTGGTCGCCATCTACCAGCGCAGCCTCAGCGCAGCGCTGGACCGGGAGGTCGGCCTAGCGGAGTATCTCTTCGCCTTTGGCGGCCTGCGGTTCTGCTCGATCCGGTGGGCCAACCGCAGCGCCCCTATCCAGCTGGACCCTGTCTGCGACATCCTCATGAGGGGGCTCTTCCGGGGCCTCGCGGTGGATCCGGCGAAGGTCTTCGGCGGCACTGCCACCCCCCTGCCGCTGCTGCTGGAGGCAGGGGTGCGCGAGCGCCTGCTGCAATCGGGGCGCCGCCTCTTCGGGGAGAAGGGCTACTTCGAGACCAACATCCACGAGGTGACGGGCGGGGCGCAGCTCTCCGTGGGCGCCTTCTACACCTACTTCGACTCGAAAGAGGCCTTCTACGCGGAGCTGATCGGTCAGGTGGGCCATGACGCCCGGGCCTTCATCTCCACGAACTTGGCGGCCACGGGCACCGCGGACCTCAACGCCCTGGAGTTCGAGCTCCGCGGGCTGTGGCTGTGGCTGGTCTATCTCTCCATCGACAAGCACTGCTACAACATCGTGCGGGAGGCGGAGTTCGTCCTCCCCGCCACGGTGCGCGACTACTACGGCGCCTTCGCCGCGGGCTACCGCCGCCGGCCGCCGGCCCTCCGGATCAACGCCACCTGCCCCGGGCTGGACGAAGAGAGCGCCATCGAGTACCTCATGGGCATCGCCCACTACTTCGGTCTGGAGACCGCTTTCGACGCCTCACCGGTGAACGCCCGGGCCCTCGTAGAAGCCATCGGCGGGTATCTCTCCCAGGGCCTTGCCCCTTTCCTTTCTCCCAAGGAGTTGCTATGAACCCTCAGGACATCTACCGCAGCAAGCTGATCGCCATCGACGAGGCCGTCTCCCACATCGCCAGCGACAACGACGTCATCGTCGCCCAGTGCGCCTCGGAGCCCCAGGGCTGCATGGCGCGCTTCCACATCGTGGCGGACCGCGTGGAGAACGTGCGGGTCTTCTCCGTGCTCACGTTGAAGGAGTACGACTTCTACATGAAGAAGGAGATGCAGGGACACTTCGAGCTGGCCTCGTGGTTCCACGCCCCGGGCTCTCGCGCGGCCCTCAAGGCTGGCACGGGCACCGTCACCTACGTGCCCAACATGCTGCACCGCGCCGCCACGGACCGCATCCACGCGCACCGGCCCGACATCTTCTTTGGGACCTGCACGCCGCCGGACAAGCACGGCTTCGTCTCCCTCTCGCTGGGCATCACCTACGAGAAGGACATCATGGACCACGCCCGCATCGTCATCCTTGAGGTGAACCCCCGCCTCCCGCGGACCTTCGGCGACACCCAGGTCCACGTCTCGAAGGTGGACTACTTCGTGGAGCATGATCAGGACGTGCCGTCCCTGCCGGCCCCGAAACCCAATGAGACGGACCTCGCCATCGGCGCCCACATCGCCGAGCTGGTGGAGGACGGCTCCACTATCCAGCTTGGCATCGGCGGCATTCCCAACGCCGCCGCCATGGCCCTCAAGGGCAAGCAGGACTTGGGCGTCCACACCGAGATGCTCGTGGATTCGATGATGGAGCTCTACGAACTGGGCGTCATCACCAACGCCCGCAAGGCCCTGAAGCCTGGCAAGTTCATCACGACCTTCGCTATGGGGTCCCGGAAGTTCTACGACTGGCTGGACGACAACCTGGCCGTGGAGTTCCAGCGCGGCAGCTGGGTCAACAACCCCTCCGTGGTGGCGCAGAACTCGAAGATGGTTTCCATCAACACCTGCATCTCCGTGGACTTTACGGGCCAGGTGGCCAGCGAGTCCATCGGCACCAACCAGTACTCCGGCACCGGCGGCCAGTCCGACACGGCCCAGGGCGCGGTGGCCGGCTTCGATGGCTTGGGAAAGAGCATCATCGCCTGCTACAGCACGGCCCGGAACGGCACGGTGTCCACCATCACGCCCACGCTCCTCGAGGGCTCGGCCGTGACCCTCCACCGCTCGCACGTGGACCACGTGGTCACGGAGCACGGCGTGGCGCGCCTGCGCGGTCGGACGGTCCGGGAGCGGACGACGGCCCTGATCCAGGTCGCAGACCCGGCCTTCCGGGAAGAACTCACCGCCAAGGCCAAGGCGCTGGGCTACCTCTGATCGCCTGCTGCGATCAGAGCCATGAAAAGACCAACAAGCAAACGAGGACGCCTTCATGAACGCACGAGAAACGGCATCGGCCTTCCAGGTCGGGCAGACCTTCCGCTACCAGCAGGTGATCAATGACCGGCTGGTCCGGGCCTTCGCCGAGGTGACCGGCGACTGCAATCCCATCCACCTGGACGAGGCTGTGGCCAGCGGCAGCCGCTTCGGCCAGCGCATCGCCCATGGCGGGATCCTGTTCGGGATGATCTCCAAGGTGCTGGGTATGGACCTGCCCGGCATGGGCACCGTCTACCTGAGCCAGAGCTGCGCCTTCAAGCAGCCCGTGTTCCTGGGCGACACGGTGAGCCTGGACGTGACCATCACCGAGCTGCTGCCCAAGAGCCTGGCGCGGCTGTCCACGGTGGTCACCAAGCAGACCGGCGACGTGGTCCTGGACGGCACCGCCGAGGTCAAGCTGCCCGGTTGGCTGTTCAAGGCCTAGGAGTCAACTAAATGGACGTGGGGGAGGGGCTCTGACTCCTGGGTAGGGTGCTCGTAACCACCGATGAACCTCAAGAAAAGCAATAGATAAATTGACCACAAAGGGCACAAGGGGCACAAAGGAAAGCCCTGATGACGAGGCTGTCGTTCTGCCCGTGGGGCGCAGCTGAAGAGGTGCAACACGATATGCGAAGGGCAGTTCTCCGCTCTCCTCCGCTCCTCTGCCCTCCTCCGCGTTCATCCTTCCTTTGCTTTTCCAACCCAGATGCAAGGCGGCCCTCAGCCGTTCATCGGGTGCTTGGCGAGGAAGCCAAGGATGAGGGTGTTCACTTCGGCGGCTTTTTCCAGGACGACGACGTGGCCGGCGCCGGGGATCAGGTGGAACTCGGAGCCGGGGATGGCCTGGTGCATGAGTTCGCCATACCGCCAGGGCTTGAGCAGGTCCAGCTCCGCGGAGACGAGGCAGGTGGGCACCGTGATTCGGCCCAGGTCGGCGGTGACATTGAAGCGCTGGAAGCTCTCGATGAGGCGCACGGCGGCGGGCAGGTCGAGCTCCGCGTAGCGTGCCTCGGCCATGGGGATCAGCTCCGGCCGCTGCCGCAGAAAGGCCTCGGAATAGACATCCGCGTAGATGAGGCGGAAGAAGGCGGGGCCGTCGTTGAGCTTCGCCGCCACGCACCAGCGCTCGATCATCGCTGCGAGCAGGGGATCGCTGTGGGACACCGAGGCGATGATGACCAGGGACTGGCAGCGTCCCGGGTGGTGGATGCCCATGAGGAGATTCAGCTCACCGCCGTAGGAGGTGCCGACCATGTGCGCCTTGGGCAGGTCCAGGGCATCCATGAGGGCCACTAGGTCCTTGGTATGGAGCTCCAGCGAATAGTCGCTCTCGGGATGATCACTCCGCCCCTGGCCGCGCATGTCGTAGGTCAGCACGCGGTAGTGCTGGCAGAGGTCCGGCAGCTGGAAGGCCCAGGAGGCGGTGTTCATGAATACGCCGTTGTTGAGGATCAGCAGCTCGCCGTCCTCGCGGCCCTTGAACTCGTAGAACAGCTCGACGCCATTGACCTTCAGGTGGGGCATGGTAGGCCTCCTCAGGCCCCTGGCTGGGCCATGCGCTTCCGCCAGGCGCTGAGGCGGAGCTTGCCCACGATGCCGGCGGGGAACTTGTAGACACTCAGGACGAAGAGCAGCCCGAGCCAGAGCAGCCAGCGGTCTGGGTGGACCAGGTCGCGCAGCAGGGGGATCTTGATGGAGGCGCCGCTGGCCAGCTTCATCAGCTCCTGCAGGTAGTTCTGGGCCACGATGAAGATGGCCGCCCCGACCACGGCGCCATAGAGGGTGCCCATGCCTCCGATGACCACCATAAGCAGGAGGTCGATCATGATCTCGAAGGAGAGGGACGTGTCCGGGCCGTTGTAGCGCAGCCACAGGGCCAGTAGGGCGCCCGCGAGGGTAGCGAACATGGCCGAGAGGACGTTGGAGGAGGTCCGGTAGGACACGGTGCGGTAGCCCAGGGCCTCCGCGCGGAACTCGTTCTCGCGGATGGCCTGCAGCACGCGGCCGAAGGGCGAGTTGACGATGCGCAGCATGACCAGGAACAGCACCACCGTCACGGCGATCAGCAGGTAGAAGGTGATCAGCTTGCCGTCCAGCGACACGCCCAGGAAGGGGGCCTCCCGCAGCGAGAAACCGGGCGTGAGGAGCTCTGGCACCTTGAAGCTGAGGCCGTCCTCGCCGCCCGTGATCTCCGAGAACTGGGAGGCCATGGTCTGGAAGGCGCTGGCCACGGCCAGGGTGATCATGGCGTAGAACATGGCCTTTACCCGGAGGCTGAAGAGGCCGATGACCAGGGACAGGGCCAGGGAGACGACCAGGGCTGCGGCGACCCCGACAGCCACCCCCTTCCAGGTGGGACCGATGCGGGTGAGGGCGATGGCGACGCCATAGGCGCCGATGCCGAAGAACATCGTGTGGGCGAAGGACACGATGCCGGTGTAGCCCAGCAGCAGGTCGAAGCTGGAGACCAGCACGATGAAGATGCAGATCTTCGCCGCCACGTTGAGGGCCTTGGCCCCCGGGAAGATGAAGGGCGTGAGCAGGAGGCCGGCCAGGATGATGACGAGCACCACGGCCAGGACCCGGCTGCGGGGCAGATCGCCGGAGAGGAGGTGGTTCAGCATCACTTCTTTCCCACGGGATAGAGCCCCTCGGGCCGCCACAGGAGGACGATCACCATGAGCAGGATGTTGGAGAAGAGCGCCACCTTGGGCACCAGGAAACCGGTGTAGTTGGCGAGCAGGCCCACCAGCATCGCGCCGATGAAGCAGCCGGTGACGGAGCCCATGCCCCCGATGATGATGACGATGAAGAGGAGGACGTTGACCTGGGAGCCCAGCTGGGGAATGACGCTCTGCTGGTAGAGGCCCCACATGACGCCGCCGAGGCCCGCCAGGGCAGAGCCGACGACGAAGACGCCGATGAAGAGGCGACGGATGCGGTAGCCGAGGCTCTCGACCATCTCCCGATCCTGCACGCCGGCCCGGATCAGGAGGCCAACCTTGGTGTGGGTCAGGACCCAGGTCATGATGGCGAAGACGATCAGCCCCAATACCACCGAGATCAGCCGGTACTTCTCCACGGCGGCGTCGCCCATGAGAATGGAGCCCTGGAAGGCGGTGGGCAGCAGCAGCGGCCGGGCCTCGGGGCCCCAGACGACCTTGATGAGCTCCTCGCCCACGATCATGCCGCCCATGGTGATGAGGATCTGCTTCAGGGGCTGGCCGTAGACAGGTCGGATGATGACCCGTTCGAAGACCACACCGACCCCGCCAGCCACGCTCATGGCCACCAGCATGGCTGCGAGCACGGCCACGAGGTTAAGCAGCAGGCTGCCGCTGGTGGTCCAGCCGGTCATGAGGCCCAGCACCGAGGTGGCCATGAAGGCGCCCAGGGTGATGAACACGCCATGGCCGAAGTTGAGCACGTCCATCAGGCCGAACACGAGGGTGAGGCCCGAGGCGATGATGAAGATAATCATGCCCATGGCCAGACCCGCGAATGTGAGCGTGACCCAGGTGGAGGTGGAGCCGATCAGGGGCAGCGCCACTAGCGCCAGTACCGGCAGGAGCATCAGCGGCAGGCGGTCTGGCTTGACCGTCGGCAGGGCCTCCACGGCCGTGGTTGCAGGGGCATTCATCGAGACTCCTTCATCACTGATGCGACGCGAGGGAGAGGCCGAGCAGGCGCTGCTGCAGGGTCTCGTCACCAGCGAGGTCGGCCATGGCGCCCGAGTGCACGATCTGGCCGCCGTCCATGACCGCCACCTGATCGCCGAGCTGCCGCGCGAAGTTGAAGTTCTGCTCCACCAGGAGGATCGTGGTGTCCGTCCGCTTGAGCTCCTGGAAGGCCGTGATCATGTTCTGGATGATGGCCGGGGCCAGGCCCTTGCTCGGCTCGTCGATGAGCAGCAGCTTGCGGGGCTCGACAATGGCGCGGGCAACGGCCAGCATCTGCTTCTGGCCCCCAGAGAGCAGCCCGGCAGGGTGCTGCCAGAAGCGCTTCATGGCCGGGAAGAGGCCGAAGACCCACTCCAGGCGCTTGGGGTCCATGTCCTCGGCGCGCTTGGCATTGCGGGCCGCCAGGATCATGTTCTCGGCCACGGTGAGGTCCGAGAAGATGCCCATGTTCTCGGGCACGTAGGCGATGCCGCGCTGGGCGATGTCCGGGGTGGCCAGGAGGCCGATATTCTCGCCCTCGAAGGTGACAGAGCCCGCAGACACCTGCCACAGGCCCATGATGGTGCGCAGGGTGGTGGTCTTGCCGGCGCCGTTGCGGCCCAGCAGCACGGTCAGCTCGCCCTTGGGCACCGTGAGATCGACGCCCTGCAGGATGTGGTAGGCGCCGATGTGGGTATGGACGCCCTGGAGTTGCAGCAGGGGCTCGCTCATTTCGCCACCTCGACACCCAGATAGGCTTCCTGGACGATGGGCGAGGCGATCACCGCCGCCGGTTCCCCGTCGGCGACCAGGGCGCCGTTGTGCAGCACGATGATGCGGTCCGAGAGCTCCCGGACGACATCCATCTTGTGCTCCACGAGCAGGATGGTCTTGTCGCTCTGGGCCTTCAGGCCCCGGATCAGGTCCAGGATGACGGGCACTTCGTCCACGCTCATGCCCGCGGTGGGCTCGTCGAACATGAACACATCCGGTTCCAGGGCCATGAGGATGGCGACCTCGAGCTTGCGCTGGTCGCCGTGGGGCAGGGCGCTGGCGGCCATGTCCCGCTTGGCCGTGAGGGCGACGGTCTCCAGCACCTCCTCGGCGCGGGTGATGAGGGCCCGGTGGCTGCTCCAGATGCTCCAGAGGTTGTGGCCCAGCCCGGCGCGGGACTGCACCGCGAGCCGGATGTTCTCCAGCACGCTGAGGTTCGGGAAGAGGTTGGTGAGCTGGAAGGCGCGGCCGATGCCGCGCAGGCTCCGCTGGGGCGCCGAGAGGCTGCTGATGTCCTGCCCGTGCAGGAACACGCGGCCGGCGCTGGCCTTGAGTTGCCCCGAGATCAGGTTGAAGTAGGTGGTCTTGCCGGCGCCATTGGGACCGACGATGGCGGTGAGCGTACCCGGCTCGAAGGCGCAGGACACGGCGTTCACGGCCACATGACCGCCGAAGCGGATGGTGAGTTCTTGGGTCTGGAGGGCGAACGGCATGGGTTCTCGTCGGCATTCAAAGATGGTAGGTGCCAGAAGGAACTGGCCGCGCGCCCACCGGGGCGAACGCGCGGCCAGCTGCTGCAGGTTTAGCGCTTGTTGGTGATCGGGATCTGCATCTCGGCGATGGGGATCTCGCGGACCAGCTCGGGAATAGCCCAGGCCACCTTGGGATCAACCTTGATCTTGAAGTGGTACATGGGCTGCATGGCCTGGTGGTCTTCCTTGCGGAAGGTCATCTTGCCCTTGGGGGTCTCGAAGGACATGCCCTCCATGGTGGCGATCAGCTTCTCGGTG
>CAIMQW010000339.1 GCA_903843705.1 uncultured Holophagaceae bacterium | reverse complement strand
TGGCCTCCTGGCCCGGTGTCGGGTAGATGCGGAAGGTGATGCGGCGCGTCGGGAGCTTAGGCTCCACCGACTCCTGCTTCCGCTTTTTGAGCACCCTGCGCGCCATGATCTAGGATACCACCTTATTCGCTAATTATTCGTCATTCGATTGCGCAATAAAGCACGGGTCCAGCCTTCGGCCCTCCCACCAATCCGTGGGTTGGAAGGAGTCCGTGAACCCGCTAAAGATGATCGAAGGCTTCGGCGCCGAGGTCCAGTAGGCCCAGGGTGACTTCCGAACCGGCCCGCCGGGCCAAACCCTGGCGCCGCTGGAACGCCGCCACCCACCGGGATGTGGGCTACGTCACCGTGGCCCTCACCTTGGCCTATGCCATCTCCGGCCTGGCGGTGAACCACATCGCCAGCTGGAACCCCAACTACGCCAAGGTGAAAGAGGTCCGCCAGATCCAGCCCCTGCGCCAGACGGACCCCACCGATGTCCTGGTGCGGGCGGCCCAGGCCCAGCTGAGGCCCGAGGGCCGCTTCAAGAGCGCCTTCCAGCCTGACGACGACACGCTGAACCTCTACTACGACCGGGCCAGCTATGCGGTGGACCTGCCCACGGGGAAGGTGCTAGTGGAGGCCGTGCGGCCCCGCCCCGTCCTCTACGCCATGAACCAACTGCACCTCAATGCCCCCAAGCGCCTCTGGACGGCCATCGCCGACCTGTATGCCCTGGCCCTCATCGTGCTGGCCTTCACGGGCCTGTTCATCCTCAAGGGCCCCAAGGGCTTCCTCGGCCGGGGCCTGTGGCTGACCGGGGCCGGGGCTGCGGTCCCCATCGTCTACTGGCTCTGGTGGCGCTACCTGGCCTGAGCCCCAGCGTCTGGCTCAGAGCTGTTCCCAGAGCGCCCGCGCCTTGCCTGCGGCATCGGGGGTGGCGGTCTTGACCAGCATCCGCAGGTTGTCGGGCAGCAGCTGGGCGGCCTCCAGGGCCTGGATGCGGAAGGGCGGCGCCATGCTGCTCCAGGCCACCAACAGAGCCCTGCACCAGGACTCGTCCCCCAGAGCCGCCCGGGCGGACCAGCGCCAGGCCACCCCCATCCCGGGTTCGTGGAGGGCCTTGAGCGCGGGCTGGCTCAGGCCCATTCGGAGGGCCAGCTCCGCCACGGCCTCCGCGGCCTCGCGCTGAGCATAGGGATCGGGCAGCAGGGCGAGCAGCGGACCCAGGGCCCGCTCGCCGCCGACCTTGCCCAGGGCCCGCGCCAGGGCGAAGCGGGCGACGGCTGGCGCCGCCGTAAGGGCCTCGGCCAGCCAAGGACCGTCGTCCTCCCGAGCGGCGGCCACGAGGCCATCCGCGGCGGCGCGGCGGACGCCCACCTGCCCCGTGGCCAGGGCATCCAGGTAGGGGCCGAGCCGATCGCCGGAGCCTTCGTTGGGCCTCGGTCCCGCCACCGTGGCGGCCTCCCGCTCCCGGAGGGAAAAGCCCGGGAGGGGTTCCTCGCCCCAACCCGCGGCCTCGGCGCTCTCGAGCCAGATGGCCAGCTCTCCGCCAAAGGTAGCCATGTCCGGCAGACGCTTGGCGGGATCGGGCTGGAGAGACCGCATGATCAGCCCGGCGAGCCGGGGGGGAAAGCCGGGCCGGCAGGCCGCCGGGGCGATCTGCACCTGGGCGTAGGGCTGCCCGGTGGTGAACTCGTAGAGGACCGCGCCCAGGGCATACACATCGCAGCGGCCGTTCACCCGCCGGGGATCTCCGTGCTGTTCCGGGGCCATGTAGCCCAGGGTGCCCACCACCATCTGGCTGCGGGTGGCGCGAGTGAGGCCATCTTCTCCTTCCCAGAAGCAGACCCCGAAGTCCGTCACCTTGAGCTGACCTGTGGCGGCGAAGAGCAGGTTCGACGGCTTGAGGTCCCGGTGCACCACCCCGGCGGTATGGGCCACGTCCAGGGCACCGCAGACCGGTACGAGCCGACGGACCAGGGCAGCGGGCGCCTCCCCCCGGCAGGCCTTGAGGCTGCCACCGGGAAGGAGCTCCATCACCAGGTAGGGCCAGCCATTGCTCGTCCCGAAAGAATGGATCTCCACCAGCGCCGGGTGAGAGAGGCGCTCCAGCACCTCGCCCTCGCGCAGGAACCGGCGCACGAGGTCGGCGTCCCGGTGCACCTCCGGACGCAGCAGCTTCACCGCGCAGGTGACCCCGGGACGGAAGCGGTCCTCGCCCCGGAACACCAGGGCCATGCCCCCTTCGCCAAGGGGCTCCAGCAGGCGCAGGCTGCCGATCTGGGCGGGGGGACGCTGGGCATTCATGGTGCGGCGACAGCGCAGTTCCGGCCCCGGTCCTTGGCGCCATAGAGGGCCACGTCGGCCCGCGCCAGAAGGGATCCACCGCAGACATCCTCCAGCTTGAGTTCCGCCACCCCGATGCTGCAGGTGACCTGGATCGCCCGGCCGTCCTCGAGGGTCAGGGCTCGTTCAGCCAAGGAGCGGCGGAAGTCCTCGGCGGCGCTGAGAGCCAGGTCCACCGGGGTCTCCGGCAGCACCGCGAGGAACTCATCCCCGCCCAGGCGTCCCACCGGATCTGAGCTGCGGAGCCTCCGCCGAATCAGCCCGCCAAAGGCCTCCAAGGCCTGGTCCCCCGCCCGGTGGCCGAACGTGTCATTGACCTGCTTGAACCGGTCCAGGTCCACGAGGAACAGCGACAACTGCCGCTGGTGGCGCCGGGCCAGCTCCACGTGGGACTCGAGCTGCTGCAGGATCGTGGTCCGGTTGTGGACGCCCGTAAGGGGATCCAGGGTGGTGCGGGCGACGATGTCCCGGTGGTAGCGCCGCTCCAGGGCATCCATGTGCTTGAGCTTGAAGGCATGGCCCCCCACGCGGACCACATCCTCTGCCACCAGCCGGTGGGGGACGGGCGTCACTGGCAGCCGCCGGCCATTGACGAAGACGCCGTTGGTGGAGCCCAGGTCCAAGAGGCTCACGGAGGCTCGGTCGGGCGAGATCTCCAGCCGGGCGTGGCGGCGGCTCACCTGGGGTTCCTGGAGGCAGAGCCCGCTCTCCGGGGCCCGGCCCAGCTCCAGGCCCTGGGCCGGCAGCGGAATGGCTTCCCCCATGGGCTGCCCCACATAGCGGACCAGCACCCACTGGTGAGCAGCGAGATCCTCGAGCAGATCCCCTTCTTCCGGCGCGGTAGCAGGGTCCCAAGGAGGCAGCTCGGGGGGGGTGGTTTCGAGGGGCATCGTCGAGAGTCTAGCGGAGATTCCTTCAGTCCTCGCAGACGCGATTCCGGCCCTGGGCCTTGGCGCGGTAGAGGGCGGCATCAGCCCGGGCAAGCAGGTGGCCAGCTTCCAGGTCTGGAATGGTCCGCTGGGCCATCCCCATGCTGCAGGTGAGGCTGACGCTGCCGGTAGGCAGCAGGATGGGCTTCGCGGCAATCGCCTTGCGCAGGCGCTCCGTCAGGAGACGCGCCCCCGCCAGATCCGTCTCAGGCAGGACCATGAGGAACTCCTCACCCCCGATGCGCCCCGCCAGGTCCGCCTCCCGGAGGGCCGCCGAGAGCCGCTCACCGAAGGCGCGCAGGACCAGGTCGCCGCCGCCGTGACCATGCTGGTCGTTGATCTGCTTGAACAGGTCCAGGTCGCAGATGACCACCGACAGGGGACGGCTGTAGCGGAAGCTCAGGCCGAACCGGTTCTGGAACTCCGCCAGGGTGCTGCTGCGGTTGGCCAGCCCCGTCAGGGGATCCCGGGTGCTCAAGTCCAGCAGCGTCTCGTGGAAGGCGCGCTCAAGCGGGTCCAGGAACACAAGCTTGAGTACGTGCCCCCCCAGGGACAGCCGGTCGCCGATGCCCAGGGACACGGATCCCTGCACCAGCTCGCCGTTGACAAGGGTGCCGTTGGTCGAGCCCAAATCTTCGAGTGAGATCCCTGCCTCGGTCACCCGGAGCCGGACGTGGTGCCGGCTCACCTCGCCATCCACCAGTGCCACCGTGCAATCCGAGGCGCGCCCCAGCAGGAGCTCGCCCCTGGGCAGCGGAAACACCCGTCCCAGCGCCGCTCCCGCATAGGCCACGAACGCCCACTCCGCCGGCGCCCGACGGCCTTCGTCCAGCGCTTTGGGACGCACCACCGTCTCCATCTCCGGCAGACCTGAGAGGGTCTCGTCCAGGGAGGAAATCGGATTAGGGGTGCCTTTGCGCTTCACGAACCCTCCACGAAGCAGCTTAGCAACGCCCCGTCATCCTTGCGCCGGGCCAGGATGAATGGTTCCCTGGGAGCCCGGACCGAAGAGGCTTCCAGGCGGATCAGGATGCGGCTCTGCCGGGGGTCGTGGCGCAGGTCCGACACACCCTTGCGCGGGATGCGGAACAGGCCCAGTACCTCCAGGTTCCGCACATTCTCCCCGGTGCCCCGCACCAGCTGCAGGCTGTAGCGCATCCACAGGCCCTTGGGCAGCCGCTGGATGTCTTCGGCGCGGATGGGGATGGGCAGTCCCAGGATGGCCTCCAGGCCAGCCAGGGCGTTCACCTCGGTAAGCCTGGGGTCCAGGCGCCGGGTGCCCGGCGGGACCAGGGGATCGGCGATACGGCGCGTGCCGGGGCAGGCCGGTGGCTCCACCCGGCCCAGCGTCCGGGCCTGACGTGGCAGGGGCGGCACTGTGATCCGCGCGGCGCGGCCTGGCTCCAGAGGCGTCATGCGGACCACTTCGGCCTCGGTGCCCCAGTGGGCCCAGCCCGCCTCGGCCTGGAGCTTCGCCTCAAAGGGGGGGAGCACCTGGCAGGGGACGCCGTCATGGAAAAGCCGGGTCCCTCGGCCCATGGCGGCCAGGAGGTCCAGGCCAGGCCTGGGGTTGACCGCGAGCAGTTTCCCGCGCCGGCTCCCAACGTGGAAGGGCTCCGGCACCACCGTCACGACGGTGAGCCCGGCAAAGGCCCGGCGCAGCGTCTCCGCTGCATCCGCCATGGCACCCCGCACGCGACCGAACATCAGGAGCCCTTCACGACCAGGCTCTGCAGTGCCACCGTGACCCGCTCCAGGGGCTCGGTCAGATCCATGTGGTAGCCCGCCTCCAGCAGCTTGGCCATCGCCTGTTCCTGGGCCGCGGCATCCACCGAGGCCGCGAACATCACCCGCAGGGGCGCCGCGCCCTCCGCCAGCTGCAGCAGGATGTCGCGAGGACCCGCCCGGAAGGTGGTCCCGACCTTCACCAGTGGGGTCTCCTGGGACTTCTGGACTGCCAGCACCGGACACTTCGCATCGCCGGACCAGCCGCCCGCCAGCTCCGTCGCGCTGAGGATGAACAGATCCGGCGGCGTCTTCAGTTCCTTCAGGAGCGTCTTCTGGATGACCTCCTCCTTCAGGTGGGGCTCCAGCGACTTGCCGTAGAGGATGCTCTGGAGGTGTGTCGGCGTGATGGGCTCCGTGTAGCGGAAGTCCAGCGGGATGCCGGACGTATCCGTCACCAGGAGCCCCCCGAGATAGCTCGCGCCCTCCTTCACCGCCATGAAGTAAGCCAGCTTGATTGATTCCGCCATGGATACACCTCTGCCCTGAAGGCTACCTCCCCATCGGCGGTACCGCCCCTTGCCTTTTGTCTGGCACCTGGTACAGTGGATATTCCACTCATTGGGGAGTGGTCTAATGGTAGGACAACGGTTTCTGGTACCGTCAGGTGAGGGTTCAAATCCTTCCTCCCCAACCATTCAAAAAGAAGTATGTAGTTGGCAATACGGTCCCATCGTATAGCGGTTAGTACACCGCCCTCTCACGGCGGGAACAGGGGTTCGATTCCCCTTGGGACTACCAGAAAACGCAACACTTAGGCCCGGGAAACCGGGCCTTTTTTTGTTCATCCTGCACCTGTCCTGCACGGATGCCCCTGAACAGGTGCGCCCTGATGCGAATCGCGCCGGGGCCGAGGCATGCATTCTTTCCGAAACTTTTGCCTCCTCCGCTCGTATTCCAAGTAGAGGAGAGGTCATGAAACGTAAGCCCCCAGCACCCCCTGTGGAAGTGGATCGCCCCATCACCCCCCTTGCGCTCTGCGTTGAGGATGCGGCTGAGGCAATGTCGCTCGGCAGGACGATGGTCTACCAACTGATGAGCGAGGGCCGCCTAAAGTTCATCAAGGTCGGGTCAAGAACGCTGATCAGCGTTCGAGCAATCGAAGAGTTCCTGGGTGCAGCCTAGCTGGCCGCCGTAGCGGCCTTGGGCTTGTCTTTATGGGCCGCCTCACCTTCCTAGGAGGACCGGGGCAAGAGTTGGGCTGCTTTGGGTCTCCTGGCCTCGTCCTCGGTAGGACACCCTAGGACCAGGATCGGCTCACCAGCAGCGCCATCCGGCACATTGGACAACGATTTCAGAGCAGATTCCTCAGGATGCTGATTGCTCATTTGAATACAAGTTGACCAGGAATGCGGAGGCGCTCCAGGTGCTCCGCAGGCTTACACGGTCTGGTCCCTCGGTGATAGGGGGCATTGCCCAGCTTCACAGGATCTGTGAAATCCACCTTCATCACAGTCCGGCACTGTTGCTGGT
>CAIMQW010000338.1 GCA_903843705.1 uncultured Holophagaceae bacterium | reverse complement strand
TGGCCTCCTGGCCCGGTGTCGGGTAGATGCGGAAGGTGATGCGGCGCGTCGGGAGCTTAGGCTCCACCGACTCCTGCTTCCGCTTTTTGAGCACCCTGCGCGCCATGATCTAGGATACCACCTTATTCGCTAATTATTCGTTATTCGATTGCGCAATAAAGCACGGGTCCAGCCTTCGGCCCTCCCACCAATCCGTGGGTTGGAAGGAGTCCGTGAACCCGCTAAAGATGATCGAAGTCCTGAGCTCGGCTCAGGATGGCAACCTGATTCGTTGTCAGGTCAGATAGAGATCTTGAAAGGTGCAAAAAAGGGTGCAAACTTTAGGGCCAAGAGGTGTACCCATGATCCCACGCCTGGTTCCCATCACAGACTTGAAACGCAATGGTGGAAAGGTTTTGGATGCCCTGCGCCAGGATCGCTCCCCAGTCATCATCACCGAGCATGGACGGGCTGCGGCCGTCCTTCTGGATGTCGCGAGCTATGAGGCCATAACGCGGCGATTCGAGATCCTGCAGGGAATTGCAGAAGGCGAGCGGGACATTGCGGAAGGGCGAACCCTTAGCTGGGAAGAGGCAAAGGCTGGGCTGGGCAAATGGCGGCGTTGAAGCTTCGCCTCACCCAAACCGCATCGCGGCGACTGGATGAGCTTCTGGGCTTCATCGCCCAGGACAATCCCGAAGCGGCCGACAAGCTTTCAGGGGCCATCACGGCCGCCCTGGAGCGGGTGGCGGTCTTCCCTGCTTCGGGAAGGCGCATTCCCGAGGCTCCAGAGCGTCCCGAGCGGGAGGTGGTGGTGCCTCCCTGTGTCCGGATCTTCTACCGGGTGGATGGCAAGACCCTCTGGGTTCTATTCGCAATGCGGGCGGAACAGGAGTTCCATGTCGAAGGATTGGAGCTCTGACGAACCCGGCCCTGACACTATCCCCAGAGAAGCCGTGATCCTCCCAATCCCCTAAAGGGGATGGGCTTCCAGGCGTAAGCCTTCGGCTTGCCCTAGCCCTTGCGGGCTCCCAGCGATCTGGGTGGTTGGGCCGGTGGCAAACCTGGACAACACGGGGCCGGAGGCCCCGAGGCCCGGATCCGGGCGACTACGACGGGCGTTCCGCAGGGGCTGTTTGGTCCCCTGGGTGATGCCAGCTCGTCGATACGTGATCTTTGAGGGGAACGCGATCTTCTCTCCGTAGGCCAGCGGATGCATGTTCACGGCGCCCACCACATCGCGGTGGCCCCGGAACCCGCACTTCTTGCAGACCCACTCCCGTCCCTTGGGACGGTGTCTGTGGCCGCATGCAGGACAGTGGCTGGAGGTTCCCCTCTCCGTTCCACTAAAGCACTCCATGCCTGCCTTCCTGGACTTGTAGTCCAGATACTGCATGTCCTTGCCATACTCCCACTGGCTCATCCGCTGGTTGTGCTTGCGGCCACAGGGACGCTTGCGCACCCCGTCGGGGTCACCGACGTAGATGGACGAGACGTGGTTCTCCACACAGAAGGCGATGGCCTTCCGGGTGCCCTTGTGCCGGAGATCCCGGACCTGGCGGAGCGCCCGGTGCATGACCCGGCTGATCGTCCAGCCCAGCCGCTTGTAGCGCCAGGAGCCCTTCTTGCACCGGGACCGGAGCCGCAGAACCTGGCCCAGGGCTACGTTTCGGTAGCGTTTGACCGACCGGATGCCGCGGCCCGAGACCACCAGGGCCTTGCCCGTGTTGGTGGCGATGGCGACCTGATGGATCTCCCCGAGGTCCACTGTGGCGTGAACGCCACCGGTAGCCCGGGACTGAACTTCGGCAGGGGCCTCGACAGCCATGTGGAGGTCATACCCGGCTCCGTTCCAGCAGACCTTGACGCCACCAGGAGCGTCCGGGAAGCCTTCAGGCCGGGGGATGACCAGAGACTTCCGGCCACGCCCCATGGGCAGGACGATGCGGGTCGCCTCGACGTGGACCGCCTGGGCGGGCCACATCAGCGGGTAGAACCGCTTCTCCTTCCATGGGTAACGCATCCCCATCTGAGGGTGGGTTTTGCGCAACAGCTTGGTCGTATCGATGGTCGTCACGAAGCACTCGACCACGGCCTGGATGGTCTGGCTGTGCAGGGCGAACTGGGTGCCCTTCGAGATAGAACGTAGAGCGTCCCGGTTGGGCCACTTTGTTTCAGCTTTGCGCGCCTCGCGGTGAATGCCACAGATTGCGGTCCAGAGCCGCCCCGCCTCCATCTGCCCCTCACGGATCGCCCGCCTCGTTGAGGGGCGGACATCTGTGATGGGGTAAATACGGGAAACGATCATCGCGTTCCTATTATAGCGTAAAAAAGACGAAATTGATTCAAAAGCACGCTCTCATCTCGATCCCCTGAAGGGAGATGAGGATTCCCGCGCTGTTTCTAACCCAGACACGTCGGGCAGCGCTGCCCTTCCTGCAGGCTCCGGATCAGCTCAGGCAGGTGGTCCAGGCTGCGGAGCTCGTAGATGGGCGCGTCGGGATCGTGGGGCGGCCTTGGGGCCTTCTCGCGGTTCACCCAGACACCCGTCCAGCCCGCTTCTACGGG
>CAIMQW010000337.1 GCA_903843705.1 uncultured Holophagaceae bacterium | reverse complement strand
GTCCGGCGCCGAGCCGTGGACGGGTTCGAACATGGAGGGGTACTCCCGCTCGGGGTTCAGGTTTGCGCTGGGCGCGATGGCGATGGTGCCCGTGCAAGCGGGGCCAAGGTCCGAGAGGATGTCCCCGAAGAGGTTGGAGCCCACCACCACGTCGAACCAGTGGGGGTTTCGCACGAAGTGGGCCGTGAGGATGTCCACATGGAACTGGTCCACCTTCACCTCAGGGTAGGCGGCGGACATGGCCTTCACGCGCTCGTCCCAGTAGGGCATGGTGATGGCGATGCCGTTGGACTTGGTGGCCGAGGTCAGGTGCTTCTTGGGCCGCGACTGGGCGATGTCGAAAGCCACCTTTAGGATGCGGTCCACGCCCTGGCGGGTGAAGACGCTCTGCTGCACGGCCATCTCCTGGTCCGTGCCTTCGTAGAGGCGCCCACCGATGCTGGAGTATTCGCCCTCGTTGTTCTCCCGCACGACGATGAAGTCGATGTCGCCCACCTGCCGGCCCGCCAGGGGGCAGGGCACGCCGGGCATGAGCTTCACGGGGCGCAGGTTGGCGTACTGGCGGAAGCCCCGGCGGATGGGGATGAGCAGGCCCCAGAGCGAGATGTGGTCCGGCACCCCGGGGAACCCGACGGCGCCCAGGAAGATCGCATCGTGGTGGCGGATCTGGTCCAGGCCGTCCTCGGGCATCATGCGGCCGGTCTCGAGATACTGCTCGCAGCTCCAGGGGAACTCCTCCCAGTGGAAGCGCAGGCCGTGCTTGGCGGCGGCGGCCTCCAGCACCCGGATGCCTTCGGGCACGACCTCCTTGCCGATGCCGTCGCCGGGAATGACCGCGATCCTGAAATCCTGCACGGTGAACCTCCTCAGGAAAAACCAACCATTTATTTTTTTAAGATGATGAATGGGTCGAAAAAGGGCATCAAGATGCCTCTTCACAATATCTGACTGACGAGTAGACTACGCACGAAATCAAACCCTTTGGAGGCTCCCCATGAGCCCGAACCCTGTGCCCGAAACGCCCGTCGCCAGTGTCCCCCAGGGCTGGCAAGGGGCCCGCCCCCTGCCGACCCTGGCCACCCTGATCCTGGGGCTGGTGCTCTACTTCGGCCTGCCGAACGTGGTGGCCGTGCCCGACGCGAAGCTCTTCGCCGGCCAGGTGGCGGCCGGGAAGCCCGCGGCGCCGGCGGCCCCCAAGCCCGCTGCGAAGCCCGAGGCCAAGCCTGCCGCAGCGCCGGTTGCTACGGTTCCCGCCAAGCCCACTGCCACCAAGCCTGCGACAAAGGCCCAGGCCGAAGCGGCGGCAAAGGCGAAGCTCGAGGCGGACGCCCGGCTCAAGGTGGAGACCGAGGCCAAGGCCAAGGCTGAGGCCGACGCCAAGGTAAAGGCCGAAGCCGACGCCAAGGCGGAGGCGAAGGCCAAGGCGGACGCCGAGGCCAAGCGCAAGGCCGACTGGGTGAAGGGTCTCCACCTCTTCGCCATCTTCGTCACCACCATCGCTGGCATCATCATGAAGGCCCTGCCCATGGGCGCCGTGGCCATGATCGGCATAGCCGTGACGGCGCTGTCGGGCACGCTCAGCATCACGGACTCCATGAGCGGCTTCATGGACGTGGTCATCTGGCTCATCGTGCTGGCCTTCTTCATCTCCCGGGGCTTCATCAAGACCGGCCTTGGCGCCCGCATCGCCTACTCCTTCATGGCGCTGCTGGGTCGGCGGACCCTGGGCCTCAGCTATGGCCTGGCGGCCACGGACCTGGTGCTCGCGCCGGCCATTCCCAGCAACACCGCCCGTGGCGGGGGCATCGTCATGCCCATCATGGCCTCCCTGGCCCGGGCCTACGGCAGCCACCCGGGCGATGCCAGCGCGAAGAAGATGGGCACCTTCCTGACGCTCACGGCCTACCAGGTGAACTGCATCACCAGCGCCATGTTCCTCACGGCCATGGCCGCGAACCCCCTGGCCCAGAAGCTGGCGGGGGACCTGAAGGTGACCATTACGTGGGGTGGCTGGGCGCTCGCGGCCCTGGTGCCGGGGCTCATCGCCCTGATCGTGGTGCCCTACCTGGCCTACAAGCTGCTGCGCCCGGAGATCACGGAGACCCCCGAGGCCGTGGAGATGGCCAAGGGCCACCTCCGCGAGCTGGGTCCCATCAAGCGCCAGGAGTGGATGATGCTCGGCGTCTTCGTGATGCTGCTGGTGCTGTGGATCTTCGCCAAGCAGCTGGGGGACCTCAACGCCACCACCGCTGCGCTCGCGGGCCTCGCGGTGCTGCTGCTGACGGGCGTCCTCAACTGGGACGACATCAAGAACGAGACCGGCGCCTGGGACACCCTCGTGTGGTTCGCGGCCCTGGTGATGATGGCCAGCTTCCTCAACAAGCTCGGCATGGTGCCCTGGTTCAGCAAGTCCATGGGCGGCATGGTGGCCGGCAAGGGCTGGATCGTGGCCTTCCTGGTGCTGGCCCTAGTCTACTTCTACAGCCACTACTTCTTCGCCAGCAACACGGCGCACGTGGCTTCGATGTACGCGGCCTTCCTGGGCGTCTCCATCGCCGCGGGCGCTCCGCCGGTCCTGGCCGCGCTGGTGCTGGCCTTCTTCAGCAACCTCTTCGCGGGCATGACCCACTACGGGACCGGCCCGGCGCCGGTGCTCTTCGGCACGGGCTATGTGGAGCTGGGCACCTGGTGGCGTATGGGGCTGCTGATCAGCGTCGTAAACATCGTCATCTGGGTCGGCGTCGGCGGCCTGTGGTGGAAGGTCCTGGGCCTCTGGTAGTCGCTCCTCAAACACGAAAAAGCCCCGCCAATGAGCGGGGCTTTTTCGTGCGGTGCAAGGGCTCAGGCGAAGAGCTTCGACAGGCCGTAGGCGACGACGGTGGAGGTGCCGACGCCGATGAGGCCGGGGATCATGAAGCTGTGGTTGAGGAGATACTTGCCGATCCGCGTGGTGCCCGTGCGGTCCATGTTGATGGCGGCCAGGTCGCTGGGGTAGAAGGCGAAGAAGAAGTAGGCGTAGCTGGCGGGGATCAGGCTCAGCAGCAGGGGCGTGGGCAGGCCCAGCGCATAGCCGAAGGGCAGCATGATGGTGAGCGTGGCGGCCTGGCTCTTCACGAAGGCGGACACGGCGAACATGGCGAGGGCGAAGGTCCAGGGGGCCATCTGCACCATGGTCTTGATGTTGGCGATGAGGTAGCTCTCGTTGGCCTTGATGAAGGTCTCGCTCATCCAGGCGATGCCGAAGATGGAGACAACGGCGATCATGCCCGCGATGAAGACGCTGGAGCGGGCGATCTCCGGGGCCTTCACCTTGGTGGCGAACAGGATGAAGGTCCCAAAGGCCAGCATGACCATCTGCACCACGGTGGTCATGGGCACGGGCTTGCCGTTCACCAGTGGCAGGAGGCCGGGCTTCATGGCGACGAGGATGATGGCGAGGACGCCCCCGAAGAAGAGACCTACGGCGAGCTTGGCCGAAGTGGGGATCACCTTGTCCAGGGTGGTGACATTGGCGTCGAGGGCCTTGGCGAAGTCGGGGTCTTTCAGGCGCTCCTGGTATTCGGGATCCTTGTCGAGGTCGAGGCCACGGTTGAAGCTCCAGGCTGCGGCGACCAGGACGCCGATGATGCCCGCGGGCAGGGTGATGCGGATGATGTCGAAGAGGCCCACGGGATGACCGTTCTTGGCGGCCATGGCCAGGAAGGTGGTGACAGCTGCAGCCACAGGGCTGGCCGTGATGCCCATTTGGGACGCCACGCTGGAGATGGCCATGGGCCGCTCGGGCCGGATGCGGGTCTTCAGGGCCACGTCGGAGATGACCGGCAGCAGGGCATAGACCGCGTGGCCGGTGCCGACGCAGACCGTGAGCAGGAAGGTGGAGAGGGGGGCCAGGATGGTCACGTACTTGGGGTGGGCCCGCAGGAGGCGCTCGGTCAACTGGACCAGGTAGTCGAGGCCGCCCGAGACCTGAAGGGTCGCCGAGGCCGTCACCACGGCGAGGATGATCAGCATCACATCGATGGGGGGCGTTCCCGGCGCCACCCGGAACCCGAAGACCAGCACCGCCACACCGAAGCCACCGATGAGCCCGAGGGCGACACCACCCTTGCGGATGCCGATCAGAATGGCGCCCAGCACGAGCACGAATTGAATCCAGAACATCAAGGCGGGGGACATAGAGGGCTCTCCTTGGAGTGGGACCCGGTGGTCTGACCACCGAGTCGGTGATGCTTCAAGAATTAGCA
The DNA here is from genome assembly GCA_903843705.1 of uncultured Holophagaceae bacterium. GTDB lineage: Bacteria > Acidobacteriota > Holophagae > Holophagales > Holophagaceae > Geothrix. The sequence continues at coordinate 26,882 of CAIMQW010000337.1, read as the reverse complement.
GATAAAGGCATCGTGAATGAGTTGACCCCCCTTTTGTAAGTTTAAAAACCCTCCCGTTGCCAAGTGTTGGAGTGGCCGCCTCGGCCCTCCCGGAAGGGGATTCGCGAGCCTTTTTGTCCCGGGGAAGGGTAGGATGGCCTTTTCCGGACAGCCCGCCTTGAGCCATCTCCCCTTCCACCTCGTGACCCTGACCCATGCGGACTGGGACTCGGCGCGGGCCTGCGCCTTACGCCTGGGCGACGACGCCCTGCCGGAGCTGCGCCTGGACCTGTTTCAGGAGCAGGACCCCGAGGCCATGGTGGACGCGCTGAAACGGCGCTGTCTGGTCACCTGCCGGCGAGTCTCCGAGGGGGGCCGCTGGCCGGACGAGGACGAGGCCGGCCGTCTCGCCCGTTTGTTCAAGGCCCTCAAGGGACGGCCCGCCTGGATGGACCTGGAGTGGGAGCTGCCCATCCCGCCAGAGATCCAGGCCGCCCGCACCCATGTCCGCCTGCTGCGGTCGGTCCATGTGGCGCCCGGGGTCTTCGATCTGGAGGAGCGTCTGCGCAACCTACCGGACGGGGACGCCTACAAGTGGGTGGGCTGGGCGGCCCACTTGGGCGACAGTGGCCGCCTGCGCGCGCCCCTGGCCTGGGCCAAGGATCACGGTCTGGTCCTGGCGGCCTTCCTGATGGGGCCCAAAGGGCTGCCCAGCCGGGCTCTGCAGGCCGCTTGGGGCGGCGCTTTCACCTTCGCCGCCCCGGATGACGGCCCTCCCGCCGCGCCCGGTCAGCTGCCCCTCTCCCTCCTGCGGGAGTGGCGCTGCGCGCGCCTCCACCCAGGCTTCGGCCTCTGCGGGGTGATGGGGGAGCCGGTGCTGCACTCGCGGGGGCCCGCCTTTCACAACCCGCGCTTCCAGCGGGCGCTCAAAGACCTGCTCTACCTGCCGCTGCTCTGCGGCGAGGCCGGCGAGGCGGTGGAAGCCCTGGAAGCCCTCGGCCTGCTGGGCCTGAGCATCACGGCGCCGCTGAAGCTCACCCTGCCCGCAGCGCTGGGCCTGGAAGGGCCCTTGAATACCCTCTGGCGGCGTGCGCCGGGGGAGCCCTGGCAGGGCGCCAACACCGATGCCGAGGCGTTTGAAGAGGCCCTCTCCCAGCTGGCGCCCGGCCCCGTCCTGCTGCTGGGCTCCGGCGGAGTGGCCCGCACTAGCAAGTCCCTGCTGGAGGCCACGGGGCGGCCCGTCCTGCAGGTGTCCCGTCACGCTCCTGCCACCGTGGCGCAGGTGGCCGCCTTCGCTCCGGTGGGCCTCGTGCAGGCCACCAGCCTCGGCATGGTCCCGGAGGACCCCGCGCCCTTTCCCGAGCTCCTGGCAGCTGCCCAGCCCACCGGGCGCTGGGCCGTGGAGTGGATCTACAAGGAGGACACTGCCTTCGCCCTCTGGGCCCGGGAGGCAGGCCTCAAGGTGGTGGCCGGCGCCACCCTCTTCGAGGCCCAAGCCGTGGCCCAGACCCAGCGCTTCATCGCGGCCTGTGGCGGCCTGCCCGTCGATCTCTGACAGCCGATAGCTGATAGCTTTATGCCATGCGCCTTCTGCTGGTCGAGGACAAGGATAGTTTCCGCCGCCTGTTGGCGCAGGCGCTGGAAGGGTCGGTCTGGACCGTGCAGGCGGTGGCCGATCCCCAGGAGGCTTTGCGAGAGTTGGAGGCCAGCGCTTTTCAGGTGCTGGTCACGGACCTGCGGCTCCCGGGCATGAGCGGTCTGGAGCTCATCCGCCGTGCCCGTCGGCTGCGGCCCGGCCTGCGGGTGGTGCTGATGTCGGCCTTCGGTGAGCCCAAGGACATCGTGGAAGCCATGCGGCTGGGCGCCGATGACTTCCTGCCCAAGCCCTTTGACCTGGATGTGTTCCTGGCGCTGCTAGACCGGCTCCAGGTCCTGGTCGGGGCTCCGCCGCCGGACCCCACGGAGCTCTGGGTGGCCCACAGTCCCGCCATGCAGGCCTTGGACGCTGCCCTGGCCCAGGCCGCTGGAACTTCGCTGCCGCTGCTGTTCCGGGGCGAGCGCGGGGCGGGCCGCGAGCGCTGCGCCCGCCGTCTCCATGTCCTGCGCCACGCCGAAGCGCCGTATCGGAGTCTGGACGCCGCGACCCTGGGGCCGGAGGGCCTCGAGTCTCAGCTGCTGGGTCTCCTCCGGGGTGGCAGCCTCTACCTGGGTGGACTGGACTTTCTCTCTCCAGAGGCCACGGGGGCCCTGGCCCGTGCCATGGACAGCCCCGCCGGACAGCAGCTCGCGTGGATGGGTGGCATCGATCCCGAGGGCACCTTGCCTCCCGAGCTGGCGGGGCGGTTGGGCTCCCTGGAGCTGCGGGTGCCTTCCCTGCGTGAGCGGCGGGAAGACCTGCTGACCCTCGCCCGGCTTCTGTTAGAACGAGCCAGCCAGCGGGAGGGCCGGCCCGCCCGCTGGCTTGAGCGCTCCGCCGAGAAGCAGCTGCTCGACCACCCTTGGCCCGGGAATGTGCGCGAGCTCGAAGCCCTGATCGAAGGGACGCTGCGCACCAGCGACAGCCATGCCCTCCGGACTTTCCCCGAGCTCTTGCTGGGTGGGTCCACGCCGCTCTGTCTCCCCTGGCCGGACCGAGCCGACCTGGAGACCATGCTCAAAGCCGTGGCCCGGTCCGCCGAGGCCCAGCTGCTGCAGCGCCAGCTGGCCGAGGCCCAGGGGGACCTGCCCCGGGCGGCTGTGGCCCTGGGGCTGACGGTCCGGACCCTGGCCCAGCGCTTGCGGGACCATGGCATCTCTCTGGAAGATGGAGAAGGTCCCCTTCCCGGAAAGACCCCATGACCCAGCCCCCGCCCATCCTCGCCCCACCCGTGCGTGATCCGGTCCCGGTGCGGCCGGCGGCCCGCGCCGGACTGGCGGCGCTGCAGGCGGTGGTGGTGGGCAAGGAGACCCAGGTTCGGCGGGCCTTTGCGGCCATGCTGGCCGGGGGCCACGTGCTGCTGGAGGACCTGCCTGGCGTGGGCAAGACGACCTTGGCCAAGGGCCTGTCCCGCATCCTGGGGGGTAGCTTCCAGCGGGTCCAGGGCACCAACGACCTGCTGCCGTCGGACCTGCTCGGCGTGCATCTCTGGGATGCCAAGGAGCTGGCTTTCCGGTTCCAGCCGGGGCCGGTCTTCTGCCACGTGCTGCTGCTGGACGAGCTGAACCGCATCGGCCCCAAGACCCAGAGCGCCATGCTCGAGGCCATGGTGGAAGGCCAGGTCACCCTCGACCGCAGCACCCACCGCTTGCCCGACCCTTTCTTCGTCATCGCCACTCAGAACCCCCTGGACCACGCTGGCACCTTCCCGCTGCCGGAGAGCCAGCTGGATCGTTTTTCCTGCACGATCCACCTGGGCTATCCCGACCGCGCGGCCGAGCGCCGCATCCTCACGGGAGAGGCCGGTGCGGAGCGGCTGGACACCCTTGTGCCGGTCCTGGACATCGATGGCTGGCAGCAGGCCCGGGCTGCCGTCCGGCAGGTGCGGATCGCAGAGGCGGTGCTGGACTATGTCGAGCGGATGGTGAGCCACATCCGGGCCGGTGGAGGCTTCTGCTCCACTCGGGCCGCCAAGCACTGGCTGGCCTTGGCCCAGGCCGAGGCCTGGCTGGATGGCCGGGACTTCCTCACGCCCGATGACCTGCAGGGCACCCTGGCGGATACCATGGCCCACCGGGGCAGCCTGGATGACCGTCGGCTCAACCGGAGCGAACGGCGCGAGCAGCTGGCCCGGATGCTGAAGGACCTGCCTGTGGGATGGGCCTGATGCTGGAAGAGGCCACGGTCGGCCGCCTGCTGCAGCAGGCACGCGAAGAGAAGGGCCTCAGCCGGGAGGCCTTGGCTCGTGAGCTGCAGCTGTCCCTGCGGCACCTGGAGGCCATCGAAGGTGATGAGTGGGCCGCGCTGTCCCCGGGCCGCGCCAGGCCCCTGGCGCGCCAGCTGGCCGAGCGGCTGGGGGTGGACCTGGAGTCCCACACGGGTGCCTTCCAGATTGTGCCGGGGCAGGTGGCGCTGGAGCCAGCCGACCCCCGGCGCGAGCGCCTGGAGCGCCTGGTCATGGGCGTCCTCTCTGCGGCCTCCGTGCTGGTGGTCCTCTGGCTGGTGGTGCCGGGCCCGAGCCTGGGCCGCAAGCCCACGGTCAGCCGCCTTGGCGCCCTCCCTAGGCTCTCTCCACCCCCGCCGCCGCCACCCTCGAGCGCACCCTATCCGGTGCTGGGCGAGCTGCTGCCCGAAGCCCCCATAGACGAGCAGGGCATCCTCGTGAGCCTCCGCGTCATGGATGCCTGCACCGCGCGTCTGGAGCCCGAGGGTGGGGCGCCCCAGGCCCGGGCCCTGCAGGTTTCGGAACCCTGGCGGCTGCGCGTGAAAGGTTCCTTCAGCCTTGTGCTGGACAATGCGGGAGTGGTGAACGTCGAGGTGGCGGGCCGCCGCATCGCCCATGGCCAGAGCGTCGGCCAGGTCTGGACGGGCCGCTTCGACGCCACGGGCCGCTGGCTCCGGCCCGTGGCGCCGGAACTGCCGGAAGAGCCTGTGGTGACCGATGACGATGAGGAAGGCGGCCAGCCATGACCCTCCATCCCATCACCCAGCGATTCCTCCAGGGGTCCCTGCCGGAACCCATGGTCATGGCCCTGGTCGGGGGCAGTCTCCCCCTCCCCACTCGGGATCTGCTGCAGGCGCTAGCCCATGCCGGGCTGCGGGATACCCCCTACCGGCAGCGAGCCCTGGCCTTCTTCGAGACCATGCCGGAATCCCTGTTGGCGGGCGTGCTGGCCGAGGCCATTGACCCGCCGGCCCCTCTGCAGCTGATCCTCTGTCACCGCAAGGAACCTGCGCTCCTCGAGACCGCTCTCCTGAACCCCTCCATCACCTCGGCGATAGTGGAAGACTCCATTCCGAGCCTGCCTGGCTCAGTGCTGGAGATCGTGCTGAACAACCAGGTGCTCTGGCTGGAGCGGCCCCGCATCCTCGACCTCCTGGAAGAGCATCCCGAAGGCGAATACGTCATCAAGCGGCGCATCAACGAGTTCCGCTTCGAAGTGCTCGGCCTCATTCCGGAGGACGTGAAGCAGGATCGCCTGGCGATCATCGATGCGGTGGAGGCCGGGCACCTGGATCGCGCCTGGTCAGAGCTGCCCCTGCCCAGGGCTCTGTCTCCCGAGGAGGCCGAAGCCGAGGTAGAGACCGAGGAGATGGCCGCCGAGCGCCGGCTGCTGGCTTCCAGGCCGCTGGTGGACGACCAGGGTATGGAGATCAACCTCACCGTCACCCAGCGCGTGGCAAAGCTCAGCACCAACCAGAAGATCATGCTGGCCATCAAGGGCGGCAAGGAAGAACGTGCCCTCCTTATCCGCGAGGCGAACCGGCTCATCCAGGTGAATGTCCTGCGCAATGGCCGCATCACCGAAGGCGAGGTCGCCCACATTGCCCAGATGCGCACCATCAACGAGGAAGTGCTCCGGATCATCTCCAACAGCCGCGAGTGGATGAAGAAATACCCTATCACCAAGGCACTGGTCATGAATCCCCGCACGCCGCTGCCCGTGGCCATGACCCACTTCAAGCGGCTCTTCGAGAGCGACCTAAAGCTCCTGATGAAGGACCGCAACGTGCCCGAGCTCCTGCGCCGTGAGGCCAAGCGCATGGTGGAGATGAAGGCACAGGGGAAGGGGTAGCGGCGCCGGGGCTAACCGCCGACCATTCCTCTCTCCACTACCAAGCAGGCCCGCCATCGGCGGGCCTGCTTGGTAGTGGAGCGGGCGATCGGGATTGAACCGACGACATCAAGCTTGGGAAGCTTGCGTTCTACCACTGAACTACGCCCGCGGCAGGGGTCCATGCTAGCGCAAGTGGGAATCCGGGGCCACTGTCCTCAGCCCAGATAGGCTGCAAGGACGCGTTCGTTGCGACCCAGCTCGGCGGGGGTGCCCTCGACGGCGATGCGGCCGTGCTCCATGACGTAGGCGTAGTCCGCAACTTCCAGGGCGCTCTTGGCGAACTGCTCCACCAGGAGGAGGGTGATGCCCTCTTCCTTGAGGCGGCGGATGGTGCGGAAGACTTCCTGCACGATGACCGGCGCCAGGCCCATGGAGGGCTCATCGAGCAGCATGACCTTGGGGCGGGCCATGAGGGCGCGGCCGATGGCCAGCATCTGCTGCTCGCCACCGGAGAGGGTACCGGCAGACTGCCGGGTGCGGTCCCGCAGACGGGGGAACAGATCGTAGACCCGGTCCAGATCGGCCTTGGCCTGGGCGTGGTAGCCGAAGAAGCGGGGCAGGCGGCTGTAAGCGCCCAGCAGGAGGTTGTCCTCGACGGAGAGGGGGCCGAATACCTTGCGTCCTTCCGGGGCGTGAGCGAGGCCCAGCCGTGCGATGCGGGAGGCATCCAGGCCCTGGACTTCCTGGCCGTCCAGGATGACCTTGCCCCGGCTGGGCTTGAGGCCACCGGAGATGGCGCGCATGGTCGTGGTCTTGCCGGCACCGTTGGCGCCGATGAGGGCCACCAGGGTGCCCTGCTTCACGGTCAGGGTAGTCCCTGTCAGGACTTCGCTGGCGCCGTAGCCCGCATGGAGATCCTCTACCTGCAGCATGGATCGCTCCTTCACGCGGGCAGCGGCTCGGCGCCGCCGGGAAGCTCGGGTTGAGGGGGCTGGCCGAGGTAGGCTTCCACCACCTTCGGGTGGCGCTGGACCACGTCCGGAGTGCCCTCGGCGATGATCCGGCCGCCGTCCAGCACCGTCACCGTGTCACAGAGCTCACTCACCACGTCCATGTGGTGCTCGATCAGGATGATGGTGATGCCGCGCTGGTGGATGCGCTGGATGAACTCGATCTGCTGGAGCACGTCCGGATGGGCCAGCCCGGCGGCGGGCTCGTCCAGGATGAGCAGGTCGGGCTTGCGGGCGAGGGCCCGGGCGATCTCGAGGAAGCGCTGGGCGCCGTAGGTGAGGTCCTTGGCCTTGACGAGGGCCTGCTCCCGGAGCCCGATGAGCTCCAGCAGGGCCAGCGCCTGGGCCTGGGCGCTGCGCTCCTCCCGGCGGGCCAGGCCCAGCAGCACCATGGGTAGGGGATTGCGGTAGACGCCCTTGAGGGCCACCAGCACGTTCTCCAGGGCCGTGAGCTCCCCGAAGAGCTGCAGGTTCTGGAAGGTGCGGGCCACCCCGGCTTGGGCCACACGGTAGAGGCTGCCGATGGGCAGGGCCACACCCCGCAGCTGCATGGTGCCCGCTGTGGGTGTGTAGAGGCCGGAGATCACGTTGACGACGGTGCTCTTGCCGGAGCCATTGGGTCCGATGAGCCCGTGGATGGTGCCAGCGCGCACGGTCATGGAGAGGCCGTCCACGGCCTTCACGCCGCCGAAGTAGCGCTTGAGGTCGTCCAGGACCAGGAGGGCCGAGCCGTCCGCGGGGCGGATCGGCAGCATGGTGTCGATGTCCGCGGGCTCCGGCAGCGGAGCGTGGGGCACCCGGAAGAGCTTGGCCAGGAAGGTGGACAGGAAGCCCATGATGCCCTCGGGCAGACCCACCACCACGGAGAAGAGCATCAGCGCGAAGATGGCCTTGCGCCAGTCCTCGGTGTTCTCCACGAGGAGCCCACCAACGACCAGGAGACCCATGGCCACCACGGGGGCCAGGGCCTGGAAGGGGCGGGTGGTCTTTCGGTAGAGTCCCTGCAGGCCCGCGGCCAGGGCCCCGGCGAAACCCAGGCCGGAGAAGATCTGGAAGAGCAGGCGATTCGAGAGCAGGTTGGGGAGGAGCACGATGACCGAGGCCCCCACGAAGGCCCCCCACAGGCTCTTGCGGCCGCCCAGGACCACCCCCAGGAGCAGGATGATCATCAGGTCGTAGGTGAAGCTCTGGGGCTGGAGGTACTGGAAGTTGAAGGCGTAGAGGCCCCCGGCGAGGCCGCCGAGGCTGGAGCCCAGCGCGAAGGCCGCCACCTTGTGGGCGTAGGTGCCCACGCCCATGGCGTCGGTGGCGATGGGACTGTCCCGCAGAGCCTCGAAGGCCCGGCCCCACTGGGAGGCCAGCAGGTTCCGCATGAGCATCCACACCACCGCGAGCAGCACCATACAGAGCCAGTAGAAGAGGGGCGGGGTCAGGTTGTGGCCAAAGAGCGGCGGGCGGGAGAGGCTGAGGCCCTGGGCGCCGCCGGTGAGGGCTTCGAGCTCGTTCAGGGCGGTGGTGCTGAGGGCGGCGAAGCTGAGGGTGGCCAGGGCGAACTGGGGGCCCTCCAGGCGCAGGGCGGGCAAGGCCAGCAGGCCGCCCAGCACCAGACCCACCAGGGTGGCGGCCAGCAGCGCGGGAACCATCCCCAGGCCCAGCTTGGTGACCACGAAGCCCGCGGCGTAGGCTCCCAGGCCCAGGAAGGCCACGTGGGCGAGGTTCACTTGGCCCAGATAGCCCACGGTGACGTCCAGGCCGATGAGGAGGATGCCGTAGATGGCCAGCAGCGTCAGCAGGCCAAGGGCGTAGGGGTTCTCGACGAACTTTGGAATGGTGGCCAGGAGGGCGAAGACCAGGAATTCGGCGCCGCGGAGGAGGAGGATGCGTTTCATGGTCGACTCCTCAGACCTTGCGAATCGTGGCTTTGCCGAACACGCCGTTGGGGCGCAGGGCGAGGGCCAGGATCAGCAGGATGAGGCCCGGGGCCTCGCGCCAGCCGCTGCCCAGGTAGAAGCTGGCGAGGCTCTCCAGGGCGCCCAGGAACATGCCCACCAGCACCACGCCGAAGCCCGAGTCGAGGCCGGCGACCACGGCCACGGAGAAGGCCTTCAGGATCAGGGCCGAGGCCATGGTGGGACCCACGGTGGTGATGGGGGAGACCAGGATGCCCGCCAGCGCTGCCACTGACCCGGAGAGGCCATAGGAGAGCATGACGGTGCGGGTCGAGGAGATGCCCATGAGCTCCGCCGCGTCGCGGTCCGCTGAGACGGCCTCGAAGGCCTTGCCCAGCAGGGTGCGGCGCTTGAAGAGTTCGATCAGGCCCATGATGGCGAACACGCCCACGGCGACGGACAGCTCCAGGCGGGTGACGTCCACGCCCAGGATATGGATGGGATCGGCGGAGATCGGGGTGGGAAAGGGGCGGTCGTCCCGGCCCCAGATGTTCTCGGCCGCCGAGAAGAAGAACAGGCCGATGATGATGCTGAGCAGGATCCATCCTTCGCTCTTCTGCTCCAGGGCCAGCCGCACGCCGGCGCGCTCCACCACCAGGCCCATGATGGCCCCGAAGAGCAGGCCCCCCGGCACCATGGCCCAGTAGGGCAGGCCCAGGTTGGTGAGGGTGAGGCTGAAGAAGGCGGAGATCATCACCAGCTCACCCTGGCCGAAGTTGATGCTCTTGCTCGTGGCGAAGGTGAGCTGGAAGCCGTAGGCGATGAGGGCGTAGACCAAGCCCATCAGCGCGCCGCTGACGGCCATCTGACCGATGATCTGAGCATTCATGAGAAGCCTGCCTGGGTGACGGGCGGAAAAGGCCGGGGGGCCGAAGCCCCCCGGGTTGGCGGTGAGGCCTACTTCTTCTTGGTCTTGCTGGTCTTGGCGGGCGTGATCGTGGTGGCGGACTTGATGAGGCGGGCGCGGTCGGCATCGTTGCCGAAGACCACGCGGCCATCCTTCACCATGCCCATGACCACCTGCTCGCGGCGGAAGGCCTCGTGGGTGGTGACGTCTGCAGGATCCCACTTGGTGTAGGGGTGGCTCCAGGTGGCGATGACGCCCTTCACCGGCTCCTTCAGGTCTTCCAGGGCTTCCTTAATCTTCTTGGTGTCAGTGCTGCCGGCCTGCTTCACGGCGGCGGCCAGGATGTAGAGCGCGTCATAGCCCTGGGCCGCGGCCACAGCGGAGGGAATGCGCTCCACCTTGTAGGCCTTGTGGTAGCCGTCGATGAAGGCCTTGGACTTGGGGGTGATGGCCTCCTCGATGAAGGTCTGGGGCATGAGGGTGCCGTTGCCGTTCTTGCCGGCGTTGTCGATGTAGTTGGACATGGAGAGCGTCCAGCCGCCGATGAGGGGCGCCTTCATGCCGATCTTGGCCATGCCGTTGGAGACGGCGGCCAGCTCGGGTCCGATGGCCCAGATCAGGATGGCCTCGGCTCCGGCGGACTTTGCCCGCAGCAACTGCGCAGTCATGTCCTTGTCGCCGATGTTGAACTTCTCCTGAGCCACCACCGTCAGCTTGTTGCCCTGCTTCTTGATCTGCTCCAGCATGTCGTCCCGGCCGGAGACGCCGTAGTTGGTGGAGTCGAAGACCACAGCCACCTTGGTGAACTTGCGGTTGGTGGCCTCTTCCACCACCATGGCCGACTGGATGCCGTCATAGGCTGCGAAGCGGAAGATGGAGTTGTCCTTCACGCCGGGCTTGTCGGGCTTATTGGCCCACTGCGTCATGGAGGCGGAGCCCGCGGCGGGGCAGATGATCTTGGTGATGCCCTTCTCCTGCAGGTGCTTGTCGCCGGCCATGCAGACGCCGGTGTTCACGGTGCCGATGACGCCGGAGAGGTCGCTCATGGCGGCCAGCTCCTGGGCGATGAGGGCGCCGCGCTCGTTCTTGGCCTCGTCATCGCGCTCGATGATCTCGATCTTCATCTTCTTGTTGCCCACCTGGATGCCGCCGGCGGCATTGATCTCGGCGATGGCGAGCTTGGAGCCGTCCCGCGCGGAGGTGCCCATGGGCGCAGAGCCCCCGCTGAAGGGGCCGGTGAGGGCGATCTTGACCGTGTCGGCTGCCTGGGCGCCTGAAGCCGCTACCAGGAGCAGTCCGCAAAGGGTCTGCCTGAACATCGTTTCCTCCTGAGATGCATTGGATTGAGAGGGAGTTCTGGACGAAAGCATAGCGGCCCTTGGGCTGCCAGGGAAGCTTGCCTCTTTTATTCCAAGCCTGCGTAGGGAAGTTCAGATTATTGCGGCGAGAACCCATGCCAGGAGTGCTTCTCCTCTGGCGACCTTTTGCTCCGCTATGTACAGGGGCAGCTCCAGGACTTGGGCGTGGGCCGGCGTCAGTTTCACGGCGTCTTTCTGGGTGCAGACCAGCCAGGTCGCCCCTTCGGAACGGGCCCGGACCTGCAGCCGCTGCATCTCTGTGGGCGAAGGCCCGCGGTGGTCGGGGAAGCTCCAGGAGCCGCACCAGGGCTGCCCCGCCAGCAGCAGGTCCGCGTAGAAGGCCTCGGGGTGGCCCAGGCCGCACCAGGCGAAGGCTGGGCCCTGGTCTGCGAGGGGCAAGGGAGAAGCTTCCCCGGTCCCCCAGCGGCGGAGCGCGCCCAGAGTGAAGTCCACCCAGAAGATCGGACCGCCGGAGCCATGGTGGGACCACCAGGCTTCGATGCGGTCCCGGTCCTGCACTCGAGCGGCCCGGGTCACCACCAGGGCGTGCGCCCGCCGGGCACTCTCCAACGGCTCGCGCAGGTCGCCCAGGGGCAGCATCCGGCCGTCCCCCCAGGTGCGGACACCATCGAGCACCAGCAGGTCTAGGTCGCGGTGCAGCGCCCGGTGCTGGAAGCCGTCATCCAGCAGCAGGCAGCGCAGGTCCGGCCGCTGGGACAGGGCGCGCAGGGCCGCGGCGTGGCGCTTCCGGCCCACCACCACCCGGTGCGGCCCGAGCGCTTGGGCCATCAGCAGCGGCTCGTCCCCGGTCTGGCGGGGATCCGAATCCGGCTCGACGCTCATGGGATCCACGGCTCGGCGACCACCGTAGCCCCGGGACAGCACAGCGTTGGTCCAGCCTGCGGCTTCCAGGCCCTGGGCCAAGAACAGCGTCAGTGGCGTCTTGCCTGTGCCCCCCGCGCTGAGGTTGCCCACGGAGAGCACGGGAACGGGCACGCGGTCCACCCGCTCGGGATGGGCGTCGAAGCTCCGGTTCCGCGCACGCACCACCGCTCCGTAGAGGGGTGCCAGCGGGGCGGCCAGGTAGCGCAGAATGGACATAGCAAGAGATTAACGGAGGTATTGATGAGTGAGGGCATCCTGCTCGCGAAGGTGGCCCGGGGCACCTTGCTCCCGGAGGCCGCTCGGGTGGCCCGGCTCCAGGAGGCCCTGCCCCAGATCCGGGCCGCCGTGGCGGGCGAGACCGACGAGGTGGCGCTCCAGGCCACCCTCGCGTGCCTGCTCTGGGAGACCCTTGCCCAGGCCAACTGGTGCGGGTTCTATCGGCGGGTGGAAGCGTCCCTGCTGGCGGTCGGTCCCTACCAGGGCGGCATGGGCTGCCTGCGCATCCCCTTCGACCGGGGCGTCTGCGGGGCCTGCGCCCGGACCGGCCTCACTCAGTTGGTGGCCGATGTCCACGCCTTCCCCGGCCACATCGCCTGCGACGGGGCGACCCGCAGCGAACTGGTGATTCCCGTCAGGGTTGGGGATCGGGTGGTGGCGGTCCTGGATCTGGACAGCCCGCACCTGGACGGCTTTTCCCCTCCCGAGGCCAGGATTCTTGAGGATCTGCTGGCCTGCACCTTCCGGTGAGGTTCCTCTCGGCAAAGTTCCTGCAGGCTGGACCCTGAGGTAACCTAGGACCATCTCCGGGACCCCGATGGCCGAACCCAGCTTCATCGAACAAAGCAAGCTGCGCTTCCGCGAGGGGGAACTCATCTTCCGCAAGGGAGAGATGGCCCAGCAGATGTATGTCATCCTCTCGGGCCGCGTGCGGCTGTACGTCTCGGAAGAGCCGTCGGGCGAGTGGGCCGAGGAATTGTCCAAGGGGGACTTCTTTGGCGAGGGCAGCCTCCTTGAGGCCCTGCCGCGCCAGCATACGGTGCTGGCCCTGGAGGATTCGGACCTCATTGCCATCAACCGGGGCACCTTCCTGCGCATGATCCGGCAGAACCCGGAAGTCTCCGTGAAGATGATGCAGCGCCTCGTCCAGCGCCACCGGGAGCTCGGCGAGCGTGTCGAGGCCCTGGATGCCAGCCGTCCCGCCAAGGCCCCCGTGGGCGGACCCGTGGCCAGCCTGGTGTCGGTGCTGAGCGGCAAGCCCCATCCCATCCTCTCGCACGGTTCCCTCATCGGGCGCTTCGATCCCACAACGGGGGTGCACCCCGACATCGACCTGACGGAGGAGGACCACAACCTGAGTGTCTCCCGCCGCCACGCCCGCATCCTCTGCGAACATGGCCACTACTTCCTGCTGGAGGAACCCGGCGTCGCCAACGGCACCTTTGTGCGCGGCGAGCGGATCCTGCCTGGCGAGCCCCGGGAGCTCAAGCCTGGCGACCGGGTGGGGTTCGGCATGGTGGTGCTCTTCTTCGAAAAGACTTAACTTCTCCTCTGCAGCATGAAGTCCGGAGGTGAGGCCATGGCAACCGACCTACACGTAGAGGTCTGGCAGGATGAGCACGGCTGTCTGCGGGAGCTGGTGCAGTTCGCCCTGGATGAGATCGGCGGCGCCTGCATCATCCGCGAGCGCAACAGCCTCGACGCGCTGGATGGCGATGCCTATGAAGGCGATACCGTCGTCGCGCGTTTCGGCGATCCCGAGGATGCCCGGGACTTCCTCCGAGACGAGGGCTTCGACCCGCTGTAACCTAGGCCTGGCGCAAGCTTCAGGAGCCAGCCCATGAACTCACTCTTCACCCCGTCTGACCGGGAGGCCTTGTCCGTGCGTCTGGCGGAACTGGAGCCCGGCACTCCGCGCCGTTGGGGCACCATGGAGCCCGCCCAGATGCTGCTGCACTGCTCCATCGGTCTGGAAGTGGGCACCGGGGACCGGCCCATGAAGCAGGTCTTCCTGGGTAAGCTCATGACCCCCTTTCTCCGGGGCCGGGTGCTCGGAGACCAGCCCTTCATGCGGAAGGTGCCGACGGATCCGAACTATGTGGTGCTCGGTTCCTGCGATTTCGACACTGAGCGCACCCGCCTGGCTACCCTCATCGACCGCTTCGTCCAGCACGGCCCCGAGCGTGCCGCCCAGTTCACCCACCCCTTCTTCGGCCAGCTCCAGGGCCACGAGTGGGGCATCCTGATGTACAAGCACCTAGATCATCATTTGCGGCAGTTTGGGGTCTAGCACCAAAACGAGGCCCGGCAACTGCCGGGCCTCGTTTTGGTGAGCAGAAGAGATTCTAGTTAGTGCCAATCCCCATGGCCTTCGCGGCCTTGGTGAGCTCGGGGACGACTTCGAACAGATCCCCAACAATGCCGTAGCTCGCCAGCTTGAATATCGGCGCCTCGGAATCCTTGTTGATGGCGACGATGAACTTCGAGCCGCTCATGCCGGCGATGTGCTGGATGGCGCCGCTGATGCCGCAGGCAATGTAGAGGGTGGGGCTGACGACCTTGCCGGTCTGGCCCACCTGCATGCTGTGGGGCAGGCCCCAGCCCGCATCCACGGCCGCGCGGGAAGCGCCCACCACGCCGCCGATGGCGTCCGCGAACTCTTCAAGGATCTTGAAGTTAGCGCCGTCCTTCATGCCCCGGCCACCGCTCACGATGACGTTGGCTTCGCTGAGGTCCACTTTGCCGCCGGCCTTGGCGAGGATCTCCTTAACCACGGACTTGAAGTCGCCGGTGGGGGCCAACAGGGATTCGGTGGCACCCGTGCCAGCCTTCTCGGCGGCGGGGAAGACGTTGGGCCGGGTGGTGGCCACCTGGACCGCACTGGCGAAGCTGGTGGTGGCGAAGGCCTTGCCGGCGTAGACCGGGCGCACGGCTTGGAGCTTGCCATCCACCATGGTGAGGCCGGTGACATCCGAGGCGTAGCCGGCAGCCAGTCGGGCGGCGGCGCGGGGCGCCACGTCCTTGCCCACGGCGGTGGCGGCGGCGAGCAGCACGGTGGCGCCCTTGTCCTTGACCGCGTCCGCCACGACCTGGGCGAAGGCATCACTGGAGTAGGAAGCCAGGGTGCCGCCCTCGGCGGTGAGGATCGCGTCGGCGCCATACCTGGCGGCGTCGGCGGCGCCGGCGCAGGAGGCGCCGACAAAGAGGGCGCCCAGCTGTTTGCCGCTGGCGTCGGCCAGGCGGCGGCCTTCGCTGAGGGCCTCTGCGCTGGGCTTGCGGAGCTGGCCATCCTTCAGTTCGCAGAATACGAGAATCATGGAGTCGTCCTTTCGAGTCGGAAGTCGGGAAGGCTAGAAGACCTTGGCTTCATCCTTGAGGGCCTGAAGCAGAGCCTGGGCCTGGGCAGCGGGTTCGCCTTCCAGCTTGCGGCCGGCGGGGCGCTCCGGAGGCAGGGCCAGGGCGCTGACCTGGGCGCCAGCCACGGCCGGGGCCGCGTCCAGCTCTTCGATGGTCTTCTTCTTGGCGGCCATGATGCCCTTGAGGCTGGCATAGCGGGGCTCGTTGAGGCCCTTCTGGGCGGTGATCACTGCGGGCAGCGCACCGACCACGAGCTCGGAGCCGCCGTCGGTCTCGCGTTCCGCGCTGAAGGTGCCGTCACCGAGCTCAAGCTTCACGACCACATTGGCCTGGGCCACACCGAGCAGCTCCGCCAGCATGGGGCCCATGGCCGCGTTGTCGCCGCCGAGGCCCTTGTTGCCGCAGAGGATTAGGTCGAAGCCCTTATCCTTGACGTAGGCCGCGATCATCTGGGCCACAGCGAAGGCATCACCCTGGCCGTCGCCCTTGAGCAGCACGGCGGTGTCCGCGCCCAGCGCGAGGGCGTTCTTGAGGACGTCCTTGGCGGCATCGGTGCCGACAGAGAGGGCCACCACTTCGGCGCCCTTGGCCTCCTTGATGCGGATGGCCTCTTCCAGCGCGTACTCATCGTAGGGGCTGGTGATCCATTTCACGTCGGCGGGATCAAGCGAGCGGCCGTCCGCTGCGACCTTAATCCGGCTCTCGGTGTCGGGGACCTGTTTGAGGGCGACGAGGATCTTCATGGGCGCTCCCTGATGCGTCATAAGACAGGCCGGCGAATCGCCGACCCCAAGGTAGAGTTTAACCTGACTGGGGGCCTCCCTGGTCCGTTTTTGCTGCGGGTGACCCCCCAGGCGTACTTGCCTTCGGGTAGGGTGCTTACCCTCGGGTAAGGTAGACGGAGCATGCGCGAGGCCACACCGAATTTCCAGGATGCGCTCGTCCTCACCGGGGGCGGGACCGGGGGTCATTTCTTTCCTGCCATAGCCCTGGCCGAAGGGGCCCGGGGCCGCTGGCCTCAGCGGCCGGTTGCCTTTGTAGGAGCCTGTCGGGGGATCGAGGCCCGGGAGCTGCCTGGCAGTTCCTGGCCCCACCTGCTGCTGGATGTGGAGGGGCTTGTGGGGCGCTCCCCACTCCGGGTGGCCCGGTCTGCCTGGAAGCTCTGGCGGGCGACCCGCCATCTGAAGGCCCTGTGGCGCCAACAGCGGCCCTGGGCAGTGCTCGGTACTGGCGGTTACGGCGCGGCTCCGGCGCTGCTGGCGGCCCGCGCCCTGGGCATCCCCTTCTTCCTGCACGAGAGTAACGCGGCACCCGGTGCGCTGGTGAAGCTGGTGGCCCCCAAGGCGCAGCGCGTGTGGTGTGGCATGGAGGCCGTGCGCCCCCTGCTGCCCGGGGCCAACTGCAGGGTGGTCGGCACCCCGGTCCGGGACGCCTTCCTCCGGGCCTTCCAGCCGGAAGGGGACCTTGCGGCCCCCTTCCGGCTGCTGGTCCTGGGCGGCAGCGGCGGGGCGCGGTCTGTCAACGAGGCGCTCCTGGAACTCGCCCCTACCCTGCTGGCCGCCCTGCCGGACTGGGAGATCCTGCACCAGGTCGGAACCGCGGAATGGGAGCGACTGCAGGACCGCGCCCGGCACCCGCGCCACGAGCTGGTCCCCTTCATCGCGGAGATGGCCGAGGCCATGGAGTCCGCCAGCCTGGTCCTCAGCCGGGCCGGCGCCAGCACTTGCTCCGAGCTGAAGGCTGCAGGGCGGGGCGCCATCCTGATTCCGCTGCCCACCAGCGCCAACGATCACCAGCGCATGAACGCCCTGGCCATGGCCGCCGAAGGCCGGGCCCGGCTCCTGGAGCAGGGTGAGGGGTTCGCTTTGCGCATGGACAAGGTGCTCCAGGCCTTGATGAACAACGCGGCGGAGCGACAGGCCCTGTCCAAGGCACCCGAGCCCAACCGGGCCGTTCAGCAGTGTCTGGATGATCTCGAGGGCCTCTGAAGGCGGTCTGGACTCGGAGCGGGAAAGAAATAACTCTCGCGGAGAAAGGACGAGAGAGCGGAGGGGCGCGGAGGAAATCAGGCCCCAGGCCAGCCTTGCTGTTATCCCCTTCATCCCCTGCATGCCTCTCTCTTGGCATTATTTGAAAACAGGGATGAAGAGGATAAAGGGGATAGGCTGCTCTGGCCCCGGCGAAACAGGGATCAGCCACCGATGAACACCGATAAAAGCTGATGAACACCGATAAATACTGAAGGGATAGAACGGCTCTCCGCTCTCCTCCGCTGCTTCGCGTTCATCCAGCCTTTTCTGACTGTACTGCGTCGCGCCCTACTTGGGCTGGCGGGGCTCGGCGGCCCAGGCGACGAGGATGGAGATGAAGTAGAGGCCCAGCAGGACCACGCTGAAGAAGATGGTGGTCACCACCACGTCGCCAGGCGTAAAGAAGGCGCTGAAGATGAGGATGGCCATGGTGGCGTGGCGCCAGTACTTCAGCATCAGACGCGCGGTCACGATGCGGAACTTGGCCAAGAAGAAGAACAGCACCGGAAGCTCGAACATGATCCCGGTGATAAGCAGGGTGGAGATGAACAGGTCCAGGTAGTCCGAGACGTGCAGGTTGGCCCGCAGCCCCGCCGAAGCTGCCTCCTGGAAGAGGATGTCGCCCAGGAACTTAAAGGCCTGGAAGTAGGCGAAAGCAGCGCCGCCGAGGAAGCAACCCGAGGTCACGACCACGAAGGGGATGACCAGGCGGCGCTCCTTCGGCAGCAGGCCGGGCCGGATGAAGGCCCAGAGCTGATAGAAGAGGAACGGCGCGACCAGCAGCGCAGCGGCCCACAGCGACAGCCGCATCATGCTGAAGAAGGGCTCGGTGAGGTCCGTGAAGGCGAAGGGATCTAGGGCCGCGATAGGCTTGCCGGTCTGCCGGGCCATGGCCTCGAGGAAGGGCTTCTGGGCCCAGGTCCAGAGCTTGAACCGGAAGGCGTAGGTGACGGCAAAGCCCGCCGCCACGATGAGCAGGGACCTCACAATGCGGATCCGCAGCTCCTGGAGGTGTTCCCAGAAACTCATCTTGTCGGGCGGTGTGTCCGGAAGCGCCATGGTCCTCGGGGTGCAGGGTGCAGCAAGGGGGAGGCCCCGGGGGGCCTGGGACGGAAGGGCCGAGGCCTACTTCTTGTCCTGCTCCTTGTCCTTCTCCTTGTCCGTGGTGACGTCATCCTTCACGGCATCCGTCAGTTCGCGGCTTGCCTTCTTGAACTCTTGGATGCCCTTGCCCAGGCTCTTGCCAAGTTCCGGCAGTCGCGAGGGGCCGAAGAAGATCAGCAGCGCAATGCCGATCAGCAGGATCTCCATCATTCCGAGGTTGCCCATGGTGCGCTCCGAGTTCGTCTGGCAGGGATCAGGGTTGCAGATCACCCGGCGACACGACGCCAGGCAGGTCGAGTTCCATTCTAAGCAGGCCTTGCTTGGGCGTGTGGAGCCGAGCTTCGGCATTTCCTGTCCTGGCTGCCATCTCTGCCCGGGTTACATCGATGTGTCTTGTTCATAAAAGATGTTTTGGCATGATTAAAGTGCCCCGCCAGGCCCCAGCAGAGGGCGGTCAAGCGCCTTCCACGGCTCGGCGGCCCAGGGAGTGATAGGTCCAGCCCGCGGCCTCCATGGCCTCGGGGCGGAAGAGGTTGCGACCATCGAAGATCCGGCGGGCCTTCAGGGCCTTGCCCACGGCTTCGAGGTCCGCCTTTCGGTAGTCGGCCCACTCGGTGGCGATGAGCAGCGCGTCGGCGCCCTCGCAGGCCTCCAGGGGCGTGGCGGCGTAGCGCACCTTGTCGCCGACGCGGGCCTTCACGGCGTCCATGGCAGCGAAGTCGTGCACCACCACCTCGGCCCCCAGATTCACGAGCCCATCGATGAGCTCCAGCGCCATGCTCTCGCGGATGTCGTCGGTGTCCGCCTTGAAGGCCAGGCCCCAGAGGGCAAAGCGGCGCCCCTTGAGCGGGGCGGGCACGCCCCCCTTCACGCCAAAGTGGGCCTTCACCTTGCGCAGGAGCACCTGCTTCTGCATGCGATTGGCTTCCACCGTGGTGGCCAGGGTCATCAGGGGGTGGCCATACTCTCGTCCCGCCTTGAGGAGAGCCTGGAGGTCCTTGGGAAAGCAGCTCCCGCCGAAGCCGGGACCCGGGTTGAGGAAGGCTGGGCCAATGCGGTGGTCAGCGCCGATGGCGGCGCGCACGTGGTCGATATCGGCCCCGACGTCTTCTGCCAGGTTGGCGATCTCGTTGATGAAGCTGATGCGCAGGGCCAGCATGGCGTTGGCGGCGTACTTGGTGAGCTCGGCGCTGGGGGGGTCCATGCGGAACCACTTGCCACCGCTGCGGTCCAGGAAGGACTGGTAGAGCCCCTTCATGATGGCCTCGGCGTGGTCCGTGCGGCAGCCTACCACTACGCGGTCAGGTTCCAGGAAGTCGCCGAGGGCGGAACCTTCGCGCAGGAACTCAGGATTGCTCACCACCTCGAAGGCGCGGTCCGTGTGGGCGGCGATCTCCGCGTGAACCCGGGCGGCCGTGCCCACAGGGACGGTGCTCTTGTCCACCACCACCAGGGGCTTCGCATCCTTGGCGCGCAGGGCCATGGCCTCGCCCAGCTGCCTGGCCACTGCCAGCACATACTTCATGTCGGCGCTGCCGTCCTCGCTCTGGGGCGTGCCTACGCAGATGAAGGCGGCGTCGGCATCGGCGATGCCGGCGCGGAGGTCGGTGGTGAAGCGGAGGGCGCCCGAGACTAGGTGCTTCTGCAGCAGCTCGTCCAGGCCGGGCTCGAAGATCGGCGACTCGCCGCGGGCCAGGGTGGCCACCTTGGCCGCGTCTACGTCCACGCCGAGGATGCGGTGCCCCGCCTCCGCGAAGCAGGCGGCGGCGACCAGCCCCACGTATCCCGACCCGATGACCAGCACCTGCATGATGACTCCGTGCAAACCTGTCGAGTGTATCGCGTTCCAGGGTTGGTATCATGGCGCCACGGAGACAGCATGGCGATTCTGGCGGCACCCACGGGCAACGAGGTCAACCTGCTGGAAGTCATGCTCCATGCTGGTCCGGTCGCCAAAGTGGTCATGGTCATCCTTATCACCTTCTCGCTCCTGAGCTGGGTGGTGATCCTTCGCAAGGCGCTGCTCTACCAACGCTGCCGCAGCGTGTCCGAGCAGTTCCGCGGCGCCTTCAAGCGCGCCACGGACTGGCGGGAGTTCAAGCAGCAGGTGGAGAAGTTCGCGCTCAGCCCCCTGGTGGGACTCTTTGTGGCGGGCTACGGCGAAGTGACCTACCAGCTGCGGCAGGTGGGCCAGGATGGCAAGTCGCAGCTGCGCAGCATGGAGGCGGTGGAGCGTGCCCTCCAGCGGGCTAGCGTGGTGGAGTTGGGCCGCCTGGAACGCTCTCTTGGGGGCCTGGCCACGGTGGCCGCCGTCAGTCCCTTCATCGGGCTATTCGGTACCGTGTGGGGCATCATCGACGCCTTCCGCGGCATCGGGGCCACGGGCAATGCGAACCTGGCGACGGTGGCGCCGGGCATCTCCGAGGCCCTGGTGGCCACGGCCGCAGGCCTGGCGGCAGCCATTCCCGCGCTCATGGCCTACAACTTCTTCCAGGGTCAGCTCAAGCAGTTCCAGACCGAGCTGGACGATTTCTCGCTGGAGTTCATCAGCCTCTCCGAGCGGAACTTCACCTGAGCATTCGCCGCCTGCCTCTCTCCCTGGACTGGGAGGACTGGTTCCAGCTCTGCTGCCCACCCTACGACCAGCCAGAGGCCTTGGACCGCTTCGAGTGCCGCCTGCCTCTGGCCACCGAAAAGGCCCTGGAGCTCTGTGCGGACCTTGGCGCCCAGGCCACCTGGTTCTGCCTGGCAGACCAGGCCCAGCGGCACCCGGAACTGCTGCGCCGGATCGTCCGCCAGGGCCACGCAATCGGCCTGCACGGGCTCACGCACCGCCGGGCCTTCGAGCAGGACCGGGCCACTTGGCAGGCCTCGCTGCGCGAGGGGAAGACGCTCCTGGAAGACCTGACCGGGACGGCCGTCGTGGGCTACCGGGCCCCGGAGTGGAGCCTCCGAGGCGCCGCGGCGGACTGGTGGCGGGACCTGCCGGGCCTCGGCTTCAGTTACGACTCCAGCCGGGTTCCCCTGGCCGTCATCGGGAATCCCGCTTGGCCCCGGCGCCCCCATCGGCTGGCTGAGGACCTCTGGGAGCTGCCACCCCCGGTGCTCTGGTCCGGCCCACCGCGCTCACCGCTCTGGGGCTGGGGCCTGCGGGTGCTGCCCTTCAGCCTGGTGCGGCGGGCCCTGGAGACTCTGGCCCTGGAGGATGCGGGAACCCCCCTGGTGCTGCACCCCTGGGAGCTGGATGAGGGCCAGCCGGACCTGCCCGGCACCAGCTTCGGCCACCGCTTCGCCCACAGCGCGGGCCTGCGCGGCCATGGCGACCTCCTGCGGGACCTCTTTGCGGGCTTCCAGTTGGTGAGCATCGAGGCCTGGGTGGCCTCCCGATGAAGGGCCTGCCGCTCATCCTGCTCGCCCCCTCCGAGGACAAGGCCGCCGGGGGCGTGGTGGGGCGGCTCCCGGAGACCCCCGACCAGCGCTGGGTTCGGGAGCGGCTGGCGGCCCTGGCGCGGACCGGTTCCCCCGAAGCCCTCAAGAAGGCCTTCGAGGTAAAGGATCTGGCCCTGGCCAAGGCGCGGAGCGAGGCCCTGGCCCTGGCGAGGTCGGTGCCCCTCCTGCCGGCCCTGGCCCGCTACACTGGCGTGGCCTTCCAGGCCCTGGACGCCGCCACGCTGCCCCCGGCGACCTGGTCCCAGGTGCACATCCTATCCCTGCTCCGAGGGCTCGTGCGCGGCGATGATCTGGTGCCGCCCTACAAGCTGAAGCTCGCGGCCATCCCCGGCCTCAAGACCCACTGGCGGCAGGCGCTGCCGGCGCGGCTGGAGGTGCTGCCCGCCGGTCCCCTCTGGGAGCTGCTGCCGGGCGATTCCGCGGACTTGCTCAAGGGGTGGACCCGGCCCCGCCACACCGTCGAAATCTTCGACGCCAGTGGCCGCGCCGTGAGCCACTTCTCCAAGAAATACCGGGGCCTGGTGGCCCGCTGGCTGCTGACGCACCAGGAGGGCGATCCCCGCAAGGTGCTGAAGGGCCGGCTCCCCGGCTGCCAGTGGGCCGGGGTGGCCGAGAATGACCGGGGTGGCCTCGCCCTGCGCCTGCTGGTGGAACCATGAGCGACGCCTGCAACCGCACCCCTTTCTGGCAGCGCCAGCCGCTGCTGCCCCGGGCCGTCCAGGATGTGCTCCGGAGCTGGCTCGAGGCGGCCCTGGCGGATCCCGTGGCCCGCGAGCACTTGGTCTGGCCCACGGTCCTGGGCGCCCCGCGGCTCCGCGCCGAACATCCGGGCGGCCTGCCGGAGCCCCTGCTGATGAACCTCAGCGCCCGGATGCTGGGGGCCCTGGGCCAGCACGATCCTGTTGGGGCCTGGCAGCGCCACCGGGACGCCTGGCCAGACTCCGCGGACGCCGGGCCCGAGGGCTGGCTGCCCGGGGCCTCCTGGGGCGCCTGGGGGCCCCTGGTGAGCCTGCGCTGCGGCTGGCAGTTGGCCGCACTCACACCGCTGCCCCTGGGCGACCAGTACCCCCTGGCCTGCGGCGTTTCTCTCTTCAACCATGGTCTCTTCCATGAGTGCCACGATGCCCTGGAGCCCCTCTGGGGCCAGGCCACCGGCGACCTCCAGGGCCAGCTGCAGGGACTCATCCTGATGGCCGGGGGCTACCACCACCTGCAGCAGCACAACCGGTCGGGGGCCCTGGCGCTTTGGCAGGAATCGCTGGAGCGGCTGCGAGTCTGCGGGGGCGCCTTTGTCACGCCCTGGGGTGAGGTCCGGGCCGAAGTGGCCCTGGAACTCACGGCCCAGCGACTGGACCAGGGCCGACGGATGGACGATGATACGGACCTCGCGCCCCTCTGGGCCCTGGACCGTCCCACCTGGGAGTTGGCATGACGATGACGGCAGACCTGCTGGTGCTGGGCGCGGGCATCGCCGGCTGCTCGGCCGCCCTCCACGCTGCGGACCTGGGCGCCTCCGTGGTGCTGGTGGCCAAGGACGAGCTGGGCGGCAGCAACACCTCCTGGGCTCAGGGCGGGATCATTGGCCTCGCACCGCCGGAAGAGGGGGATTCACCGGACCTGCTGGCGGCGGACATCGAGGCGGCGGGCGCGGGGCTCTGCCGGCAGGAGGCGGTGCGGCTGCTGGCGGAAGAGGGTCCCCGGCTCTGCCGGAGCTTCCTTTGGGAGCGGCTGGGCGTGCCCTTCGACCTGGGGCGGAACGACACTCCGGACGCCATCGCCGAGGCTGCCCACAGCGCCAAACGCATCTATCACGCCAAGGACGCTACGGGGCTGGCGATCCAGACGGCTCTGAGCCAGGCGGTGCGCAGCCACCCGAACATCCGGGTGCGGGAACGCCTCTGTCTCGTGGACCTCATCACGAGTCCCCACCACTGCCTCAGTCCGGTGCGGGTCTACGATCCCATCCGGGTGCACGGGGCCTTCCTCTACGACCCTGCCACGGGACAGGTCGAAGGTGCCCTGGCCCGCCGGACGCTGCTGGCCACGGGTGGGCTCGGCTACCTCTACCTGCACACCACCAACCCGCCCAGTGCCACCGGGGATGGCCTGGCAGCCGCCTACCGGGCCAGCGCCCGCATCGTGAACTGCGAGTACCTCCAGTTCCACCCCACGGCCCTCTACGCGCCGGGCAAGCCCCGGACCCTGCTTACCGAGGCCCTCCGCGGCGAAGGGGCCTGGCTGGTGAACCGGAAGGGCGAGCGCTTCATGGCCAAGTACGCGCCCGAGCACCTGGAACTGGCGCCTCGGGATGTGGTCAGCCGGGCCATCTTCCAGGAGATGGCGGCCAGCGGCGACGCCAGCGTCTACCTGGATCTGGCGCCCGTCGCGGCGAAGCTGGACCTGGAGTCCCACTTCCCGACGGTGGTGGCGGCCTGTCGGGCCGAGGGCCTGGACCCGCTCCGCCAGCCGATCCCGGTGGTGCCCGCAGCCCACTACTTCTGCGGGGGCGTGTTGGTGGATTTGGACGGCCGCACCAGCCTGCCGGGACTCTTCGCGGCGGGGGAAGTGGCCTGCACGGGCCTGCACGGGGCGAACCGGCTGGCGTCCACCAGCCTGCTGGAAGGCCTGGTCTGGGGCCTGCGGGGGGCCGAGGCGGCGGTGGCCGAACTGCCCGGGGCCAGCCTGCCCGAGGCCCGCGATATGGCCCAGTGGCAGATGCCGGAGGCCGCGGAAGAGACCGACCCGCTGCTGATCGATCAGGACTGGGGCCTCATCCGCAGCACGCTCTGGAACTATGCCGGCATCATCCGCACCGGGGACCGCCTGCACCGCGCCAAGGCCGACATCCAGTACCTGGCCCACCGCATCGACCGCTTCTACCACGAGGCCCCACTCAGCCGAGGGCTCCTGGAACTGCGCAGCGGCATCCTCTGCGCCCAGCTCATCCTGAAAGCCGCCCTGCAGAACCCCGAGAGCCGGGGCTGCCACTACCGGGTGGATTGAGGGTGATTTTCATCCAAAGAAAAAGGATCACCACCCTCCGGAGACCCTATGCAACGCACCGCTGCGCTCCTGCTGGCTGTTCCAGCTTTTCTTTCCGCGCAGGCGCCCCTGCCGGACGACGGTCGGCTCGACGCCGCCTGGTTCGGCCCCGCGGCGCAGCTCCAGGCCTCGAAGACCCTGGGCTTCCAGTGGCTCAAGACAGGGCTGGATCTCCGCCACCGCTCCCTCCGCCTCAAGGCTTGGGAACCCGCGGCCTGGCTGCTGGGCAAGCGGTCCACCAAGGACCAGTTGCTGCTGGAGCGGCTTGAGGGCTCCCTGCTGCCAGAGCTGACCCGGGGCCTGCAGAGAGGGCTCAAGGGCGCCCTTCCTGTTTCCCGCACCGAGGGGGATCTCGTCCTGGTGGGCCGGGTCGTGGACGCCGTGGGGGAGGAGAGCGACTTCATGTCCTCGGGCCCGTCGTTCCTGTCCCTGGACCTGAAGCTGGTGGACGGTGATTCCGGAGAGCTGCTGGGTGCCTTCCACACCACGCTCCGGGGGCCGGGCGCCGACATGCTCGCCATTCAGTATTCCCAGTGGTGCGAGAACCTGGGCCGGCTCCTGGCGCCCCTGGCCAAGCCCCTGCCCGTGGCGGCGGCGGTCCCTCCCAGCCCGGCGAAGTCGGCGCCTCCGGCTGCTGCACCGGCCTTCGATCTGGAGGGTGCGCTGCGCCGCATCGAAGGCCTCAAGCGCGATGGCCTGCTCACCGAAGCGGAATGCCAGGTGCTGCGCCTGAAGGCCTCCGAGCGGGCGAAGGGGGCCTAACCAAACCATGTGATCAGACAGGCCAGGGCCCTGCACCCTGCCGCACCAGCACCGGCTCCTCGGCACTGAGGTCCAGGATGGTACTCGGGACGCCCTCAGGCTGGCCGCAGTCCACGATCAGATCCAGGGCGTGGCCCAGCTCCTCTTCGAGCTCCCAGGCCGTGTTGAGCATGGTCTGGCCCGGCAGCACCACGCTGGTGGTGATGATGGGTTCTCCCAGCAGCGTGAGCAGCGCCCGGCAGAAGGTGCTGTCCGGAATGCGCAGTCCCACCACCTGCTTGTTCTGGAGGTAGCGCGGCACCTCGCGGCTGGCGGGCAGCAGCACCGTGTAGGGCCCTGGCAGCAGTTGCTTCAGAATGCGGAAGGTGGGTGTGTCCAGATGGCGTGTGTAGCGGGAGAGCATCTCCATGTCGGCGCAGAGCATCGACATGGGCTTCTTCGGGTCGCGGACCTTCAGCTGGTGGACCCGGTCCACGGCCTTCTTGCGCGAGGCCAAGCAGCCCAGGCCGAAGAGGGTGTCCGTGGGGTAGGCGATGACCCCGTCCCGCCGCAGCAGCTCGGCGATGCGCTCGAGATGGCGCGGCTGCGGGGTGTCCGGATGCAGGCTCAGGATCATGGCACGTCCAGGGCGGCCCAGCGGGCCCGGCCGCGAGAGGGCTGCTCTCCGGTGCGCTGGAAGAAGCGCTGCGCGAGGGCCGGGTCCAGCGGAGCCTCTACACCGCTCCGCCGGGCCTGGAGGGTCAGCAGCGCCATGACCGTGAGGCTGTCCGTGAGCTCGCCGCTCAGCACCCGGCGCAGGCAGTCCCGGAAGGGCTCCCGGTGCAGCAGCAGCTCTTCATCGTCCTCGGCATGGTGCCCCTCGGTGGGGCTGAGCCCCGTGGCGAGGAACAGAAACGCCTCCTCCTCGGTGGAGGAATTGCTGGGGTGGAAAAAGGCCAGGGGTTCCCAGACCTGGGCGCTGAGGCCCGCCTCCTCGGCCAGTTCCCGGGTGATGGCCTCGAAGGGGCTCTCGGACGAATCGCCGCCACCCTCGGGGAGCTCCCAGGAATAGGCCTCCAGCGGGTAGCGCCACTGGCCCACCAGCACCACGCGATCCTGATCGTCCAGGGCCAGCACACCACAGGCCGTGCGCACGAAGCCACAGATGGCGTATCGGCCGGCGGCGCCACGGCGATGCTGGAACCGGTCCTCGCGGACGCGGATCCAGGGCGAGTCGTAGAGAAACCGCCGGTCGAGAACGGTGTAGGGATTTGGGTGCTCGGGACAGGGCAGGGGCTTCAGGTCCATCCTTTGAACATAACGAAAAAACGCCCGCGGTTGCGGGCGTTTTGATGACCTGAAAAGGGAGCCTAGCGGCGGAGGCCGAGGCGCTCGATGAGGGTGGCGTAGCGCTCCTTGCTCTTCTTCTTGAGGTAGTC
>CAIMQW010000336.1 GCA_903843705.1 uncultured Holophagaceae bacterium | reverse complement strand
GGTGAAGGGCAGCCGGTACTGGCGCGCGGAACGCGCCGCCGAGTGGCTGCTCGCCCACCGGTCCTGAGTCTTCCCCCGCGCGTTTCCAGCCCCTGTCTTCCGGATTCCCATGCTGCCCTGGCTTCTCCATCCTTTCCGCGAACTGATTCCGGGCTTCTCGGTCTTCCGCTACGTGACGTTCCGCACGGCCATGGCCGCCGCCACGGCCATGGTGCTGAGCCTGCTGCTCGGGCCCTGGGTGATCCGCACCCTGACCGCGCTGAAGATGGGCCAGCACATCCGCGACGTCGGTCCCGAGAACCACCAGAAGAAGGCTGGCACGCCCACCATGGGCGGCATCCTGATCCTGCTGGTGATCACCGTGTCCACGGTGCTTTGGTGCGACCTGAAGAGCGGCCCCATCTGGGTGGTGCTGCTGGCGCTCCTGGGCTTCGGTACCGTCGGTGCCTTCGACGACGCGCAGAAGCTGCTCAAGCAGCAGAACCTGGGGCTCACCAGTTGGCAGAAGATGGCCCTGCTCACGGGCATCTCGCTGCTGGTGGCATGGCTCATCCTGCACTTCGGCCTGCGCGGAACCGCCACCAGCCACCTGTCTGTGCCCTTCTTCAAGAACTTCCGGCCCAACGTGGGCATCTTCCTCATCCCCTGGATCTGGCTGGTGATGGTGGGCACCAGCAACGCCGTGAACCTCACGGACGGCCTGGATGGCTTGGCCATCGGCGGGACGCTGATTGTCTCCATCACCTACGCGATCCTGGCCTACGTCGTGGGCCACGCGAAGATCGCGGCCTACCTAGCCGTGCCCTTCGTCTCCGGCGGCGCCGAGCTGTCGGTGTTTATGGGCGCCATGGCAGGCGCCTGCCTGGGCTTTCTCTGGTACAACGCGCATCCCGCCGAAGTCTTCATGGGCGACACCGGCTCCCTGGCCCTGGGCGGCGCGCTGGGCACCGTGGCCGTGATCATCAAGCAGGAGCTGCTCCTGGTCATCGCCGGCGGCCTCTTCGTGTTCGAGGCCGTGAGCGTCATCCTGCAGGTGGGCAGCTTCAAGCTGCGCGGCGGGAAGCGCATCTTCCGCATGGCGCCCTTCCACCACCACCTGGAGCTGGGCGGTCTGCAGGAGACCAAGGTGGTCATCCGCATGTGGATCACCGCCATCGTCTGCTCGATCCTGGCCCTCAGCTCCCTGAAGCTGCGATAGGGCGGGGCCGGCTGGGCCAGGGCTGGCCCAGGATATAACCCTGGCCCCAGGGCACGCCTGCGTCCATGACGGCCTCCAGCTCTTCCAGGTTCTCGATGCCCTCGGCGATGAAGCCGATGCGCATGGCCGTGGCGAAGTGCGCCAGGGCGTTGAGCAGGGCCGCCTGGTAGGGGCGGCGGTGCACTTGGTGGACGAGGCTGCGGTCAGCCTTGATGAAGTCCGGCGCTAGCTGGGCCATGTGGCTGAGGCTGGCCACGCCCGCGCCCAAGTCATCCACGGCCACTCGGAGGCCCAGGTTTCGCAGTCGCTCCGCGTAGCCCTGGAGCGCCTCCAGATCGTGTACGCCCTGAGATTCCGTGAACTCCATGACCACCAGTTCGGGGCTGAAGGGCAGGGCCTCCAGCCAGGCGGGGAGGCTCTTCCAGAAGCCCGGGGCCTCCAGGCTGACCGGCTCCAGGTTCACGAAGTGGAGGTAGGTGTCGTCGCCAGCCTGGGCCAGAGTCTGGAACGTGGAATCCAGGAACAGGAGATCCAGGGCCAGCCGGTCTTGGGGCGAGAGGCGGGGGTCCTGCAGAAGAGGTCCCACGGGGTGGGCGACGCCCGCCGCATCGACGTGCCGGGCCAGGTACTCCCGCGCCACCAGCCGGTTGTCGAGGAGCCGGTAGACGGGCTGCACGTGCGAGGCGATGGCACCTTCGCCGCTCAGCATGGACTCCAGGATGCCCTTCGACATATCGACTCCGTGCACGCTCAAGGCTCCTGTCGAAAGTATAGCGCGGACAAGCAGGCTGCGTCCGGATTCGGGCTACGCTAGAAGAGGAGGCGG
>CAIMQW010000335.1 GCA_903843705.1 uncultured Holophagaceae bacterium | reverse complement strand
GCGGGAGACGATCATCGCGTCCTTATTGTAGCGCAAAAAAAACGAAACACGACAAAGGCAAAAGCACGCTTTCATCCCGATCCCCGAAAGGGAGATGGGAATTCCCGCGCCGTTGTTAATCCGCTTCAGCTCCTTAAGTGGGGGGTATTCATTCCCCTGCGGAGGCCCGGGATGGGATGATCGAGATTCGGAGAATCCCATGGGCCGTGACTTCCAGACCTTCCTGAAACAGCTCGAGTCCCTGGGCGAGCTCCACCGGGTGGCCACTGAAGTCGATCCAGTCCTGGAGATGGGAGCCATTGCCGACCGGGTCTCCAAGCAGGCGGGGGGCGGGAAGGCCCTGCTGTTCGAGCGCCCCACAGGCAAGACCATCCCCGTGGCCATGAACGTCTTCGGCAGCCTGAAGCGCATGGAGCTGGCCCTGGGCGTGGACCAGGAGCCCCGGGGCCTGGATGCCCTGGCCGACCGCATCGAGGCCCTGGTGCAGAAGGCCATGCCCAAGCCCGGCGCCACCCTCTTCGAGAAGCTGGGGAAGCTCATGTCCCTGGTGGAGGTGGGCTCCTGGCTCCCCAAGACCGTGCGCAAGGGGCTCTGCCAGGAGGTCGTCCTGACGGGCGACCAGATCCGCCTCACGGACCTGCCGGTGCTCACCACCTGGCCTGAGGACGGGGGCCCCTTCATCACCCTGGGCATGAGCCACACTCGCAACAAGGAGACGGGCCACCGCAACATGGGGCTCTACCGGCTCCAGGTCTTCGACGACCGCACCCTGGGCTTCCACACCCAGCTCCACCACGATGGTGCCCGCAACCGCCACGGCTACGACGCCGACGAGCGCATGCCCGTGGCCGTGACCTTCGGCGGCGACCCGGCCCTCACCTATGCGGCCACGGCCCCCCTGCCACCCTTCATTAGTGAGGTCATGTTTGCGGGCTTCCTCCGGGGCGAGGGCATCGAGACCGTCCGCTGCATCACGAACGACCTGGAGGTGCCGGCGGACTCGGAGCTCGTTATCGAGGGCTACGTGCTCCCCGGTGAGCTGCGCCGAGAGGGTCCCTTCGGCGACCACACGGGCTACTACTCCCTGGCAGACGACTACCCGGTGCTGCACGTGGAAGCTATCACCATGAGGAAGCATCCGGTGTTTCCCGCCACCATCGTGGGCCGCCCGCCCCAGGAGGATACCTATCTGGGCTTGGCCACGGAGCGCGTCTTCCTGCCGCTGCTGCGCATGGTGCTGCCTGAGATCCGCGACATGCACCTGCCCGCCGCCGGAGCCTTCCACAACCTGGTCATCCTGAGCATGAAGAAGGAGTACCCCGGCCACCCGCAGAAGGTCATGAGCGCCATCTGGGGCACGGGTCAGATCATGTTCACCAAGGGCATCGTCATCGTGGATGAGGACATCGATCCCCATGATCTGACCGAGGTGCTCTTCCGGCTCACCAGCAACGTGGATCCCAAGCGGGACTTGCTCTTCACGGAAGGGCCTCTGGACGTGCTGGACCACGCCGCCGACCGCTTCGCCTACGGCAGCAAGGTGGGCGTGGACGCCACCCGCAAGAACAAGCCCTGGGACGGCTACCCGCGCGAGTGGCCGCGGGATCTGGCCTTCCCCGAGGAGATCCTGGCGCGCATCGGGAAGCGCTGGCAGGACTACGGACTCTAGGCTTTCAGGGCAGGTTCATCAGAACCGGACGGTGACGCCCAGCTGCAGGGCATCGCCCTTGAAGTCGCTCTGGATGCGGGTGTGGACGTAGCGCAGCTCGGTGCCCAGGGTGGCGCTCCACTGGTAGCCGACGCCGCCCGTCAGGCCGATCTTCGTGGTGCCGCTTGTCACGGTGGCGGGGCCGCCGGTGTTGCCGAAGGACCAGCGCGAGCCCGCCGCGCCAAGGGTGAAGTAGAGGCCCTCGGGCTTCCCGGCGATGAAGAAGAGGTAGTCCCCGCCCACGCTGAGGCTGGAGGCCTTGCGCTTGATGCTGCCGAAGGCGGCTTCGGGGTAGGCCATGAAGTCCAGCCGGGGGCGCAGCATGTGCCCGTCCCCCAGGTCGTAGGTCCCGTGGACGCCGAGGCCCGGGCCGGGCTTGCTGTCCACGTAGTCCTTGAGGGTCGTGAGGGGGAGATTCACAGACCCCTGCAACCCGTAGTGCCAGGACTGCGCCTGCACGGACAGGGCCGCAGCCAGGATGGTCAGGGTCGTGAGGACTGGGGTCTTCATGGCGCCTCCCGGGCGCTGCCGATTCGGAAGGTTGGTGGCAGGCCCAACCTGATTTTCACACAGACGGGACCTTCGGCCGGACATGAGAAAGCGCCCTCGCGGGCGCTTTCAAGACCTGGAGTCGGCGCCTACTCGACGACGCGACGCTCTTTGAGGCGACCGGCCTTGCCGAGCTTGTCGCGGAGGAAGTAGAGCTTGGCGCGGCGGACCTTGCCGTGCCTGATCACTTCCAGCTTGTCGATGGTGGGGCTGTTGAGGGGGAAGATGCGCTCCACGCCGATGCCGCTCGCGACCTTGCGGACGGTGAAGGAGGTACGCATGCCGCCGCCCTTGATGCCGATGACGATGCCCTGGAAGAGCTGGATGCGCTCCTTCTCGCCTTCCTTCACCTTGACGTGCACCTTGACGGTGTCGCCGGGCTGGATGCGCGGGAGGTCAGAGCGAAGCAGGGTGGCTTCGAGGCGATCGATAATGCTGGTCATGGTGGGCTCCTGGGCCAGCGGTCCCGGGCCGAAGCCGCGGACATGGCACGATGGTCCCCAGACGGGGAGTCCACCAGTCTAGCGGAAAGGCCTGGAAAGGGAAGGCCAAAGTCCTGAGCGGGCCTCCAGCTCCTAAGGAGACGGGACCCATCGCCAGCCCTTGGGCTTAGGCCGCTCCCGGTCCTGGGGGTGCTCCACCTGCCAGGCGCACCACTGGGCGGGGCGGTCCAGCTCCGGCAGCCGGTCCCGCAGGAAGGCTGCCCAGAGGTCGGGGCGGAGGCGCTTCGTGCGGGTCATGGCCTCCCGCAAGCGCCAGAGGCGGATGGCCCCGTGGTTGCCGCCCTGGAGCACGGCGGGCACTTCCAGTCCCTCGAAGACTGCGGGCCGGGTGTAGTGCGGGTGATCCAGCAGGCCCGTGGCGAAGCTGTCCTGGTCGGCGGAGGCTTCGTTGCCCAGCACCCCGGGCAGCCAACGGCAGATCGCGTCGATGAGGAAGAGGGCGGGCAGCTCCCCGCCGCTGAGGACGGCCTCCCCCACGCTGAGCTCCTCGTCGATGCACTGGTCCACGGCCCGCTGGTCCAGGCCCTCATAGCGCGTGCAGACTAGGATCAGCTGATCCAGCCGGGCCATCTCCAGGACCTTCGCATGGGTGATGGGCGGCGCGGCCGGGCTGAAGTGAATGATGCGGGCGGCGCCGGTACGCGGCACTGAAGCCAGGGTGTCCCGCAGGACTTCGGGTCGCAGCACCATGCCGGGCCCGCCGCCGAAGGGACTGTCGTCCACGTGGCCGAAGGTGTTGTCCGCGAAGGCCCGGTAGCTGTGGGTGTGCAGGCCGTGGCCCAGCTCCCGGAAGGCCCGGCCTGTGACGCCCAGCCGTGCGGTCTCGAAGAACTCCGGGAAGAGGGTCAGGGCGTCGAAGCGCATCATCGCACCAGGGCGTGGAAGGCTTTCACCGAGGTCCTGGCGATGAACCCAAAGGAGGAGGCGAAATAGATGGTGTTGGCCAGGGCGCCGGCCGCGCCGATCCAGGCCCAGGTGGGTCGTTCCTCCAGCAGGGCCGCGCCCACTAGGCAGAGGATGGCGGCGGGCAGCTGGTTGCCGAAGGGTAGCGGCACCGGAATGGCGAGCAGGAAGCCGGTCCAGGAGATGCAGGCGCCGATCCAGCGGGGGTTGAGGGGGCGCCGCTCGGCCCCGCTCCAGCGGAAGCGGTCGAGCTGGGCCTCCAGCTTGGCCAGGGCCTCCTTAATCCGGCCCTTGTGGATGGGCTGCGCCTGGACCTTGCGGGGAATCCAGGGATGCGGCGTGCCCCATGCCAGCTGGGCTCCGAGGCCGATGAGCCCGATGCCACCGATCGGGGCCAGGCCCACATTCAGGCCCGGGATGAGGTTCGGCAGGGACAGCAGCAGCACCAACAGTCCGTAGGTCTGCTCGCCGGCGGCGTCCAGCAGCTCGCCGAGGGTGATCTCCCCTTCCGCGTCCAGGAGGGCGTGGAGGGTTTCGAAAAAGGGCTTCGGGGCGGGTTGCACCCTCCAAGCATGACTGAAACCAGGCCGCGAGCTTCAGTCTTCGTCCCCGGAAGGGGCACTTCGCGGGGATTTTTGGCGGACCAGCTGGCCGCAGGCCCCAGCCACATCCTGGCCCCGGCTGCGGCGAACACTCACCGTGATCCCCGCCTCGGCGAGCAGGCCGCAGAGGGCCCGGATGCGGGCTTCGTCGGGCGCCAGGAAGCCCGAGCCTTCATGAGTATTGAAGGGGATGAGGTTCACCTTGGAGGGGAAGCGGCGGGCGTAGGCCGCGAGGCGCCGGCCATCCTCCAGGCTGTCGGTGACGCCCTTCAGCAGCACGTATTCCAGGGTGATGCGCTCCCCGGACTGCAGGGGGAAACGGCCCAGGGCTTCGGCCAGGGCCTCCAGGTTCCAGACCCTATTAACGGGCATGATCCGCGAGCGGTGCTCGTCGGTGGTGGCGTTCAGGCTGAGGGCCAGCCGGGGTCGCCGGGGGTAGCTGGCTAGGCGGTCGATGCCGCTCACCAGGCCGGAGGTGGACACCGTGATGCGCCGGGGTGGGATGGCCAGGCCCTCGGGATCGGTCAGGACCTCGAAGGCGGTCATGAGGTGGTCGAGGTTGTGCAGGGGCTCGCCCATGCCCATGAACACCAGGTTGATGGGGTGCTCGGCCGGGTGCCCGTGGTGGTTCAGCATGGCCACCACTTGGCCCACGATCTCGGCGGCGCTGAGGTTGCGGAGGATGCCCATCTGGCCCGTGGCGCAGAAGGTGCACCCCATCGCGCAGCCCACCTGGCTCGACAGGCAGAGCGTGACGCGGTCTTCGTACGGCATGTGGACGCCCTCGACCTGGCGGCCATCTCCGAGCTCAAAGAGATGCTTGGTAGAGCCGTCCGCTGAGGTCTGGCTCTGGACGATGGTCGGCCACAGCAGATCCACCTCGGCCTTCATACGCGCCCGCAGGGGCTTGGACAGGTTCGAGAAGGCCTCCCACCGGGTCCAGCGCTGGCGCAGTAGTCCCGTGAAGAGCTGCTTGCCGCGCCAGGCTGGTTCCCCGAGGCTCGCCACCAGGTCGCCCAGGGCCGCCCGGGTCAGGCCCGCCGCATTGGGTCGCGACGCGGGACCGGCTTCGGGAGCCGGCGCATCCCACCGTGGGGACAAGGTCAGTCCACCCGGATCTTGAAGGACTTCATCAGGCGCAGGTCGTCCTCGGAGAAGGGGGCGGCTGACTCGGCGTCCTCATGCTCGGAGGTTTCCTGGGATCCGGCGCTGTGGGGCGCTGCCTCGAGGATCAGCATCAGCGCGTAGCCCTTGGCCTGGATCTGGAAGGCGAGATCGCGGCAGTGGTCGTCCTCGGACAGAGCCTTCACAAGGGAATCCCCCAGCTCGCTCACCAGGTTGTGCAAGTGCTCTGGCAAGTCCATGATGCCTCCGCGCCCCCATGATACCAGCGGGCTCAGTTGGCTCCGGCAAGCCCAAACCAGGTCCGGACCTGGCGGGTCCAGTGGGCCCGGCGGCTCTCCCTCGGGGCGGCGGCCTCGGGCACCTCGTGGCCGCGCTGCTCCATGAGGTCCACCAGCCGCTCCAGCCACTGGGGCTCCCGCCGCAGAGCGTCTTCGAAGGCCGCCTTGGGCAACTCAAGCACCTCGGCTTCCGTGAGGGCCACCACGGTAGCACTGCGCGGCGCGCCCGTGAGCAGGCTCGCCTCGCCAAACCACTGCCCGGGGCCAAGCTCCGCCAGGGGCTTCCAGAACAGCCCGGTGTAGGGCTCCAGGCGCTCCTCGGCCCGCACCACCTGCAGGGTGCCGCGGTGCACGGCGAACAGGGAGTCCCCCGGATCCCCTTCCCGGATGACGCCCTCGCCCGGAGCCAGGGTCCGCCGCCGAAGGTGGCTGCGCAGCTCCCCGGCCCAGTGCTCCGGCAGGCCGAACTGGCGGACCAGCTCCTCCATGAGCGAGGTGCTGGGGGTGGCCTCCAGGGTGCCGACCAGGGGGCTCGGACCGTGGGGCCCCATGAGTCGGAAGCCCTCCCGGGGCAGCACGGTGGCGGCCAGCCGCGTGGCCTGGAAGACCCCCTGGCGGCCGTGTCGGAAGCCCAGGGCCCAGAAGCGGAGCTCGAGGACCGCGCCGCCGAGATCCGTGCTGTGGACCACCACCTCGGGGGGGTGCTGGGGCAGGTGGGGCAGGCCCGCCAGGGCCAGGCTGAGCTTCTCCAGCCCGCGGTGCAGGTCGGGGCGGGGCTCCACCACAACCTTGGTCGTGCGGCGGTGGAGGCCGGAGGGCAC
The DNA here is from genome assembly GCA_903843705.1 of uncultured Holophagaceae bacterium. Classification (GTDB taxonomy): domain Bacteria; phylum Acidobacteriota; class Holophagae; order Holophagales; family Holophagaceae; genus Geothrix. The sequence continues at coordinate 10,631 of CAIMQW010000335.1, read as the reverse complement.
GTAGAGGTTGGTCACCACGGCCTGCGCGATGAGCCGGTTCGGCAGAATGTCCATGTCGCCATTCTCGGTGCGCAGCTGGACGGTCCGCCAGGTCATCGCCTCCACCTGACCGATGAGGGTCTCCCGGCCCGGGCCGCCGCGCAGGGTGCCCGTGATCTCCACCCAGTCACCCTCCTGGAAGGCCGGGTCCAGATGGAGGGAGATGCCCGCGAACAGGTTGCCCAGCACTTCCTGGAGGCTCAGGCCGACGACCGCGGCGGCGATGGCGCCGGTGCCCAGCAGCTGGCCCAGGCCAACCTGCAGCACCTCGCGGAGAATGCCGCCGGCGGCCAGGAGGTAGAGGGCCACCATCAGGAGGTCCCGCGCGAAGCCTGGCGTGGCGGTCTTGCGCTGGCTCAGCAGCGGATCCAGCAGCAGGAAGGCGATCAGCCGAATGGCGCCGTAGCAGAGGAGGGACCAGAGAAGCGCGTCCCGGGTGAGCCGGAGCATGGGGTGGGGCGACAGGCGGGGCAGCAGGAAGGCCGTGGCCGCCAGGAGCAGACCCAGGGCCACCCAGGCCACCACCCGCCGCGGCGTGCTCACCTTCTCTCTCAGGTCCCGGAACATAGGGGAAGGATACGCTCAAGCCCTGCGGAAATCCGAGACTGCCCGCTCGGGGTCGCCCCCCCAGAAGGGCCGGATGGCGGCAAACCCGGCGAGGCGGGGGTGGCTGAGAGAAGCCGCGTTGGCCGGTTCCACGCCGCCCAGGGCGAGCAGCCGGGGACCTCCGGACGGCAGGCTGTCCAGGAACCGCCACAGCCTCTCCGGGCCCCAGGGGGCACCCTTGCCGGGGCTGCTGAACACCGGGGATACCAGCAGCTGCTCCGTGGCGCTGCGGCCGGGCCACTGGCTTTCCGCATGGAGGGGCCGGGAGAGCGGCACCTGCCCGGGCGTCAGCTCCGGGTAAGCCTCGGGTGCGTGCAATCCGCAGCCTGCAGCGCAGGCCACGTCCAGCCGGCCCGCCACCCAGAGCGCCACCTCGGGCGCCGTGTCCTGGCACCAGCGGGCGGCCTCCAGCAGCTGCCGTGGAGGCAGCTCCTTCTCGCGGATGAGGAAGGCGTCCACCCCCGAGCGCAGGACGGACTTCCAGCGGCCGGGGTCGAAGCCGGCCCCCGGAGTGATGGCCAGGAGGATCATCCGAATAGGCTCGCCAGGGCCACGGGATCCACCTTCGGCAGGCTCAGCACGGCGGCGTTCTCCAGGACGTGGGCCCGCTGGCCCATGCCGCAGAGGGCCACGGTGACGCCGGGACAGGAGCGGACGAACTGCAGCGCGCCCTGGGCCGGGGTGGCGCCGCCGAGGGCCTCGGCCAGGCCATCGGGCAGCTGGCCCAGGATGCGGCCCTGCATGAGGGAGGCGGAGGTCTGCACCGACAGGCCTGCCGCCTGGGCCGCCTGGAGGGCCGTGAGGCGCTCGCCCTTGAAGGGCTGCGTCCGCAATAGGAAGGCCTCGGGCAAGGCCAGGTTCAAGGGCAGCTGGAGCCAGCGGAAGTGGTGGTCCTTCCCACCGGCGGCTTCGGCCAGGGCCAGCAGGCGCTCGAGGCTCAGGTGGTCGGACTGGTCCGGGGTCACCCGGAAACCGTTCCAGGTGGCTAGGCCGTAGCTGCGGATCTTCCCGGCGGCGGCGAAGCCCTCGCAGGCCTCGAAGGCGCGGCCCATGGCTTCGTAGAAGGCTTCAACGCCCAGGTGGACAAGCTGGTGCTCCGGGTTGTGCAGGTGGAACAGGTCCAGGGTCTCGACCCCCAGCGCCTCGAGGCTCACCTCGAGCTGGTGGGCCAGGTACTTCGGCGTCATGGCGTGGCAGCCATCCACCAGGTCCTCCACCGCGAGGATGCCGGGCCTCTCCAGCACCCGGTCGAACCAGGCGCGGGGGTTCTCGTCAGGGTCTGGCTCGGGCATGGGGATGTAGCCCGCCTTGGTGGAGATGAAGAAGGCCTCCCGGGGCTGCTTGCGGAAGACCTGGCCCAGGGCCCGCTCCGAGCGGCCGCCGCGGTAGTTGGCGGCAGTGTCGAAGACGGTTCCTCCGGCGGCGAGGAAGGTCTCTGCGGCCTCCTGCAGAGCGCTGTCGGCCCCGTCGGAAGTCGGGCCCAGATAGGTGCCTAGACCCAGGCTGCTGAGCTCCATGGGGCTAGCTGTCCAGCTCTTCTTTCACACCGCTGGTGCCCATGGTGACCAGGCGATCGGCGGCGCGGCGGGCCCACTCGGAGCCGGGGTAGCTCTCTACCAGCTTCTGGAAGTAGCTCTTGGCTTCGCTGCGGTAGACCTTGATCCGTTCGACACCGTAGGCGGCAAGGTCCTTGCTGTACTGGGCGATCTCCTCCTTGCTGAGGGTCTTCAGGTCTTCCTTCTGGAGCTTGGCCGCATAGTCCTTGGAATACTGGGTCAGCTCTTCCTCGGACAGGAGGCGCAGGCGCATGGCCTCGCCCAGGTAGAAATAGGCGCGCTCCCGATCCAGGTAGTCGGGATAGGTCTCCAGCAGGCCCTTGAGCCGCCGCTCTGCGCCGACGTAGTAGTAAGTGTTCACGTAGAAGACGGCCACGACCAGCTCGTGCTCGGCGATGCGCCGCCAGCACTGCAGGATCTTGGCCCGGGTCTCGCGGGCGTAGGGGCTGCCTGGAGATTCCGTCAGCAGCTGCTGGAAGCCCTCCAGGGCCTTCCGGGTCTCAGCCTGGTCGCGTTCGGCACTCTCGATGGAGGAGAAGTGGCAGAGGGAGCGGTGGTAGATGGCGTAGTCCCGCAGCTCGTGGCGGGGAAAGTAGTTCAGGAAGCTGGCGTATTCGACCTCGGCCTCGGGGAAGCTCGGGCTCGGCTGGAAGAAGAAGCTGTCACCGAGCATGAGCTTGGCCTTGGGGAACTCCGGGGAGCCCGGCAGGTACTGCTCCAGATGGCGCAGGGTCAGGCGGGCCTCGGTGAAGTTGCCCTGCTTCATCTGCTTGTCGGCGGTGGTCATCAGCTCTTCAGCCGAGATGCTCTTGTCCACAACCTTGGGTTTGCGGCACCCGAGGCCAAGGCCCGCCAGGACGGCAGTCAAGGTAAGGGCGGTGAGGATGCGCTTCATGCAGACTCCATAGACAACACTTCAGTCATGGCGGGACGGTGGGAAGGGTTCCAGGACCGGGCCAGCTTCTCGAGCCAGGGCTCGACGAGGGCCTGGGCTTGGACCCGGTGCCGGTCATGGAAGATCTCGTGGAAGACTTCGGGCAGTCGGTGGCGTTCCAGGATCTCCGGACGCACGGCGGACCACAACTGTTCCGAGGCGTCAGGGTCCACGACGGTGTCCATCCCCGACTCCAGCAGCAGGATGGGGCGGTCCAGTTCCTCCCCCAGAGGCAGGAGCTCGGCTCGCCCCTCGTCCAGGGCCGCGCCGAAAGCGGCGGTGGCCTGGCGGTGGCAGAGGGGATCCCGTTCGTAGCGCTGGACCAGGACGGGATCCGAGCAGACCCGGCTCTTGTCGCCATGCAGGTGAATGGGCCAGTGGGGCAGGAACCAGCTCAGGAGGCGGGCCGTGACCACCAGGGCCTTGGAGTTCGAATGCAGGGCCACGGCGGGGCTCGACAGGATCAGGCCGTCGAGGGTATCGGCATGCCAGAGCAGGGCCAGGAGGGCGACCAGTCCGCCGAAGCTGTGGCCCAGCACCACCTGGGGGCAGACCGGCAGGGGTGGCATGGGGACACCGTCCACGAGGCGGGCGGTAGCGCCCACGCGCTCGGCGTCAAAGCGGCGCTCCTGGCGCAGGAAGAGAGCTAGGTCATCCACGAAGGGACGAATGCCCGAGGCGTCGCCCCGAATGCCCCCGGACCGGCCGAACCCGCTGTGGTCCAGGCTGGATACGGACCAGCCGAGGCCCTTCAGCCAGTGGGCGGTGTGGCGGTAGCGCTCGCCGTGCTCCCCATAGCCGTGGGCGATGACCACCCGGCCCTTGGGTTGGGGGTGTTCCCAGCGGGCCCAGGCGAGGGGAAGGCCCCCATGACCGGTCAGGACCCCACGGGTGGTGGGCTCCAGGTCGGCAGGGATCACTGGGACGAATCCGGGCATCCCATCAGAATAGCGTGGGGACTGGGCCTCCCGGTTTGCTTTAAACTCAAAGGTTCCCCCTGCCGGTCCCCCGGCGCCGGGGTTCGAGAGGCGGACGATGGATTTCGACACCCTGGTGAGGGCCAAGAACGAGCTGGAACCCCGGGTCCAGCAGCTGGTCGCCCACCTCAACCCCGAACGCAAGACCCTGGAACTGGAACAGATCGAGGAACGCACCACGGTCCCAGGCTTCTGGGACGACCCGGAGGCGGCCAAGCCTCTCCTGCAGAAGCGGGGCGCCCTCAGCAACGACATCGCCCTGGCCAAGCGCCTGAGCGGCGCCATCGAGGATCTCGAGACCGGCCTCGAGTTGGCCCGGGATGATGCGGAGATGCTGGCCGAGGTGGAGACCGTCGAAGGGGACCTGCGCAAGGCCCTGGAGGATGCGGAGCTGCGGATGATGCTCAGCGGGGACCTCGACGGCAGCCATGCCATCGTGGCCATCGCCCCCGGGGCCGGTGGCACCGAGAGCCAGGACTGGGCCGCTATGCTGCTGCGCATGTACCTCCGGTTCTGCGAGGCCAAGGGCTGGGCCACGGAGATGATCGACTACCAGGACGGCGAGGAGGCGGGCATCAAGGGGGCCACGTTCATCGTGGATGCACCCTTCTCCTACGGCTACCTGCGGGCCGAGGCCGGGGTTCACCGGCTGGTGCGCATCAGCCCCTTCGACTCGGCCAAGCGGCGCCACACCAGCTTCGCGGCGGTCTACGTGAGCCCCGAACTGGATGACACCATCGACCTCGACATTCCCGACAAGGACCTGAAGATCGATGTCTTCCGGGCCAGCGGCGCTGGCGGCCAGCACGTGAACCGCACCGAGTCTGCCGTGCGCTTCACCCACCTGCCCACGGGCATCGTGGTGAGCTGCCAGAACGAGCGCAGCCAGATCAAGAACCGCGCGACCGCCCTGAAGGTGCTCAAGGGCCGCCTCTACGAGGTGGAGCTGCGGAAGTTCCAGGACAAGGTCGCCGCGGCCAGTGGCGACAAGGCCGATGTGGCCTGGGGCAGCCAGATCCGGAGCTACGTGCTCCAGCCCTACCAGATGGTGAAGGACCACCGCACCGGCGCGGAGACCAGCCAGACCCAGAAGGTGCTGGACGGCGACCTCGACGTCTTCATCCGGACCCAGCTCCTGGCGAAGCGGCTGCGCCCTGAGGGCTGATTACTTCAGAATCCGGAAGAGGTTGCTGAAGTCATCGGTCCAGGCGAGGGCGGGCCCTTCGAGCTTGCTGACGTCCGAATTGTTCTGGAAGGCGGGCTGGTCGAAGAAGGGGCGATCCGTCGTGAGCAGGAGCCAGGTGGAGCCGTAGGCGCCAGTGGCCTCGTCCGAGTCCGTGTCCACCACCCGGGCGGTCCGCTGGAAGTGGTCCGCGGCCGCCTTCACCACGGGGTGCAGGTTGAGGTAGCGGTTGGAGACGTGCACGGCGAGGATTCCGCCGGGCCGGAGGTGGCGGAAATAGACGGCGAAGGCCTCTCGGGTCAGGAGGTGCACCGGGATGGCATCACTGGAGAAGGCGTCGATGGCCAGGAGGTCGTAGCCCTGCGGGGCTTCCCGCTCCAGGCTCAGGCGGGCGTCCCCCATGACCACCTCGACCTGCGCGGAGGAGTCCTTCAGGAAGCTGAAGTAGCGGCGGGCGTAGTCCTCCACCAGTGGGTTGATGTCGTAGTAGCGGATGACGTCCCCCAAACGCCCATAGGCCGCCAGGCTTCCGGTGCCGAGGCCCACCACGCCCACCTTTCGGGGGCCTTGGGGCAGGCTCGCCAGGGCGAGCCCCACGCCGGAGTCCGGGCTGTAGTAGGTCACGGGCTTCCGGGCCTTCGCGGGGTCCAGGAACTGGCCGCCATGGGTGATGGTGCCGTGGGCCAGGGTGCGCCAGAGGTGCTCCTCGTCATCGAAGACCGAGAGGGTGCCGTAGAAGTTGCGGCCCTGGGCCAGCACGATCCCGTCCCGGGAGAACTCCAGGTAGAGGGTGTGGGCGCCGATGCCCAGGATCAGGACCAGGAGCAGGGCCTGGACGGCCCGGAGCCGGAGCTGCTTCAGCGGCCCCGGGTCGCGACTCAGGGTCAGCAGGGCCGCGGCCGCGCAGGCCGCGAGGCCGAGGGGCAGCTCCAGGTAGCTCCGGAAGATCCGCGGGGCCACCCAGGCCACGAAGAGCCCCCCCAGAGCTCCGCCCAGGCTAAGGCGGAGGTAGAACCCCGTGAGGAAGTGGGGGTGGGGCCGTAGGCGGGCCAGCTCCCCGTGGGCCACCATGCAGCCGATGAAGAGGCCACCGGCGAACACCAGGATCTGGAGCTGCACGGCTAGGTGCCGGTAGCCCGGGGTCAGGAAGAAGGTCATGGCCGCGAGGGCCAGGGGCAGCAGGCCCAGGAAGACGCCCCGGTGGTACCAGCGGTCCGCCTCGAAGCAGAGGATGAACGTCAGCAGGTAGAGGGTCAGGGGCAGCACCCAGAGGAAGGGAATGGGCGCCACATTGGTGCTGAGGTGACTGGTGACGGCCATGAGCAGCACCGAAGGCACCGCCGCCAGGAGAATCCAGAGCGCCTTGGTGGCGGGGGAGGGCCCCACCTGGGCCGGTTCCTCCGAGGCGGCGATCGCCGGGTCCGGGTGGCTGCGGAACGCCGTGCCGAGGATCAGGGCAGCGAAGAGCAGGAAGCCCGCCGACCAGCCCCAGGACTGCACCTTGAGGCTCACCCAGGGCTCCACCAGCAGGGGATAGGACAGCAGGGCCAGCATGGAGGCGGCGTTGGACAGAGCGAAGAGGCGGTAGGGCACGTGGCCCTTGCGCGCCACCCAGGCCTGCACTAGGGGTCCCGTGGTGGACAGCAGCAGGTAGGGCAGTCCTACGGTCGTGGCCAGCAGGGCCAGCAGCTGGAGGACCGGGTCCCCGGTGCCACTGGGCTTGAAGGCCCCATGCAGGCGGAGGGGCAGCGCCAGGGCCGCCAGTACCAGCAGGCTGCCGTGCAGCTGGATCTGGCGGCGGTGGGGCAGGTGGCGGATGACCAGGTGTGCGTAGAGGTAGCCCAGCAGCAGGAGCATCTGGAAGAAGAGCAGGCACGTGGTCCAGACGCCAGCGCTGCCGCCGAACCAGGGCAGCGTGAGCTTGCCCACCAGGGGCTGCACCTGGAAGAGCAGGAAGGCGCTGAGGAAGATGGTGGCCGCAGCCAGGCCCAGGGAAACCTTCGGGGCCTCAGAGGAGGTCGGGGCCATGGGCCTATTCGCCCTTGGTCAGTTGTGCCTGCTCGTCCTTCGGCAGCCGGAACACCCAGCGGCCTGTGACGCGGTCCCAGAGATCAAAGCAGCAGAGCCAGTTCAGCAGGCCCGCCACCATCACGTAGGTGGCGCCGTACTCCTGGGTGAGCGTCCGCACGGGTTCCGTGCCGGTCCCGCCGAAGGTCCAGGCGAAGATGCCGTAAACCGGGCCGATGCCCGCGGTGGCCAGGGCCCCGAGGGTGGGCAGCCAGGCCCCGAACACGGGCACGAGGACACCGCCCTTCACGCCGTCCACGGCGCCGAACTGCATCTGGAACGCCCCCAGCAGGCAGAACACCACCCACACGGCGACGAAGGCCTTGGCGCGGCCCTTCTCGCCGATGAGCCAGTAGCCAGCCCCGGGGACCAGCCACTGCAGCAGCAGCGGCTTCCATGCGGCCTGGACGGCCTTCTGCTTGCGCAGGGGCAGGGGGAGCCTGGGACTGGGCGTGGAATCGGACATGCCTTAGCTTAAAGGAAAAACGCGGGGGCCGAAGCCCCCGCGTTTGGCTACCAGGGGTGAGGCCTACTTCCAGCTGTAGGTCAGGCTCACGCTGAAGTTGCGGCCGGGCTGCGAGAACCGGGGGAGGTAGGAGTCACCCTGGTACAGGTTGCGCACTTCCTCCCAGCGCCAGTAGGTGCGGTTCAGCACGTTGAACACCCCGCCCTGCAGCCGCCAGCTCCCGTTCCAGTTCAAGGAGGTGAAGGCCAGCACGTCCAGCTTGCTGAAGCCGGGGGACAAGAAGTGCGGCCGGGACTTGTAGTTGCTGTCCAGGATGTCCTGGTCCACGGCGCTCTCGGCCTTGGCGGTCACAGCGGTCATGGTGGCGTCCACACCCCAGGCATCACCCTTGTGGTAGCCGAGGCCCAGCACGCCCTTGAGGGGCGCGATGCTGTTGATGGGCTTTCCGGTGTTCAGGTTCTCGCCCTTGGCGTAGGCCATGCTCACGTTGGAGCGCCAGCCTTCGAAGAACACGCAGCCCGCGCGCAGCTCTGCGCCTTGGACCTTGGCGTCTTGCACGTTCTGGTACTGGAACTGCTGCAGGCCGTCGGGGTTCAGGTCCGGCAGGATCACGTCGGTGATGAAGTTGCGGTAGCGGTTGTGGTAGACCGCGAAGCTGGCGCTCCAGGAGCTGGCTTCGCCGCGCATTCCAAGCTCCATGCTCGTGCTGCGCTCCGGCTTCAGGTTGGGGTTGGGCAGGATCACGTAGCCCGAGGAGGGGGAATACATGGTGAAGTTGGTGTAGTCGTAGGGGGGGTTGCGGAAGCCCTGGGCGAACTGGGCGTAGCTGCTCCACATGTCATTCCACTTGCCGACCACACCCAGCTTGGGGGTGACCACGGAGTTGGTGATTTCGGCAGGAGTTGCGTTGAGGGTGATGTTTCCGCGCAGGTAGTCCGCATCCGGGTGGGGGGTCAGGGAATAGCGATCGAAGCGCAGCCCGGGCACCACGGACCACATGCCGTTGGGACTCAGGACTTCCGCCTGAATGAAGGCACCGGTGGTGGTGGTGGTGGAATCCGGAATGAGCTTGATGGGGTAGAGCTGGCCAGCCACGGTCTTGGGACCCGTGGTGGTGGGCGTGCCACTCAGGGTCAGTTCCGTCCGGTCATAGGGCTCTTTGACTTCCGTATGGTTCAGGTCGATGCCGAAGAGGAGGCGATGGGCCCAACCGCCGAGGCTGAAGCGCCGTTCCGCCTGGGAGCGAAGGCCCCACTGGGTCTGGTCGAAGGTGTAGTCGGTGTACCTCACCCGCAGGTAAGGGGAGGTAGATTGCCGTTCCCGGAACTCATCGGTGTGCTCCAGGCTTTTGGCGGTCTGGTAGAAGGCGCGCCACTCCACCCGCTGCAGGAAGGCGGAATCATCCTCGAACACGTGCTCGAGGTTGATCTGATCACGCCGGTTGTGGTCCTTGGCCCGGTCGTCGACGATGAAGACATTGGTGAAACCCAGCGCCAGGGCGCGCAGGCTCAGCAGGTTGGTATCCGCGTCGCGGCGATAGCTCTGGAAGCCCAGGCGCAGCTGGTTGGCCTCGTTGGGCTTCCAGCCCAGCTTGGCGAGGAGGCTCTTGGTCTCCAGGTTGAGGGGGTTCGGGGTGCCTAGGATCGGTGTGTATTCATTGCCCTGGCGCCGGGTGGCCACCACGATGCCGTCCAGGTTCCCGGATCGCCCGGCCACGGTTGCGGTGGTGGATTTCTGGTTGTCCACACTGGCGTAGCCAACCTTCAGGCCTCCGCCAAAGCGACCATCGGGGCTCAGCACATCCGAGGCATCCTTGGTGGTGTAGGTCACCACGCCAGCCAGGGCGTCGCTGCCGTAGAGGGCGGACCCGCCGCCGCGCAGGATCTCCACCCGCTTGAGTGCATCGACATCCACATAGTCCCGGCTCATGCCGCGCCCGGCTTCGGCGCCATCCGGAACGGACACGCCGTCCACCTGGATCAGCACGCGGTTGCCGCCAATGCCGCGGATGCTGTAGGTGGAGGCCCCCTTGCGGCTGGGATCGTTGCCCACCTCCACGCCCGCCTCGAAGCGGGTCAGGTCGATGATGTTGCCCACCAGCTGCCGTTCCAGCTCCTTCTCCGTGCTCACGGTCACGGTGGTGGTGGTCTCCTTCTCGGCGCGCTCCGTCCGGGTGGCCGAGACGACGACCACGGCGGAGGGGATGTCCTCCTTCTTGGGCTTCTTGGCCTTCTCGGCAGCCTTCTTCGCGGCTGGTTCAGCCTTCTTGGGTGCGGGATCTTCGGCGTGGAGGCCGGCGGACGCCATGACGAGGGCGAGGCCGGAGAGCAGGGCAGGAAGGGTGGAGTGTCGGCGCATGATCCTCTCGCAGGTTTGGGGGGTGGTGGCGGGTGAGGTTGAACAGAGCAACAGGCCGGTCGGCGCCGATCCGGGATCGGCAGCGTCCTCCCCTGCGTTTTCAGGAACAGCCAGCGGCTCCGATCAATAGAACAGAAAAGGGTCATCAATGTCCACTAAATGTCGTCATAATTGAGCTTGTGACATTTTTATGACAATCGAATGGCCAAAAACAGACGCTGACTCCTCCCCAGCGCGCGAGGGATTCCCCTTGAACGAAGAAAAGCCGCCCGAAGGCGGCTTTTCTGGAACGGCAAGGACTGGACTAGTCCGTGGCGAAAGGCAGCAGCGCGATGTTGCGGGCGCGCTTGATGGCTTCCACGAGCTCGCGCTGGTGGATGGCACAGACACCGCTGGTGCGGCGGGGCAGCACCTTGCCGCGCTCAGGGGTGAAGGCCTGGAGGGT
>CAIMQW010000334.1 GCA_903843705.1 uncultured Holophagaceae bacterium | reverse complement strand
TTCTACGACGACCTGGTGACCAACCTCAAGAACGGCGAGCGCAAGACCTTCAACCCCTACCACTGGGAGCCCGACACCTGGCCCGCCACCGCCGAGGGCGTGGGCATGACCGAGGCGCCCCGCGGCGCCCTGGCCCACTGGATCAGCATCAAGGACCGGGTCATCGACAACTACCAGCTGGTGGTCCCGAGCACCTGGAACGCCTCGCCCCGGGATGCCAAGGGCCAGCGCTCCTCCTACGAGGAGGCCCTCATCGGCACCCCCGTCGCCAACCTCGAGCAGCCCGTGGAGATCCTCCGGACCATCCACTCCTTCGATCCCTGCCTCGCCTGCGCGGTGCACCTCTACGATCCCTCCGGAAAGCACATCCACCAGGTGCAGTTCAACTGAGCGGAGGCCCTCATGCCCTCAACACAGACCTATCGCAGGCTCTATGTCTGGGAAATGCCGGTGCGCCTCTACCACTGGCTGAACGCCCTGGCCATCACCGTGCTGGGGGTGACTGGCTACCTCATCGGCAGGCCGTTCACCGTGGGCTACGCCCAGGAGGCCTCGTTCCAGTACTGGTTTGGCACGGTGCGCTTCCTCCACTTCATGGCCGGCTATGTATTCCTCTTCAACATGCTGGTCCGGACCTATTGGGGCTTCGTGGGCAACCGCTTCGCCTCCTGGGACAAGTTCATCCCCCTGGACCGCCAGGCCTGGCGGGACATCGTGGAAGTGCTGCGCATCGACATCCTCCAGACCCGGGGCACGGGGCCCATCCACATTGGCCACAACCGCCTGGCGGGGCTCATCTACTTCGTCACCTTCTTCATCTTCATGTTCCAAGGCCTCACGGGCTTCGCGCTCTACGCCCCCATGAGCCACTCGGTCTTCGGCAACCTGGCCGCCTGGGTGATCCCCCTCATGGGCAGCGAGGCCGTGGTGCGCCAGTGGCACCACACCATGCTCTGGTTCTATGTGCTCTTCACCCTGGTGCACGTCTACCTGGTCTTCTACCACGACTACGTGGAAGGCCGCGGCACCACCTCCTCCATGGTCGGCGGCTGGAAGTTCGAGCGGGAAGACCGGCTTGATGACTGACGGCCGCACCCTGGTCCTCGGCATCGGCAACACCCTCCTTGGCGACGAAGGGGTGGGGGTTGCCGTGGTCGATCAGTTGACCCGGGAGGGTGGCTTGCCGAGCCACGTGGACCTTCTGGATGGCGGCACCGGCAGCCTTGTGCTGCTGGACCCCATGCGCGAGGCTGGGCGGATGATCCTGGTGGACGCCACCGCCGACGGTCAGCCCCCGGGCACGGTCCGGCGGCTGGAGCCCAAGTTCTCCTCGGAGTATCCCGCCAGCCTCACGGCCCACGACATCGGGCTACGGGACCTGCTGGACAGCTTCTACATGCTGGGCGACGAGGTACCGCAGGTGGTGCTCTTCGCCGTGTCCATCGAGTGGCCGCAGGACATGCGCTGGGGACTGAGTCCCGCCGTGGAGGCGGCCCTGCCGACGATCGCGGCGGCGGTTCGCGCGGAGTGCCTCCGGGCCTGAGCGGCTTTCATGCGAAGCTGGAACACCCACCCGGAAGCCCCATGACCGCCGATCCTTTCGCCCTCGCCTGTCCTCGGCCCCTGCGCCACGCCACGGTCCAGATGGCCCACGGGGGCGGCGGTCGGCTCATGAAGGAGCTCATCGAGGGGATCTTCCTGCCCGCCCTGGGGGCGGACCCCGCTGGGCTCCACGACAGTGCGGTGATCGAGGCCGGCGGCGCGCGCCTAGCCTTCACCACGGACGGCTTCGTGGTGCATCCCCGGGTCTTTCCTGGCGGCGACCTGGGTGAGCTGGCGGTCTACGGCACGGTGAACGATCTGGCCATGGCCGGCGCGCAGCCCCTGGCCCTGTCCACGGCCTTCATCCTGGAGGAGGGCTTCCCCTTCGCGGAGCTGGCCCCGCTGGTGGCCTCCATGAAGACTGCGGCGGACCGCTGCGGTGTAAGGCTCGCCACCGGCGATACCAAGGTGGTGGACCGGGGCAAGGCCGACGGGATCTTCATCACCACCGCGGGCATCGGCCTCATTCCCGCCGGGGTGGACATCCACCCGCGACGCGTGCAACCCGGGGACGCGATCCTCGTCAGCGGTGACCTGGGTCGCCACGGCATCGCGGTGATGTCGGTGCGGGCGGGCATCCAGTTCGAGACCCCGGTCACCAGCGACTGCGGGCCGGTCCACCAGCTGGCGGCAGCGTTGCTGGCCGCTGGGCTGGACGTCCACTGCCTGCGAGACCCCACCCGGGGCGGCCTGGCCTCGGTGCTCAACGAGATTGCCGCCTCGGCGGGGTTGGCCATTGAGGCGGAGGAGGCCGCGATCCCCGTGGCGGAGGACGTCGCCGCCGCCTGCGAGATCCTGGGCCTGGACCCGCTCTACGTGGCCTGTGAAGGGCGGCTGGTGGCCTTCCTGCCCGAGGCCCAGGCGCAGCGTGCCCTGGCCGTCCTGCAGGGCACCCTAGGCGGCGCCGGGGCCGCCATCATTGGCCGCACGGTGGCGGGGCCTGCGGGGCGGGTCGGGCTCCGCACAGCCCTCGGCACCTCCCGGCTCCTGGACCTCCTGAGCGGAGAGCAGCTACCGCGGATCTGCTAGCGGACCACGCCAAACAGACTGCGCCAGCCCTCGAAGCGGAGGCCGGACTCGAGGCGAACCAGGGCCCAGCACTCGCCCTGGGGATCGGCCTCGGGGGCGTGCAGATACCCGGGGCCGTGGGCGATCCAGTCGCCGGGGCCCAGGTGGGCCGGGCCATCCTGGAGGCCACCGCACAGTAACACCGAGACTTCCGCGCCCAGGTGGTCGTGGCGGGGCACACGGCCACCCCCCTGGAGTCGGGCCAGACTCAAGGTGGCGCCGCTCGGGGGATCACTCAGCACCCGGGCAATGCGGCCGTCTCCGATGCGGGACCAGCGCCAGCGGGCCTCCGGGGGCAGGTGGGGCCGGAGGGCCTCCAGGGGATCCGTCGTCGTCGGCATCAGGGCCAGTTCGTCGCCCTGGGCTGCCCGGCAGGAGGGACACTGGCCGAGATGGAGCCGGAGCAGCAGAGAGGTGAAAAGGTCGCTGCTGCCATGGAGGGCGGTCCAGGCCTCGGGTTCTGGGTGGTGCTGCGGGCCCCGGGGCTGGCGCCCTTCGCGCAGCGCGGCCAGGGCGCTGGACAGGGCGCGCTCCGCCGGGGCCTCCGCCGCGCCGTCCCAGACCTGCCGGAGCAGGGCGGGGGTGCGCTCGAAGCTCCGAAGGAAGGTCTGGCAGGGGGGGCAGAGCGCCAGGTGGAGCCTCATGCCCAGCCAGTCCAGGGGCCCCAGGGCGCCCTCCTCATAGTCGGTCAGAAGGTTGGTGAACTGCTCACAGGTGGGGACGAGGATGGTCATTTCCCCTCCGGGGTCGGGGCAAACTCCGGCAGCAGGGCGCGCAGGGCCAGCCGGGCCCGGTGGACACGCTGGCGCACCAGCTCGCGGGTGAGGCCGAGGTGCTGGGCGATCTCTTCGGTGTTCCAGCCCTCCAGGTCGCGCAAAACGAAGACCGCGCGCTGGTCGTCGGAAAGGCGGTCCAGGCCCTGGCGCACCTTGGCCTTGAGCTCGTCCTGCTCGACATTCATCAAGGCCTCCGCGTCCTCACTCCAATCGATCAGGGTGTCCACGTTCATGTGATGCCCGTCGTCCCCGAAACGTGGCATCAGATCCTCGATGGCATCTTCCCGGCGCCGGACCCGCTTCCGGCGGGCCATGAGGGCCTGGTTCACGCAGATCCGATAGGCCCAGGTGCTGAACTTGCTGGCCCCCTGGAAGCCTGGCAGCTCCCGATGCAGGGTGAGCAGGGCGTCCTGGAGGGCGTCCTGGCTCTCGGCTTCGTTGCCCAGGATCCGGTCGATGACCCGGAAAAGCATGCCCAGGTGGGGGCGTACCAGGGCTTCAAAGGCCTCGGGATCCCCCTGTGCGGCAGCCCGAACCAGGGCGGCCTCGGGGCGGACGAGCAGACTGGGCTCAGACATCCTCAGGCCTTGGGATGCGGGGCAGACGCGCGGTGAAGGCCGCGCCCAGGCCAGGCCCCCGGCTGAAGGCCTGCACCTTCCCCCCGTGGCGGGCGGTGATCTCCTTCACCAGGAAGAGGCCAAGGCCCGTACCGGCCACCTGACGGGTCATTTCGTCTCCCACCCGGAAGAACCGGTGGAACACCCGGGGCAGGTCCTTGGGGGCGAGGCCGTGGCCCAGGTCGCTGACCACAAGCAGCACCTCGTCGCCGTCCCCGTCCAGGGTGACCGTGGTTTCCCGGGGCTCCGCCGCGTACTTGTAGGCGTTCGACAGCAGATTCTCGATCACGGTGCCCAGGGCCTTAGGGTCCGCCTCGATCCAGAGGGGTTCCGAGGTGAACTCCAGCCTGAGCCCAAGTTCGCCAGCGCCCAGCCGCTGGTCCATGGCTTCGCAGACGCTCCGGAGCCAGGGCCCCAGCTCCAGGGGCACTAGGTGCAGCACCAGGCTACCGGATTCCGCCCGGGCCACGTCCAGCAGGTTGCCCACGAGCTCGTTGAGCCGCTCCAGGTCCTTTTCCATGAGGATCCGGATGCGGGTCCGTTGCTCCTCCGGCAGGGTGCGGGTGAACAGGGTCTCGGTCCAGACGCGCAGGGAGGCGATGGGGGTCTTGAGCTCATGGGTGACGGCGGAGGTGAAGTTGCGCTGCCGCAGCCGCAGGTCCAACTCCTCGGACAACTTCCGGTAGAGCATCATCAGGCCTGAGATCACCACGATCACCATGAAGGCGCCTTCGGTGGTGGCCCGGAAGACGGAATGCCAGCGCTGGTTGCGCAGCTCGGCCAAGGGCTCCGGCCGCAGGGACAGAAAGGCCGCGCCGTCCAGGAGGGCGAGGTCGTCGGGGGAGAGTGGCGAGGGCACCACCGCCACATGAGGATATTTCCGCTGGATGGCCTGCCGGCGCTCCTCGAGGCTGGGCAAGGCCGGGAGCTGACCCTCCACGGCGCCGACCCGGGAGGAGCGGTCCGGCCGGGCATGGATGGCGTTGAGGATGCGGAGGCTGTCCAGCTGCCAGGCCTCGGCGCGGCTGGCCTGCAGGGCCTGGGAGCGTGCCTCCAGCAGGCGCCTGGACTCCCGGATCTGGACACTGATCCACCAGCCCACCTGGACGCAGAGCACCAGCGAGACGGCCAGGAAAATGATCCGTTGGAGGGAGAAGGTGGGGGCGCGGTTCGCCATGTACCCATCTTGGACGAATTCTGCACCCCTTGGCAGCACTGCTGTGGGAGGCCATGCTTGGGAACCATGTCCAGCTCGAACGATTCTTCGGGTCCCAAACCG
>CAIMQW010000333.1 GCA_903843705.1 uncultured Holophagaceae bacterium | reverse complement strand
GTGACTGGAGTTCAGACGTGTGCTTTCCGATCTCGAAAAAGGGCGAGATCGACTACACCCTTTCGGACAAGCTGCCACAGGGCCTCCGGAGCGCAATCAAAAGTGGCAAGAAGATCCTGGTGCTGATCAATCCGCCCTACGCGGAGGCGACGAATTTCGAGAATATCGCCACCGGAACGAAGGCGAAGAACAAGACCGGCGTGGCCAAAACCAAGGTGGCCGCCAACCTCATGGGCGACTTCGGGCAGGCGAGTAATGAACTGTTCGTCCAGTTCTTGGCTCGGATCTCGAAGGAGATCCCAACCGCCACGCTGGCGATGTTCAGCACGATGAAATATGTCAATGCCCCCAACTTCGAGAAGTTCCGCGACAACTGGAACGCCAAGTTCCTGGATGGATTCGTCATACACAATAAGGTCTTCGACGGACTGACTGGGAAATTCCCAATCGGGTTCTTGGTCTGGAAAACCGACCAGAACGCCAAGGTCAAGACCCCAATTACCGAGGTCACCGTCAACGTCTACGACAAGACAGTAAAGCCCATTGGCGCAAAGACGTTCTACAGTCTGCCAAAGGCATTGCATCTGAACACATGGATCAAACGTCCAAGGGCGAACTCAGAGGGCTGTGTATAAAAGCGTCTGTAAGTCTGGTTTGGTGACTTGAAGTAGAAGGTGGCCACCGAGTCCGGTAGGTTGATCGCGTTCAAAACCACCAACCATGGAGGACGCGATGGCCGAAGGGAAGTTTGAGCCCGGAAGGGGCTTTGGGGAAGGTCTGTTCGCAGACGGAGGTGAGGGCGTCAGGGCGCTCGTGGAGGAGGTCGTGCAGGCGTTGATTGGGACGGAGGCAGACAAGCACTTTGGGGTTCCTTGGAACGCCAAAGGCCTTCCCCGGCCCAACGGCTACCGAAACGGACTGAAGGGACGGGAGTTGCGGACCCGGATGGGGACGCTGAAGCTGAGACTGCCGCAGGCCCGGAACGGATCGTTCTTCCCCTCGTGCCTGGAGCGGTGGCAGACCTCCGAGCAGGCCCTGGCAGCGACCCTGGGCGAGATGGTAATCAAGGGGGTCTCGACCCGGAAGGTGTCCCAGCTGGCCGAGGCGATGCTGGGGGTGGCGGTTTCAGCCAGCACAGTCTCGAACCTCGTAAAGGCCATCGAGCCAAAGGTGAATGCCTTCCGGGAGAGGCCCCTGGGGACCTACCGATACCTCCTGGTGGATGCCCGATTCGATAAAGTTCGGGAGAACCACCGGGTGATGAGCCGGGCCTTCCTCTGGGCAGCGGGCGTCACGCCGGATGGCCAGCGGGAAGTCCTGGGGTGGCTGGACTGGTCGAGCGAGACAGGCCGGGCCTGGGCGGAGCTGTTCAGGATGCTGAAGGAGCGTGGCCTCACCGGGGTGGAACTCGTGGTCTCTGACGCCCATGAAGGCCTGGTGAAGGGGATCGAGGCCGCCTTCCCCGGGTCCATGTGGCAGCAGTGCCAGACCCACTTCATGCGGCGGGCGTTGGACCTGACACGGGAGACGGACAAAGCCGCCCTCTGCGAGGACCTGCGGATGATCCTCCAGGCGAGCAGTCGGGAGCGGGCCGAGGAGGAGAAGGCCCTGCTGGAGAAGCACTGGGGGAAGAAGTATCCAAAGCTGGTGGCCTATCTGGAGGACCACTTCGACTCGGTGTTGGCCGTGCTCAACCTGCCTGCCGGCCACCGGAAGCGCCTGCGGACAACGAACCATGTCGAGCGGGTCAACCAGGAGCTGAAGCGACGGGGCCGAACTGTCCGCATCTGGCCCAACCCAGCCAGCCGGGACCGCCTCTACGGGGCGCTGCTCATGGAGCAGCATGAGCGCTGGGTTGGCATCACCTGGCTGAAGCAGGAGGGCGCATGAACCAAACGCCGCAGGGGGTCAGCTTCGGTCGGGCTCCGCCCTCCCTTCGCTGACCCCCTGCACTCACTGCGATCTACCTGCTATCGACGACTTACAGAAAATTCTGGACACAACTCACGAAGACACGAAGACACGAAGAAAAGCAAAGCAGAAAAGCAAAGCAGAAAAGCAAGGCAGAAAAGCAAGGCAGTCAAGCCCGCACTCCCGCAAGCCCTTTCCACCTCAGAT
>CAIMQW010000332.1 GCA_903843705.1 uncultured Holophagaceae bacterium | reverse complement strand
GCGGTCCTCGTCAGGCCGGTCCAGGATCTTCATGCTGCTGCTGCCGTCCAGCACCACGGCGAAGTCCACCACGGGGGCGCTGCCCCGCAGGGGGGTGCGCCACTCGGGACCGGCGGCGGCGAGGCCCAGGGCCAGGGCCAGCAGCACCGGCAGCCAGTGGGACGAGAGCCGGGCCAGGCGGCTGGAGGGTCGCGAGGCGGGGATGCCCCAGCGGTAGACCACCCGCCAGGCCCAGATCAGCAGGGGCACCGCTGCCAGCAGCAGGGGATGGCGCAGGGCGATCATCGGCCACCCTCCCGGCGTGGCGGTTCGTCACCGAGGGCGGTCACCAGCTCTGCCGTGGTGGGGAAGGGGGGCTCGGCCTGGCCGAAGCGGGCGGCGTCCAGGCTGCGGGACCACTGCTCCCAGACGGCGAGCTGCTGCGCCTGGAACTCGGAGGTCCCCCAGGCCCGGGCGGCCTCGCCGAAGCGCGCGGCCAGCAGGTCCCGGCCGAAGCTGTGGGCTGCATCCAGGGTTGCCCGGTCGCGGTTCGCGGGCGGCCACTGGTGGCTGAACACCTGCACCGCGTGGCGCAGCTGCCGCGAGGCGGAGCCCCGGCGCCACCGCCGCCCGGCCCAGCCGAGCAGGCCCAGAGGGGGCAGCAGCAGCAGGCTGGCCCAGGCCCAGGGGAAGGGGATGGCCGGCAGCTGGTCTTCGTTGCCTCCGCCAAAGCCCACCCAGGGCCCGCCGAAGGGGATGCTGCGCGGCACCGGCAGGCGCAGCTCCGGGGCCCGCTGGCCGTTGCCGAGGTCCAGGGCCGGGATGACCGCGAGACCCGGGCTGAGCGCCTGCACCTGGAAGCGCCAGCCCCGGCCGTCAGGCAGCGGCTCCATGGCGCGCAGGCGCAGCGGGCCCAGGCGGTCCTCCACCGTGGGCCGCGGCAGGGCAGGCTTCAAGGGGTCGGCTTCCGAGAGTTCCAGTACCTGCAGCTCCCCCAGCCTGAGCGCAGCCGGAGCCTTCCAGACTGGAGCACCGCTGACGGATAATCCCGCCATCAGCAGCAGCCCCATCTTTTCGAATCTCGGATTCCGCGAGCGGAATCCGAGCCTGCACGGCCGACCGTGGGAACCCACCCGATCGTCGTTCACGCCCCCCCCGCCCGCAGCCACGCGTTCAGCTTCACCACGGGGTCGGTCTGCACTTCCCAGCGCTGGCGTTCGACCGCGGCGCTGAAGCCGGGATCAGGCCAGGTCATGGCCCCGCGGTCTTCCGGATTGTCCGGCTGGAACCAGACCACCCGGTGGCGGGTGGCCAGGGGCTTGAGCAGCGGCGCCAGACCCTGCAGCCCGGCGCCGTTGCTGAAGAGCCACAGGCGGTGCCCCTTGCCGTGCTCGCCCCAGTGTCCCAGGGCCTCCCGCCAGGATGCCTCCGTGGGGATGCAGGGGCCCCGCTCGGCCAGCAGCTCCAGGATCCGCAGGCCGTGGATGCGCCCCCGCTTCGGGGCGAGGCGCAGGGCCGGGGTGCGGCCATCGCCGGGCACCACCAGGCCCAGCCGGTCGCCGGTGGCCTGCAGGGTGGCGAAGGCTGCGCCGCAGAGCTCCATGGCCCAGCGCAGGGGCGAGACGGGATCACCCAGGAACATCGAGGGGGAGGGGTCTACCACCAGCCACAGCACCAGGTCCCGGCTGCTCTCGAAGCGCTTCATGATCGGCTCGCCCGTGCGGGCGGTCAGGGGCCAGTTGATGTAGCGCGGGTCATCGCCGGGCTCGTAGGGGCGGTTCTCCACGAAGCTGAGGCCCGCGCCCTTGAACCGGGAGGGGTGCTGCCCTTCCGTGCCGCCCGTGAGGCGCCCGCGCAGCCGCAGCGGCAGGCGCCGCAGACGAGCGAGGAAGCGGGCGGGCAGGGGCATGGCCGTTCAGTATGGCTGAATTCCCCGGCGCGGACGGAGACCCGCTGCTACCACCGCACGCGGACCCGGTAGGTCAGGGTGGCGCTGCCTTCGGCGGGTACCGTGACTCGGAACTTCGCGGTGCCGGCGGCCTCCTTGGTGTGGGGGTGGCTCTCCTGGATCACTTCCCAGTCGCCGGGGAGGGGCTCCAGCAGGCTCACGGTGACGGCCTCCTTCTTGGCGTTTTTGAGCTCCACCTGGAAGGCGGACTCGTGCACGGACCCGAACTTGCCCTGCCGGCCGAGGCTCTTGTAGTCGGTCTGCTTGCGCCGGGCCGTGACATCGAAGGCGTCGCCCAGCTTCAGGCGGACCAGCTCGTTCTTGGGGGTGTGGTCCAGGTTGTCCTCGCCCACGAACTGGGCGCGGCCTTCGCTGTCGCGTTTGTAGACGCGCAGGATGCCCTTGGGCAGGGGCATGCCCAGGCGGCTCGACTCCTTGTTGTCGAACTCGAGGAAGACGCCGACCTTCTGCTTCTCACCCAGGTCGCCGTAGCTGCCGGAGTAGTAGTAGTTCTGGCCCTGGAGCAGGTAGTCCTTGCGCACGGGCACGGCGCTGGCGGTGAGCAGGGCCACCTGCTTGGTCTGGTTCACGGCCAGGGTGGTGGGCCGGTCCAGGGTGTAGAGGTGGTACTCGAACAGGCTCTCCTCGGCCATTTTCGGTGCCGCACCGGCCATGCTCATGACCATGTCCGCCTTGGCCAGGGCCCGCTCGGGGCGCTGCCGGGCCCGGTTCACATCGCCCGCCACCAGCTGCAGGGTGGCGTTGGGATAAGCGGCGCCACTCTGGTTGGTGAGGGTCACCCAGCCGCTGAGGTCCAGGGTCTTCTCGTCGGGTGCCAGGTTCGCCACGTAGTCGGCGCGCCAGGAGAGGCCGCCCGTGAGGTAGCTCAGCTCCAGCTGCTGGGCCTTTTCCACGCCGCTGTGGAGGCTGATGACCAGGGTGGGGCGGGCCCGCAGGTTGGCCGGCACCTTCGGGAAGATGATCCGCCCCGGGACGCTGGTCTCGATGCGGTCCGCGAACTGCAGGACCGTGCCGTTGTTGGTGGCCAGCACCGTGGCCGCCTCGCGCACTTCCCGGTCACCGGCGCCTTCGCCCCGGACGGTCCGCACCACCGTCACCTGCTCGCCCACGTATTTCTCCAGCAGCTTCTGGGGGGTCAGCAGGTCGAAGTCGAAATTCTGCTCGGCCACCCAGAAGTCCCGGGGGGCCGTGAGGTTCCGCAGGGCGGCGGTCTCGGGCCGAATCTGGGCGGAGACCTCCTGGAAGGCCAGCCTGGCCTCGCCTTTCGGCAGGCGCACCTCCCGGGTGTCTTTCACCAGGGCCAGGTTGTCGTTGTAGATGGTCACCGCCAGGGCCTTCTGGTCCTTCAGCGTGGTGGGGGTCTCCTGGGCGATCAGGAGCGAGGGGACGGCGGCAAGGAGCAGGGCTCGGCGCATGGGACCTCCGGTGCGGGGCAGGTGAGGGGGCTGGTCAGGGACCGGAGCGGATTCCGGGGCCCGATACCCATCCATGCCCTCAGCTCCGACTTCCTTTCATCGAGGCTTGCGAATAAAGGCGGGGCCGAGGTCAGCCTAGGTCAGCCGCCTCTCCTGCGCCAGGGTCAGTACCGGCGCTCTCCGAAGAAGGCCGTGCCGATGCGGATCTGGTCCGAGCCGGCGGCGATGGCCTCCTCCAGATCGCCGCTCATGCCCATACTCAGGCGCAGGGGCTGGCCCAGGTCCTGCTGCAGGCGCTCCCGCAGGTCCGCCAGCTGCCCGAAGGCGGCCGCCTCGTCCGGCGGCGGGATGGCCATGAGGCCCTTCAGGGGCAGGCGGGGGTCGCCCGCCAGGGCTTCAAACAAAGCGGGCAGATCGGCCTCGTGGCAGCCGCCCAGCTTGGTGGCTTCGTCCCAGAGGTCCACCTGGATCCAGACCGGGCAGGTCACCTGCAGCTCGGCGGCGAGCCGGCGGAGGCGCTCGGCGAGGTCCGGCCGGTCGAGACTCTGGATCTCGCTGAAGTGCTGGAGGGCGGGCTTGGCCTTGTTGCGCTGCAGAGGCCCCAGCAGCACGAACTCGAGGTCCGGGGCGGCCAGAGCCTTGTCCTCGCCCTCCTGGACGTAGTTCTCGCCGAAGCGCGGGAAGCCCAGGCTGGCGGCCTCGCGGATGAGCGCCAGGGGCTGCCGCTTGGAGACGGGCAGGAGCTCGACCCTGTCCGGATCGCGACCGGCAAGCTCGCAGGCCCGCAGGATACGGGTCCGCAGCGAGGTGATCCGGTCCTGCAGGCTCACGGCAGGAAGAGGATCCGCTGGCAGGATTCGCAGGTGATGAGGATCTTGCCCTCCTTCAGATCCGCGAAGAGCGGGCCGCGCAGCTTGACCCGGCAACCGGTGCAGGCACCGCCCTCTACCGGGACGACCACCCGTCCTTGCCGGGCGGCGGCCATGCGATGGAAGCGGGCGACCTCGACGGGCGGCAGCTTCGCTTCCAGTTCGGACTGCTTGGCCAGCAGCAGCTTCCGGCCTTCCACCTGGTTGGCGTGCTCATCCAGAAAGACCGCATGGAGCTCGTCGAACTGGGCCTGGGCGGCGGACCGCTCGGCTTCCAGCCCGGCCAGGGCTTTGTCGAGGACCTGTACCATGGCTTCCAGGGCCTTGAGGGGGCGGGCGATGCCAGCCTTGGTGCGTTCCTTCTCGTCCAGCTCGCGGATGGCGGAGGCGTAGTGGACCTTCTGGCTGGTGGCCTTCACCGCCTCGCGGGCCCGGTCCTCCTCTTTCTGGGCCAGGGCCAGATCCTTGGTTTTCGCCTGGATCTGGAGTTGGGCGGTCTCCCGTGCCCTGTTTTTTTCGGCCATGAACTTGGTGGCGGTCTTGACCCTGCCATCCAGCACCGCCACGTCGGGCGGAAGGTCTGACAACTCGCGCTGGATGGTCGTCAGATCTCTCAGGGTGGCTTGCAGGTCGCGGAGGGTTGCCAGTGTTTCCATGATTTGAGGCTACACCCACTCTGCCAAGACGCGCTTCTTTCGGAAGTTATTAGAAATGGGAAGAAAATCTTCCTCAAATAATTAAGATGTTGGAGCTCTTCGAGAAATTGAGCTTGACCCTCCCCCCCGGGGGTGCCAGAATTAGCACTCACTGTTGGTGAGTGCTAACAGCTCCACCGGTCCCCTTTTCTATAACCTCAGGAGGTTTCATGGCCATCCAGCCCCTTTCCGACCGCGTTGTGCTCAAGCGCGTCGACCCCGCCGAGACTGTCAAGGGCGGCATCATCATCCCTGACACCGCCAAGGAAAAGCCCATGGAGGCTGAAGTGGTGGCCGTCGGCGAAGGCAAGATCAACGACAACGGCACCCGCAATCCCATGTCCGTCAAGCCCGGCCAGAAGGTGCTGATCGGCAAGTACAGCGGCACGGAAGTGAAGATCGACGGCATCGACCACGTCATCGTCCGCGAAGACGAGATCCTGGCGATCATGGCCTAAAGCATTCACCACGAAGACGGGAAGACCACGAAGAAATGCCTTTTCGTGTGCCTTCGTGGTCTTCGTGGTCTTCGTGGTTAATCCCTTTTCTGACATCTAGGAGACACACATGGCCAAGTCCATCATCTATGCCGAAGACGCCCGCCAGGCCATCCTGCGCGGCGTGAACAAGCTCGCCGACGCGGTGCAGGTCACCCTCGGCCCCAAGGGCCGCAACGTCCTCATCGAGAAGAAGTTCGGTTCCCCCCTCATGACCAAGGACGGCGTCACCGTCGCCAAGGAGATCGAGCTCAAGGACCGGCACGAGAACCTGGGCGCCCAGCTGGTGCGCGAAGTGGCCTCCAAGACCTCCGACATCGCCGGTGACGGCACCACCACCGCCACGGTGCTGGCCCGCGCCATCTACCGCGAGGGCATCAAGGCCGTCGTGAGCGGCGCCAACACCATGGAAATCAAGAAGGGCATCGACCTCGCCGTCGAGACCGTGGTCAAGGCCATCGACGAGATCAAGAAGCCTGTCGAGGGCAACGCCATCGCCCAGGTTGGCACCATCTCCGCCAACGGCGACGAAGAGATCGGCCGCATCATTGCCGAGGCCATGGG
>CAIMQW010000331.1 GCA_903843705.1 uncultured Holophagaceae bacterium | reverse complement strand
GACGAAGGATAGTCGATCCGGGTCAATGTCCCCCATGAGGGCCGCCTCGTGCATCAGGCCACGAACGGCGAAATGGGCCATCATCAGGCCATAGAATTCCTGGCGAACTAGGTCAGGGGTCTTGCTTCGAAGGGTGAGCTTCCCGGCCCGGAGATGGGTTTTCAGCCCATCCAACGCAGTCTCGACCTCCCACCGCTCAGGATAGAGAGCTGCGAGCTCGACTGCCGAGGCCTGCTCGGGCTTCAGGATGGTGGTGATCAGTCGGTAGACCGGCTCCGGATTTGGAACCCCTGTCAGGGTGTAGTCCACCACCCGGACCACCACCCCACCTCGCTTCTGCTTCTGGTCACTCTGAGACTCATAGACCCGGCTGAGATAACTTCCATCCTCCAGCTCCTTTTCCCGCGGGAGCAGCAGGCTCTTCTTGATCCGCCACACCAGCTCAGAGCCGGTATTCCCGGCGATTCCCCAGTTCCGGAAGCTATAGAACCCCCTGTCGGCCAGGCAGAGCATGTCGGGTTTGAGCAGGGGAAGGACTTCCTCAGCCAGCGTCAATTCACCGGTTAGATAGGGGCCCATCCTGCTGCCGAAAAGGACCCGGGTACCGTTTTCAACCAGAGAAAGAAACCGAATTGTGGGGAAGGCACTGTCACCCTTCGGGCCGGTCTGGAACCCGAAGGCCTCGCGGTTCTCTGTCTCATCCGGCAAATCCATGGTGCTTCCATCGAGGCTCACCAGGCGCCACTTGTGGAACCAAGCGCCCTGCGTTTTCTCGGTCGCGATGGGCTGTACCACCTCGTCGTGGAGAAGTTGGACCGCTTCCCAGCCCAACCGTGTGCGCGCCTGGGTGATGCTGGATGGCGCAACAACCCTAGGCTGTGGGCGCTTCTCCTGAAGCCACTGAATCCCTTCCAGCAGGCAGCGCAGTACTTCCCGGTAGGAGACCTCCATGTACAACCCAAGGGCGATGACGTAATACATCGCCACATGGGCCGGGAGATCCCGTTGTCGAAGGCTACTCTTCCCAGTTCTTGTGAGAACGTCGTCAACCTTTGATCTAGGAAAGGTCTTGGCCACCACGCCAAGGCTGATGTAGTCCGTGATACGACTCCCCTCCGGGAGTTTTGCCTCGGTTCTCGCCACGGTCGCCTCCTCTTGAAAAATAAGCGACTCTGATCATTAGTCAAGGCCTAAACTAACAGTATTGCCATCCATCCCTTTTATTGTCTGCTCTTTCTTTTGGGAACCCTTAGTTCGAGAGCCCGGAACCCCGCCCGGGGTATCCTCTTCGGATGCTGGAGCTTCGTGCCATTACCCGCGCTTACGAACTCGGCGGCGAGCGCGCCGGGGTGTTCGACGTCTCGCTGTCGGTGCCGAAGGGCTGCCTGGCGGCGCTGGCGGGGCCCAGCGGCAGTGGCAAGACCACCTTGCTACAGCTGGCAGGACTGCTGGACACGCCGGACGAGGGCGAGGTCCTGCTGGACGGAATGAACGTCTCCGCCCTGCCCGAGACCGCCCGCTGCCACCTGCGGCTGCGCCGCCTGGGCTTCGTGTTCCAGGCCGCCAACCTGGTGCCCGTGCTGTCGGCCCTGGAGAACGTGATGCTGCCTTTGCAGCTGCAGGGCTCGGGAGAGCTCGAGGCCCGGCGCCGCGCCGAGGCGGCCCTCCTGCGCGTAGGCCTCGCGGACCGACTGCACCACCGGCCCGGCCAGCTCAGCGGCGGGCAGCAGCAGCGCACCGCCATCGCCCGGGCCCTGGCCCCGGAGCCCCTGCTGGTGCTGGCGGACGAACCCACCGCCGCCCTGGACCACGCCCACGGCGGACCCCTCATCGACCTCATGGCTGAGCTCGCAGCGGAGCAGGGCGTCACCTTCCTGGTGGCCAGCCACGATCCTGCCGTCATCGCCCGTGCCCACCGCGTCTTCCGCCTGGCGGACGGCCGCCTAGTGGGGGAGGACACGCCGTGATCCTCGCCCGCCTGGCCCTGCGGAACCTGCTGCGCCAGCGGCGCCGCACAGCGCTCACGCTGCTGGTGGTGGTGGCTGGCTTCCTGGCCCTGAGCCTAGCCGGGGGCTTCATGGCCCAGACCTTCCAGGGTCTCTCCGACGGCGCCATCCGCGGCGGCCTGGGCCACCTCCAGATCCTGCCCCCCGGCGCCCTGGACGGCGACGAGGCCCAGAGCCTGGAGAAGGCCCTGCCCGAGGGCGAGGCCCTGGCCGAGACCCTCCGGCGCGATCCCGCCGTGGCCGAGGTGCTGCCCCGCATCAGCTTCATGGGTCTGCTGTCCAACGGCCCCAAGAGCGTGGCCTTCCTCGGTACCGCCGTAGATCCGGTGCTGGAGCCCCGCCACATGGCCAGCGCCGAGGCCCTGAAGGACGGCGCCAAGGCCCCGGGCGGCAAAGGCTCCCGCTGGCTGTCCCCTGATCCCGCGGCTCGCGAGGTGATCCTCGGCGTGGGCCTCGCCCGGGCCCTGGGCGCCACCGTCGGCTGCTCCCTCACGCTCATGTCCACCACCCGCGACGGCGCCCTCAATGCGGCGGACGTTGAAGTGGTGGGCCTCCAGGACCTGGGCCTGCGCGAGCTGAACGATCGCTTCCTCACGGTCAGCCTCGCCACCGCGGGCCAGCTGCTGGACGCGGGTCCGGCCCGGTCGCGGCTCTCCCTCATCCTGAAGCGCCCCGGCGAAGTGGAGGCCGAGCAGGCGCGGCTTCAGACCCTGCTGCCGGGCACGACCGTGAAGCCCTGGTTCGAGCTGGCCTCCTTCTACCGGCAGGTGAAGCTGCTCTACTTCGCCATCTTCGGCTTCATGGGGCTGGTGCTGTTCTTCGTGGTGCTGCTGGCCACGGTCAACACGCTGCTCATGTCCGTCATGGAGCGGGTGCGGGAGTTCGGCGTGCTTCGCGCCATGGGCCTCCAGCCCCGGCAGCTGCTGGTCCTGCTCCAGTGGGAAGGATCCTTCCTGGGCCTCTTCGGCAGCACCCTGGGCCTGGCGGCGACCCTGCTGCTGCGGGCCGGACTCAACGCCCTGCACCTGCAGATGCCCGCCCCGCCCGGCACCAGCCACGGCTACGAGCTGAACATCCACCTGGTGCCCGCGGTGTATCTCTTCGTGGCCCTGGGTCTCCAGGCCACCCTCCAGATCAGCGCCCTCTTCCCGGGCCTCAAAGCCGCCCGGCTGCGGATTGTGGAAGCCCTGCGGCATGTCTAGGGTCTGGGCAGAAACCATTGCCAGGAAAGAGCAAAACAATCTCGCAGAGAACTGACGAGAAGGCAGAGGGTCGCCGAGGGAGGCAGGCAGACACCCTTCTCTGCGAACCTCTGTCCCCTCGCCCTTTCTCTGCGAGAATTGGTAATTGGACCTTGGGATCTGAAGGTTCAAATGGGGCAGCGGAGCGGCATGGCCTACCATGGGCGGATGGCTGCGACACCAACAACCCCCGCCCCCCGCCTGGCTTGGTGGCTGGCCACGGGCCTTGGCAGCGGCTATCTCCAGCCCGCGCCGGGCACCTGGGGCAGCCTGGCGGGGCTGCTCGCCTGGGTGCTGCTGGTGCGGGGCCTGGGCTCTCTCGGTGCCCCCTGGACCGCCGCTGCGATGCTGGCGGCGCCCCTGGCCTTGACCCTGGTGGCGGTCTGGGCGGCGGACGCGGTGGTGCAGGAGACCGGCCTGAAGGACCCATCCTGGATCGTCATCGACGAGTGGGCGGGTATCTGGTTCGCCCTGACGCCCCTGCTGTTCACGGTGATGGTGCAGCCCCAGCCCTGGCTGCTCTGGGCCGCACGCCTTACGGCGCCGTTCCTGCTCTTCCGCGTCTTCGACATCTGGAAGCCCGGCCCCGTGGACATCGCCCAGCGCCTGCCCGGCGGTTGGGGCGTGGTCATGGACGATGTCCTGGCGGGCATCCTCGCCGCCCTCCTCGCCTGGCCCCTGGACCAGTGGCTCGGCGCCCAGTCCCTCCTCCATCCCGGCCGCTGGGGCGGGTGATTCCCCGAGAAAAACATTCACCACGAAGACAGGAAGACCACGAAGGAAGACCGCTCCTTTTTCTTCGTGGTCTTTCCGTCTTCGTGGTTAGAGCCGTTCAGCCCCGGGTGTCTTCGAGGAGCTGTTTCCACACGTTGGGCTCGCTGAGGTGACCGGACTCGTCGAAGTGGCGGCTCTCGATGAGGTAGCGGTAGCCCTGCTCAGTGAGGAAGAGCTGCCGGTTGCGGGCAAACTCCTGCTCGGTGGTGTCGCGGCTGATGAGGCTGTAGAAGTAGCTCAGGTTCTTGTCGCCCTTGGGCCGGAGGATGCGGCCCAGACGCTGGGCCTCCTCCTGGCGCGACCCGAAGGTGCCGCTCACCTGGATGGCCACGGAGGCGTCCGGCAGGTCGATGGCGAAGTTCGCCACCTTACTCACGATGAGGATACGCAGCTGGCCCTCGCGGAACTGCCGGAACAGCACCTCTCGTTCCTTCTCGGGGGTCTGGCCCGTCAGCACCGGAGCGCCCAGGCGCTCGCCCAGGATCCGCAGCTGCTCCAGATACTGACCGATGATCAGGATGTTGTCCTTGGGGTGGCCCGCCAGCAGCTCATCCACCACGGCCAGTTTGAGGCTGTTCTCAGAGGCGATGCGGAAGCGCTGCCGCTGGTCCGCCACGGCGTACTCCATGCGCTCATCCGTAGGCTGGGGGACGCGGATCTCCAGGCAGTGGGCCGTGGCGATGAAGCCGTCCTTCTCCAGCATCTTCCAGGGCACGTCCACCCGCTTGGGGCCGATGAGGCTGAAGACGTCCTCCTCCTTGCCGTCCTCGCGCACCAGGGTGGCCGTGAGGCCCAGGCGCCGCTTGGCCTGCAGCTCCGCCACCGCCCGGAAGATGGGTGCCGGCAGCATGTGCACCTCGTCGTAGATCACCAGGCCCCAGTTGGCGGCCTCGAAGATCTTGAAGTGCTCGAAGGGGCCGGACTTGCTCCGGCGGTAGGTGAGGATCTGGTAGGTGGCGATGGTGACGGGCTTGATCTCCTTGACGTCGCCCATGTAGAGGCCCACCTGGTCCTCGGTGAGGGTGGTCTTGTCGAGCAGCTCCTGCTTCCACTGCTTCACGGCGGTGCCGTTCGTGGTGAGCACCAGGGTGTGGGTCTGGAGGCTGACCATGCAGCCGATGCCGATGACGGTTTTGCCGGCTCCGCAGGGCAGAACCAGCACCCCGGCACCGCCCTCAGGCCCGCCGCCCGCGTGGAAGACATCCGCCGCAGCCTGCTGGTAGGGCCGGAGGCCGAAGGGCCGACCGTTCTGCTTCAGGGTGGGCGCCATGCCGAAGGCCAGGGGATCGCCGGGCTTGTAGCCGGCCATGTCCTGCACCGGATGGCCCAGTCGGATGAGCTGCAGCTTCACCTCGCCGCGCATGCCGGTCTGCAGGTAGATGCCCCGCTCGTCGGGATACGGCTCGGCCAGGAGGCCCTGCAGGGACTTCTGGTTCTCCAGCTCCCAGAACAGGCCGCGATCATCCATCTCCAGGGCCAGGCGGTCGCCCTTGGCCACCAGGCGCAGCTTGCCGTAGCGGGTGCCATGGTCCTCGATCTCCTGTAGCAGGTTCTGGGGGACGGGATACTTGGACCAGGTGTTCAGGGTCGCGACCATCTCCGCGCAGCTCACGCCCGAGGCGCTGGCGTTCCAGAGGCTCAGGGGAGTGATGCGGTAGGTGTGGATGTGTTCGGGGCTCTTCACCAGCTCCGCGAAGCGCGCCAGTTCGTCCCGCACCTGCTCAAACACGGGGTTCGCCACCTCGAGGAGCAGCGTGCGATCGCTCTGGACGATCAGTGGATTCTCGGGTCGGATGGCGATCACGGTGATGGCAGGCCTAAACCTTTGAGCGTAGAGAGGTATCTAGGTTCGGTCAACGAAGAGACTTCGGACTCGGGCCGCAGAGGGGGACTCCAGTCCCTCGTAGATCCATTGGCTTGCCCCTCTTCCGAAAAGGTATGATTTTCTTCGGCATGAAGCGTTCTATGCTCTCCAAGTCCTCTGGCGCCGGTTCCGTCCCAATCACCGTCCCCGGGGTTCTCTCTGGAGTTGCCATGGGCCTCTTGACGTTCCGAAATCTGGCTGTGCTGGCACTCCTGGCGACCCTGCCCCTGGGCGCCCAGGAGAGCACCAACCCTGTCCTGCGCCGTCGCTCCCTACCGGCCCGGGTGGGGCCCGATGCCCTCAGTGGGCATGACCGTGCGGACCTCCGCCGCGACTGGGACCTCTACTGGTTCGGCGGCAAGCTCTCGCCGGAATATTTGGACTTCAAGAACCAGGTCGCCTCCGAAGAAGTCAGGAAATGGCAGCACCTCCTGCCCACGAGCACGGGCAGCCTCCGACTTCAATCCCTCGCCCCCGCAGCAGCCTCAACGATTCCCACCTGGGTCAACCTGGGCCCCACGTCGAACCTCGTGGATGCCACCTGGTCGGGCATCGACAGCGGCCGTCCCGTTGCCATCCTGCCCCATCCCACCATTAGCACCTCCCTCTATCTGGCCACCAGTGGCGGCGGCATTTTCAAGTGTGTCAATGCCGACCTGACCGCCGTTGGTGACTGGACCTGGACCGCAATCACGGATGGCCTGCCTACCAGCAGCAGCGGCGGCAATGTGGCCATCGGGGCCATGGCCATGAGCCCGGTGGACAGCAATGTGCTCTACGTGGGGTTGGGAGATAACTTCGACGCCGAAGGACGCGGCTTCTACAAGAGCACCGACGGAGGCACCACCTGGACTGCCGCCACCGGTCTGGGGCTGGCAACCCGCTCCCATGCCATCCTCCCACTCAGTTCCAGCCGCCTGCTATGGGGCACCAATGACGGTCTCAAGCTTTCCAATGATGGTGGGGCCACCTTCGCCTCGGTCACAGGTGGCCCGGCCACGGGCGACGCCTGGACCATCCAGAAGCTTTCGGCCACGGAGCTGATCTGCTCCACTAAGGTTTCAACAGGCGCTGGGGCTATCTACTACTCTTCGGACGCAGGCAGCACCTGGCTCGCCTCGACGGTCACCGGTGTTACGGTACCAGTGGGGCGCATCACTTTGTCTGCAGCCAGCGACGGGGCAACCGCCTACGGCATCCTGGAAGACACCACCCTTAGCAGCTCGGTCATAGCCCGGGGCATCCTCAAGTCCACCGACAAGGGAAACACCTGGACCTGGATGGCCGCTCCGACCATCAGCGGTGGCCTATTCCAGGGAACCGGGGCCAGCATGGCAACCGACGGTGGCCAGGGCTGGTACAACCACGGCCTCGGCGTGGACCCCACCAACGCCAACCGCCTTGTGGTCGGTGCCAACATGGCCCTCTACCGCAGCATGGACGGTGGTTCCACCTGGAGCCAGATGACCCACTGGTATGGGAACCTCCATCCCTATGCCCACGCCGATTTCCACGCCACGGCTTGGTCTAACGGGATCCTTTTTGTCGCCAACGATGGGGGGCTAGCCATCCTCAAGGACCCCTGGCGGGCCACAGTCCCCACCACCACGGATGACCTGACCTTCATCGACAACCGCCGCAACAAGGGGCTGACCACTCACCTGGTTTATAACATCGGTTCCACCAACGCCAGCACCCCGGCTGATTCCAAGTGGCGCGTGACACTCGGCCTGCAGGACAACGGCACCCGAGTGCGTCAGGGCAGTGGCACCGCCCTGCAGACCAGTGGGGTCTTTGAGGACTGGATCGGTGGTGACGGATTCGGAACGGTGGTCCATCCGACCAACGGGGACCTGATGCTGGGGTCCCTCTACTACACCTGCATTTACAAGAGCACCAACGGTGGTATTTCCCAGTTCCTGGCTGCCTCCACGGGCATCACGGAGTCCAACAACAACAGCAGCGCCCCCTTCGCCCCGAAGATCGCCCTGGGGCCGATCAGTGCCCCGGATACGGTCTACACAGCCGTGAATAGCCTAGTCTACAAGAGCACGGACTTCGCCACCACCTGGGCCGCCATGTCCATGACCGGCTTCGCTGGATCGGGTCGCATCATCCGTAATCTGAATGCCTCTCGAAGCTCCAACGCGGTCGGTATCGCCACCAGCGGGGGACACTTCCAGGTCACCTACAACGGTGGCGCCAGTTGGGCCGACTCAACTGACATTACGACTGGAACCCTGAATACCAGCTACATCTGGTTCAACACGGAGAACGACCAGATTGTCTACGGTGCTACGGTGGCCCCCAATGCCACCGCCCACCACCTCTACAAGAGTAGCAATGGCGGGGTGAGCTGGACAACCCTTGACGGCAGCGCCACCAGCAGCAATGGCCTGCCCTTTGGCATCCCCGTCCATGTGATTCAGAACCTTCCAGGTAGCGCCAACACCCTCTTCGTGGGCACCGACTTCGGGGTCTACCAGAGCCTTGATGGCGGCAGCACCTGGACCCGCTTTGGCCATGGACTGCCCATGGTCGCGACACGGGACCTCTACATCGCACCCAACGGCAGCTTCCTCCGGGCGGGGACGTACGGACGTGGGGTCTGGGAGGTTCAACTCACTTCCCTTTCTCTTGCCGTCGCTCCCACCGCCGCCACCGTGGTCTACGGCGGCACCCAGGCCTTTACGCCCGCGGTCACAGGCGGCACTGCCAACACGGTGACCTGGACCGCCAGCACGGGCACCATCGGCGCAGGGCCCACCGCCAGTGGATCGGCCCAGACCTATACAGCACCCGCCAGCGGCACCTCGGCCACCGTTACCGCCACCACGGTGGAGACGCCGGCCGCCACAGCGTCCGCCACCGTCACCCTGGTGGCTCCCAGTGCCGTCACCGTGGCTGTCACGCCCGTGGCGCTTGAGATGATGACTGGTAGCAGCACCCAGCAGTTTGCCGCTGCAGTCACGCCTCTGACCAACACGGCCGTCACCTGGTCAGGCACCGGCGTCAGTGGCACGGGCCTCTTCAGCGCCGCCAGCCTGGTTGGGGGGACCTACACCGTCACGGCGACCAGTCAGGCGGCGACAACCCGAACGGGAACCGCGACCGTCACCCTGGTGGCTCCAGCCTCGGTCACTGTCGCCGTCACCCCTGCCACGGCAACGGTCCTGATCGGTGCCACCCGGCAGTTCGCCGCCACAGTCTCAGGCCTCTCCACCGCCAACCAGGGCACCACTTGGTCCGTCAGTGGGGGAGGAAGTATCAGTGTCTCCGGTCTCTTCACGGCCACTACCGCTGGCAGCTTTACCGTCACCGCCACCAATGCCTTCTCTGGCAAGACAGGAACAGCTGCGGTGACCGTCAAATCCCTGGATCTGAACGGTGATGGCATCGTGGATCTTCGCGACCTGCTCTTCCTGGCCCAGAATTGCGGCACGGCCAATGCCGCCGCTGACCTCAATGGTGATGGCATCGTCAACGACGCTGACCTCAGCCTCCTGCTTGCCGGCCTGTGACGGAGATGACCATGTCCATCCTGAACAAGTTCCTCTCCGGCTGCCTCCTCCTTGCCCTGGGCCTGCTCACGGCCTGCGGCGGCGGCGGCGGCGGCAACACGCCCGCCCCGACACCTACCTACTCCGTCACCTTTGTGGCAGGGGCTGGAGGCACCCTCACGGGCACTGCCAGCCAGACCGTCACCTCAGGCGGCAGTGCCAGCGCCATCACAGCCGTGGCGAGCCCGGGCTACACCTTCACAAGCTGGACCGGTAGCAATTTCACCACCAGCACCTCCAACCCGCTCGTGGTTTCCAATGTCGTCCAGGCCCTGACCATCACCGCGAACTTCACCCCGACCTTCACCGTGTCCTTCGTCTCCGGCACAGGGGGGAGCCTCAGCGGCACCACCCCACAGACAGTTGCCTCCGGGGGCAGCACCTCGGCGCTGACCGCCACAGTCAATCCCGGCTACGTCTTCGTGAACTGGACGGGCACGGGCTTCACCACCACCGCGACCAATCCCCTCGTGATTGCCAACGTCACCCAGAACCTGACCATCACCGCCAACTTCGCACCAACCTATACCGTGACGTTCATCGCTGGCACGGGGGGGAGCTTGAGTGGAACCACCAACCAAACCATAGTCTCAGGAGGAAGTACTCTCTCCCTCACGGCCACCGCCAATCAAGGCTATGTCTTCGTCAACTGGACCGGCACGGGTTTCACAACCATCACCACCAATCCTTTGGTCGTTGCCAACGTCACCCAGACCTTGACCATCACGGCCAACTTTGCACCGACGTACACCCTTGGTTTTGTTGCGGGGACCGGTGGCGTCCTCACCGGAGCCGCGACCCAGACGGTGGTATCTGGCGGCAGCACCTCCGCTGTCAACGCTGTGTCAAACACCGGGTTCGCCTTTGCCAACTGGTCTGGCAGCGGGTTCCCTGGGAGCACCGCCAACCCGCTCGTGGTTGCAAACGTCACCCAGAACATGACCATCACCGCCAATTTCACCAGCCTGACGAGCACGTTGGTCTACACGGACCCCAGCAGTGGCAGCTACCAGCTCAAGAAGAACACGACCCTCTCCACTGCAGCCCATCTGGTCCTGGATCTGGTGGGTCCTGCCAATACCGGATCTGGCGTATCTGCCACCCTCACCGCCGATACCACCAAGGTGACCTGGGCCAACGTGGCCGCCTCTGATGCTCCTGGAACCTATGTGCAAAACGTGGCCTTCACGCTCGGCGCAGTCCCACAGGCCCTCAAGGGCAAGGTCACGGGGAGCGTCCTCCAGGTCACCTCCGCCCAGAAGGGCACGGCCAGCCCCATCTCCCTGAATACCGCCCTGCTGCGAGTGGCCTTGGACCTCAAACTGGGTGTGGTCCCAGGGACAATCACCTTGACGCCTGATGCCACCAAGTGCCAAGTCATCGACAGCACCGGTGCCATCACCGGCATTACCGTCACCGTGGGCACCCTCACCGCCCAGTAGGCCCCGCCGTGACCAGCCTCAAACTCCGCCTGCTCGCCCTGATCCTCCTGCCGTGGCTTTTGACCTGCGGTGGTGGGGGAGGCGGCAGCATTCCCGCTCCGGCGGTGACGACCTACACCGTCACCTTTGTCGCCGGTACGGGCGGCACCCTCACGGGCAGCACCACCCAGACCGTGACCTCGGGCGGCAATGCCACTCCCGTCACCGCCGTGCCCAATGCGGGCTACACCTTTACCAACTGGACCGGCGCGGGCGTCACCACCAGCGTCGCCAACCCCTTCACGGTCCCCGGCGTCACCAGCAACCTCACGGTCACTGCCAACTTCACGGCCATCAGTGCCGCAGCACCCATCCAGGTCCTGATGAACGGGGACTTCGAGCAGCTCTCACCCATGGCCTGGAAGGGCGACCCCGTCATCCAGGACGCCCCGGGCTCCTCCGACCCGGGTATCGTCCCGCACCTGGGGATCAACTTCGCCTGGCTGGGCGGCTATGGCATCGTGGCCTCGGACCAGATCACCCAGGACTTCTTCATTCCGGCCACCGCCACGGCCGCCACGCTCAGCTTCTACCTGAAGATCGTCACGGACGAGACTGGCACCACTGAGAAGGACACCCTCACGGTCGCGGCCCTCGACACGGCCAACGCCACCCTCGGCACCCTGGTCGCCCGATCCAACCTCAACGCCTCCGGCTACACCGCTGTCACCGCAGACCTACTCCCCTACAAGGGACGGACCATCCGCCTCTCGTTCAAGAGCCTCGAGGACGCACAGAACGCCACCAGCTTCCTGGTCGATGATGTGGCGGCTGCCATCACAGTGCCCCAGGCTGCGGACCTCAAGCCGTTCATCTCCAGCTTCACGCCCACCACGGGCCTCGCGGGCGAGACGACCATCCAGGTCACCGGGGGGAACTTCTTCGGGGTCCTCGGGGTGGCCCTCGGCAGTCTCACCGCCACCTATGCCGTCACGGACGGGACCACCCTGAGCACCGTCATCCCCGCGGGCACGGCCAACGGCAGCGTCCCCATCAGCATCACCAGCCTCCAAGGGACAGGGGTCTCCACCACCAGCTTCACGGTGTCCTACGGCGTACCGACCGTCACGGGCGTGAACCCCACCCAAGGCCCCGTGGGCACCCCGGTGATCATCACGGGCACCTACCTGGGCTACGCCAGTTCCACCCTCACCCTGAACGGGCAGGCCCTCACCCTCTCGAGCCGGAGCGCCAGCCAGCTCACCTTTACGGTGCCATCCGGCGCCAGCACCGGCAGCCTGGTGGTCAGCACGCCCGGAGGATCGGTGCCCCGGACCTTCACCGTCACCACCGGAATCTCCACCTTCGACTTCCACCTGGAGAAAGTCCTGCTGACCCAGAGCACGCAGTCCCTGGACAATGCCGTGCCCATCATCGCCGGGAAGAACGGCCTGATCCGCGCCTTCGTACTGGCCAACGCCGCGAACACCGCCACGCCAGCGGTCCGGATCACGCTGAAGAACAACGGCGTCGCTGTGCCGGGTTACCCGAAGACCATTGCGGCCCCTGGTAGCAGCGTGCCCCTCGCCCTGGACGAGACCACCGCGACCAGCAGCTGGAACCTGCCCGTGCCGGGCACGGACCTGACGACCCCCCTGGGCTCGGGCTACAGCCTCCTGGCGGAAGTGGATGCCACGGGCGCCGTGACGGAGGCGGACAAGACGAACAACGCCCTCACTGTCCTGCTGAAGGGCGCCACGGTGCCGATCTTCAAGACCACGATCTTCCCGGTGGTGCTGGCCAGCGGGAACGGTAATGTCACTGCGGCCAACAAGGATGCCTGGGCCGCCCGGCTCGCCAAGATGTATCCGGTGGCCAGCGTGGACGTGGCCGTCGGGGTCACCTTCACGGGATCAGTCTCCACCCTTAGCTCCGACGGCACCGGCTGGAGCAAGCTGCTCAGCGACCTTGCCCTCAAGCATCAGACCGACGGTGCCTCGGATCGCTACTACTTCGGGGCCCTGAGTGTGAGCTATGCCTCGGGCGTGGCCGGCCTTGGCTACGTGCCCTCTTCCTCATCTTCCGCTTTCACCTCCCGCACCGCCCTCGGCTGGGACAAGACGGGATACCAGGACGGCGGGAACTTCGCCGAGGTCTTCGCCCACGAGACGGGGCACAACATGGGGCGCGGCCACAGTCCCTGCCCGACCTCTGGCTCGAACGTCCCGACCGGCATCGACCCGGCCTATCCTTACGCCGGCGGGCTCATCGGGCTGTGGGGCTACGACACCGAACTCAATCAGTGGCTGTCCCCGCTGACCTGCAAGGACATCATGGCTTACTGCTCCCCCGTGTGGGTCAGCGACTACACCTACCAGAAGATCCTGGACTTCCGCGGCGGCACCAGCGGCTTCCTCAAGGTCGCAGCCGAGGATGCGCCCCTGGTACAGCCCCTGGCCACCCCTCGGGAGTGCCTCCTCGTGCGTGGCCTGATCCACGAAGATGGCAACGTCGAGCTGCTGCCCTCCTTCCGGACTCGGGCCCTGCCGTCCGCACCACCCCCTGACGGGGACTACAGCCTGGCCTGCCTCGATGCGCAGGGCTCCACGCTCTTCAGCACGCCGCTGGACCTGCTCGAAATCGGCTGCTCGCCCGCGGGGCGCGAACGCCACTTCCTGGTGGCACTGCCCCTGGATGCGCCGACGCTGGACGCGGTCGCGGGACTGAGCGTCCTGCGGGGAAGCCAGGCCGTGAGCGGACTGCGGGGCCTCTCGAAGGCTGCGGCCCTCGCGGCCCCGGCGCCCGAGTCCCGGCGGCTCACTCCCGAGCAGGTCCAGTTCCGGTGGGATGCGACGCTGCACCCCGCGGCCCTGGTGCGCGATGCGGACAGCGGCGAAGTGATCGCGGTCCTTGGGGGCGGCAGCCAGACTCTCGCAACGCATGCGAAGCGCTTCGAGGTAGTGCTGAGCGATGGCGTGAGCGGGCCGACCCACCGCCTGGAAACCAGCGCCGAGTAGCTTCCACGACGGCCTCCCGGCTTGGCCCACCCCGGCATCCAGCATGCCCTCCGGTTTTCGCGCGTGAGTAAAAAACCATTTCGTGAGAGAATGTTCGATCCTCTGTACACGGTCCTCCGGGTGCCTATGCCGCGCACGCATTTCCAGCTCCTCTCGAACTGCTCAGATGAGCAGCTCCGGACCATCTGTGAACACCGCCACCTGCCCATCCCCATCCGCTGGGAAGAGGGTACCGAAGGCCGGATGCGCCTCTTGAAGACCATGGTCTTCCACCTCGAGGACCACAAGCGGCTGTCCGACGCCCTGGTTGACCTCGACAGCGAATCCCTGGTGGCCCTCAAGCACCTGGCTGCCGAGGGCACCCTGCCTGCCTCGCCGCTCCTCAAGACCCTCAGCGACCTCGGACTGATCCTCCCCGACGGCCCCAGCTGGGCTGTGGCCGAACGGGTGGCCGATGCCCTGGATGACTTCGATGATGGCGACTTCAGCTTTCAGGCCCCGCCGGAAGTGAAGCTGCGCCATGCCGAGCCCTTCCGCTTCTCGCTGGCCCTCACCAGCGTCCTGCTGCGCTGTGTAGCCGGCCTGCGGGTGCTCAAGGGCGGCCTGCCCGCCAAAAAGGAGCTGGGCCTGCTTATGCAGCGCAACGCCATGCTCCACGAGGAGCAGGACGCCACGCTGCTCTTCACGCTGCTGCACCGGCTGGGCCTGCTGTGGAACCGGGACGGCCGGGTGGAGACCCTGCTCCCCGCCGTGACCAGCCACCCGCCCCGCTGGGTGGCCGAGCGGGCCTTCGCCAGTCTGCTCGAGCACGACCTCAAGGCCTGGGGCATGCCGCCTGCAGAGGACCGCCACTTCCTCATGCAGCACCTACTGGAGCGCCGAGGCCAGACCCTGGCCGTCCAGCCCTTCCTGGCCTTCCTGGAGACTCTGCATCCCCTGGACGAGGAGCGCACCCGCACCGTGTTTCTGCCCTTCCTGGGCCGCATGGGCATCATCCATGGCGACGGGACCCTCGCCCACCTCCGCCTCACGGAGCACGGGGAGGCCCTGGCCCACGAATACCTGCTGCGGGACCTCAAGGGCACCGCGGCCCACTGGCTGCCCCTGGAGCAGGAGCAGCCCATGATCATGCAGCCCACCCTGGAGCTGCTGACGCCCCTGCTGCAGAATCCCCACCGGCTGCTCCAGCTGGCGCAGCTGGCCGAGGTGGAAGCCCTGGACGCCATGGGCACCTTCCGGGTGAGCCACACCACGCTGGTCCGCGCCCTAGACTCGGGCGTGCCCCTCGAAGAACTGGGCCAGCGCCTCGGCGCCGCCACCCAGACCCTGCCCCAGCCCCTGCTTCAGTTGCTGGAGGATCTCTCCCGCCGCGTGGGCGAGGTGGAGGTGCACCAGGGCGTGAAGCTCATCCGCGCCCGCACGGCCCAGCTGGCTGACGAGCTGAAGCTCCGGCCCGAGCTGGGGCCCCTGAAGCTGGCCTCCATCTCGGACACGGTGGTGGAAGTCCGCGGCGACGGCAATGCCCACGCCCTGCTCAAGCAGGCCGGCTTCATGCCCAAGCCCGGCCGCTTCCTCGCCCTCAGCGTGGACTCCGACGAGAAGCTCTACCTGTGGGCCCTGGCGGCCCTGGCCTTTGTGGACGAGAAGGGCATGAACCATCACCTGGAGCCCGTGCAGCAGATGGTCCGCTCAGCCTTGCAGCGCCTTCACGACGAAGACCCGTCGCTCTACCAGGAAGTCCAGCGGCGGATCCCGATGCTGCACCTGGGCGGCGAGGACCAGCTGGCCGAAGAGGTCCAGCGCATCCTGGAATACGCCGCGGGCCACACCCTGATGGTGGAGCTCACCTACCTGCCCCCGGCGGCGCACCGCACGCAGCTGCGGCGGGTGTCCCCGCGCACCATCCACGAGGACCACCTGCTGGCCTTCTGCCATCTGCACCAGGAAGAAATGGCCTTCCGGGTCACCCGCATCCAGGGCGTCAAGCTGCTGAACGAGCGCGGCTGGACCCCCTCCAATCACAGTCAAGCGGGATAGTTTTCTCCTGGGGAACCCCGCGAGAAAGCCCGGCACAGCCGGGCTTTCTCTTGGATCAACCGCCCAGGTCCCGCCTAACCAACCAGCTCCTTGAGCCGCTTGTCTACGACATCCGCCAATTTTTCGACCACTTCGCGGTTCTCGTTGCGGGCGGCCTGGATTTCCTTCTCCAGCTTCCGCTCGGTCTGCATGACGGATTTCTGGATCTGGGACAGCACGCCCGTGATGTCATCCAGGTCGTTGAGCAGGTTGTTCAGGCGCGGGTCTGGCGGCCGACTGTTGCCGAACACACCCAGGCCAGCCAGCACCGTGGCGAGGGCCGAGAGTACGAGAATCAGGAGGAGCAGGGGATTGCTGGCCATGGGCACACCTTGCCCCGAGTCTAGCCAGGACCGTGCCTAACTAGGGCTTCTGCTTCACCCGCTGGTAGTCGTCACTGACTCCCCTCAGGGGCTTCTCAACGGGGATGACCAGGTAGGGCTCGGTCTTCGGATTGCTCCGGCGGGAAGCTACCTGCAGCTTCTGCTGAACTTCTTCCTTGGCCTGCCGCTCCCGGGCCACCTCCGTGGCATGGCTGGCGGCGAGCCGGGTCAACTCCTGCTCCTGCCGCTGCGCCTGGACCGCCAGGTCGTCGGCCCGGTGCTTGTGCTGGAAACCCCAATTGCCAACCCCGGCCAGGGCCGCCAGGAGGGGCAGGGCCGCAGCGGCCAGCAGGCCCCAGGTGGGCCGCCGGCGCTGGGTGCGGCTACGGCGCAGGGCCTCGCGGCGCAGGTCGTCGGCGAGCGCCTTGAGTTCCGGGGAGGGCTCCACCGCCTGCACTTCCGCGGAGGCCCCGAGGCCCAGCAGGTCGCGGAGCTCCGCTCGCAACTGGACGTCCTCGACGGGTTCAAAGCGCCGAGCGGGATCAGACCAGGACATGCACGCCTCCTGCGGGATTGAGTTGATCTTTCAGTTGGGCCTTGGCCCGGTGGATGCGGGTCTTCACGGTGGCCTCGGGGATGTCGAGGATCTCCGCGATCTCCCGGATGGAGAGGCCCTCCACCACAAAGAGCCAGAGGGCCTCCCGGAAGGTGGGCGAAAGCATCCGCATCCGTTCCCGGACCTCCAGGCTGAGGAC
The DNA here is from genome assembly GCA_903843705.1 of uncultured Holophagaceae bacterium. Classification (GTDB taxonomy): domain Bacteria; phylum Acidobacteriota; class Holophagae; order Holophagales; family Holophagaceae; genus Geothrix. The sequence continues at coordinate 15,914 of CAIMQW010000331.1, read as the reverse complement.
CATGTCCTCGGCATAAGCCGCCTGGCCGGGCTCAGCCACCGCTTCCAGGCTGATGTTCTGATTCTTCATGGGGCGACGCTCGGTGAGGGACAGGGTGCGGACCGTGCCGTAAAGGAAGGCCGTGGGATGCTCCACGGGAACCTCCCGCTGCATGAGGATGACGAATGCCTCCTGGGCGATGTCCTCCGGGAAAGTGGCTCCGTAGCGGCGGGCGTAGCTCACCAGCCTTGGATAAAGCTCGGCGAAGGCGGCATGAAAGGCCTCCTGGGTGCCGAACGGGATTTCCTGGGGGGACTGCGCCATTCACACTCCGATGCCCAATGATGCCCCAGGTGGGCCGGAAGTTCCGGTCCAGCTCCTCCGGGAAGCAATCCGGGGGGTTCTCATTCCCTTTCCCGAGCGAGACCCCTAGGCTAAGGCATGGACCATCCGCTGCAAGCCTGGCGCGACACCCTCGGAGACCTGGGGGTGGTGGGACTGGTCCGCCAGACCCTCGCCGCACCAGCCCCACCCGCCGCACCGGAACGCCGGGCCCAGGCCCAGGCCCCGCCCATTGCCCCTCCCGCGCCGCTGCGGCAGGCTCCCCAGGCCTATGTCCCGCCCGCGGACCCCGCCGCCTGCCCCTCGGCGGAAGTCGTGGCCGCCTGTGGCAGCCTCGAGGACCTCCAGCGGGCCGTTGCCGGCTGCCTCGCCTGCCCCCTGGGGGGGGGCCGCATCAAGCTCGTCTTCGGCGAAGGCGATCCGGGGGCCCGGCTTCTGTTCGTGGGCGAAGGCCCCGGCCGGGACGAGGATCTGCAGGGCCGTCCATTCGTGGGAAAGGCCGGCGAGCTGCTGGACAAGATGATCGGCGCCCTGGGCCTGAAGCGCGAGCAGACCTACATCACCAACGTGGTCATGTGCCGGCCCCCGGACAACCGCGTGCCCGCGCCTGAGGAGGCCCGCGCCTGCCTGGGTTACCTGCGCCGCAAGATCGAGCTGCTCCAGCCGGCCGTCATCGTCACACTCGGTGCCACGCCCCTGCGCGAGCTGCTGGGCGTCAGCGAAGGCATCACCCGGGTGCGGGGCCAGTGGTGCCGGCTGAAGGTGGGTGACCGCGAGATCCCGGTCATGCCCACCTTCCACCCGGCCTACGTGCTGCGGCAGTACACCCAGGATGTGCGCCGGGCCGTGTGGGAGGACCTCCAGGCGGCGAAGGCCTGGATGGATCGCCCCGACAGCCCCATCACCGGGCGCTGAGGACCCGCGGCTGACTGTGTCATGCTAGGCAGAGCCTTGCTCTCGGGGACCCTCATGCGCCTTGTCAACGTGTTCTTCATCGTCCTGTTGCTGCTCGTCCTGATGGTGCTTGGCAACCTGTACCTGACCAACCATGACCTGCTCATGCGCGAAGTCGTGGTCTTCGGCGAGAGCATCAAGCTGCAGAGCGTCATCCTCATCACCTTCCTGCTCGGGTTCCTGCTGAACGTCCTCTACACAGGCATCATGGAGGTGGTGCGGCTGGTGCGGGGCCTCAACGACTCTGCGGATACCCGACTGGTGAAGCGAATTTCCGAGCGCGCGCAGGATGCCCGAGACCTAGTCGCCCACGGCCTGCCCAAGCAGGCGCGGGAGATCCTGGATGGCATCCTAGAGCAGCGCAAGGACTACATCCCCGCCCGGCTCCTGCTCGGCGAGATCCTCCTCAAGAGCGGTGGCACCGAGGAGGCCGTGAAGGTCTTCGAAGCCATCTGCCGGGATGATCACGATCAGGTTGAGGCCCGCTACCAGCTGGCTGAGGCCCTGATGGCCGCCCGGAATCCCGAGGCCTCCGCCGCCGTGCTGAAGAAGCTCGCGTCCGACCACCCCAAGAAGGCCCTGCGGGCCTGGCGGCGGCTGCGGGCCATCCACATGGAGGGCCGGCGCTGGGAGGAAGCCAACGAAGCCCACAAGAAGCTGCTGGCCCACTTCGCCGCGGAGCTCACCCAGGGGGAGCGGGCCCAGGGCTCGGCCCTGGCCTACCAGGTTGGCATCGCCAAGGTCGAGGCCGACCAGTTCAAGGACGCCGCCCAGATCTTTCAGCAGGTCATTAAGGACGAGCCCGACTTCGTGCCCGCCTACCTCAGCCTGGGTCGCTGCATGATCCTCCAGGACCAGGAGGCCCAGGGCCTCGAGATCTGGCTCGAAGGCTTCCGCAAGACCGGCGAAGGCACCTTCCTGCAGGAGGCTGAGGACTACTTCATCCAGCTGGGCCGCCCTGAGGACGGCCTCGCGCTGCTGCGGCGCGTCGCCGCCACCTCCAAGCACGCCACCACCGCCAAGTTCTTCCTGGGCAAGATGCTTTACCGCCTGGAGATCCTGGACGAGGCCCTGGACCTGTTCCAGGAGGTACGCAGCCAGGTTGTCTACAGCCCGATCCTGTTCTTCTTCATGGCCAAGATCCACAGCCGCCGCGGCCGTATCGACTCGGCCCTGAACGAGTACCGCCAGCTGCTCCGCAATCTGGGCATCCTCAAGCTGCGCTTCGAGTGCGCGGTCTGCGGCCACCGGGTCCAGGACTACGCCGACCGCTGCGAAAGCTGCGGCAGCTGGAACAGCCACCACTTCATGTTCAAGGAAAGCGACCTCCCCGAAGGCCCCATCCGGGCTGAGAGCGGGAACTGGATGGCGATGCTCTGACGGGTCAGAAAAGACGCTGCAAGGCAGCGTCCTTTCTGGGGACCCGTGGTCCCGCTGTCAGCTATCGGCTGTCAAAAGCACAGGGGCGCCGACGGCGCCCCTGCTTCTATAACTGAAAGCTGATAGCTGACAGCAGATAGCTTCTTCAGGCAATCGCCTGTCGAATATCGGACAGGAGGCGCTTGAGCTCCAGTTCGGACAGCTGGAGAGGGACCTGCTGCTTGACCTCGTCCTTGCGGTAGAAGGCGATCCGCTTCACGACGATCTTGTTCTTGCCGATGCTGATTTCATTGAACTGGATCTGGGTTTCGTCCTTGTAGGGGGGCAGGCTGCGGAGCTGGATATACATCCCCCGCCGATCGTGGTCCACGATCTCCAGGCGCTCCTTGAGGTAGTTCACCTGCTCCGATAGCTTTTCCGCCTTGTTCTTGAGCTTGGCGAAGCTGAGCTTCTTGGGGATGTTCCGCTCGAGCACCATCTCGCCCAGCTGCACGCCACCCTCGCCCCGGCGGAGGAAGCCCTCCACGGTGCCGTCCAGCTCGAGATCGGCCTGATGAAAGGCCTCGTAGCCCTGGAATTCGCCGGGAAGGACCGAATCGTCGTAGCGCTTGGCCTTACGGGAAAGCTTCATGGACCACCTCAGAAGGACTTCCCTCCCTCAGAGCCAGACTCGTGCCAGGAAATTTCTACCGCGACCCTTTCGGCCCAGGCCTTGAATTATCAGGACTTCCCTACAGATACGACCCTGCGGGACCTGCCTAGAGGCTGGGCTGGGGACTCAAAGGGTGTCCATATATGGCCAAGCCAAGATGGACCTGATCAGTTTTCGACAGGCCCCACCTTGGGCCAGCGAACCCGATAGATCATGCGGTCCAAGGCCCGGCTGTAGGGACTCCAGGAGCCGCCCCCATTCTCTTCGGCCACCGCGCGGAACATCACTTCCAGCTTCCCGTCTAGGTCATCCAGGTAGTGGACGAGCAGGGCCTCGGGCGTCTTCGGCAGCACGGGGGAGCCGAACTCTAGGCGACCATGGTGACTCAGGACGATGTGCAGGATCTGCAGTCGCAGCCCCTCGGGAAACCCGGGGATCCTGCCCACCGCCCGGCTGATCCACTCGGCCTCCAGGGAGATATGACCCAGCAGGTTGCCCGCGTCGGTGTAGCCGATGCTGCGCTGGTAGCTGAGCTCGGCCGTCTTGCCCACGTCGTGGAGCAGTGCCCCGGCCAGGACCAGGTCCCGGTTGAGCAGCGGATAGTGGGCGCAGGCCCGCTCCGCCATGCCAAGGACCGAGAGGCTGTGTTCCAGCAACCCGCCCAGGTAGGCATGGTGCATGGACTTGGCAGCAGGGGCCAAGGCGAAGGCAGCCCTCAGCTCGGCGTCGTCCACGAACAAGGCCGTCAGGAGACTGCAGATCCAGGGATCCAGGATGGAAGCCAAACAGGCGTCCAGCTCGGCCAGCATCTCCGGCACGGGTCGCGCGCTCACGGGGAAGAAGGCCGAGAAGTCGCCGACCTCGGCATCCGGAGCAAAGCGGATCTTGTCCACCCGGAGTTGCAGCCGGCCGTTGAAGCTGGTCACCGAACCCTTCACGCGGACGAAGGCGTCGGCACGGATGGCTTCCATGTCGCCCTCCACGGCCCGCAGGTCCCAGAGGAAACCCTTGAGGTCGCCGGAGGCGTCCGCCAGCTTCAGCTCAAGGTACTCGGTGCCCTTGACGCTGACCTTGTAGGTGGCCTCCTGGGCCAGGAGAAAGCCCTGGAAGGCGTCGCCCTCCTTGAGGGTTCGGATCACAGGCTGGTCGGACATCGAATCTCCATGCACCCCGCCACGATACGCCCGGCGACACGACAGCGGCTGTCGAGCGGAGTCTAGTGGTTGCGGGGGACCTTGGGCGGTGGGGCGAAAGGATCCTCGTCCCCGTAGCCGAGCTCCATGGGAATCCGCTTGTCTTCGAGCACCTCGAAGATCGACCACTGGTCGGCCTTCTTCGTGTTGCCTTCAGGAAGGGACAGCACCCGGACCTTCAGCTGCCGGTTGTAGAGCGGGAACTCCAGCTCGTCCTGGGGGTTCACATCCTGGCTCGCCTTACGGGGCACGCCGTTGATCCGCACCATCCCCTCGTCGCAGAGCTGGTTGGCCAGTTCGCGACGCTTGATCAGCAGGCTCTTCTTGAGGAAGGCATCGAGTCGCATGCCATCACCCCTTGAGGATCTCGTCCTTGGGGACCAGGTAGCGGATGTTGGCGCGCATGCGCAGGCTTGCCAGGAACTGCTCGATGGCGTTCTGGGCCTTCGGCTCCTGGAGCTTTTCCATGATCTTAACCTTCACTTCCGCGAAGGACTTCACGGGGGCGTCCTCCAGGGCAAGCAGCTGGATCAGGTAGAGGTCCTTGTCCGTCTCAAGGGGTTCGGAGACCTGCTCGGGCTTGAGCTTCACCGCCGCGTCTTCGATGCTGGCGCGCAGGAAGCCCTTGTTCATCCAGCCCAGGTCGCCACCGGTGGCCTTGCTGGGGCTGCTGGAGTGGAGGCGGGCCAGTTCCTCGAAGGTCTTCCCGGCCTTCAGCTCCGCCTGGATCGCCCCCAGCTGCTTGCGGGACTCGGCCTGCTCTGCAGCCGTGGCGCCCTTGGCCAGGACCAGCTCCCGGATCCGGAAGCGGCTCGGCATGCGGTACTCGTCCTTGTGGTCTTCGTAGTAGGCGCGCAGCTCGTTGTCCTCCACAGCCACCTTGGAGTAGACCTCCCGCTGGAGGACGAACTGCTGGACCGCCTGCTGCTTCTGGCGCTTCATAAACTCGGGCAGCCCGATGCCGAGGCTGGACTTGAGCGCCCGCTCCAGGTCCGCATCCGTGGCGAAGTTGTTCTCCTTCTTGATGCCGTCGATGGTGGAGCGCACATAGTCCTCGGTGACGGGTGAGCCCAATTCGGCGCCCTTGTCCTCCAGAAGGAAGGCATCCACGAGGCCCTGCAGCGTCTTATCCCGGGCGTCCTTCAGCTTCTCGTCCAGCTCCTTGCCGGCGAACTGCCGGTAGAGGGCTGCGTTCTGCTGCTCCACCGACTGGGTGAGGGTGCGCCGGGTGATGATGTGCTTGTTGACGACGACCAGGATCTCGTCCCGGACCTCTGCCTTCGGTTCGGCCGTGGCCTCAGGCTTGGTGTCGGCCACCAGGACCGGAACCGCCAGCAGCAGGGCGAGGATGGGTGCGAAGAGCCTCACTTGGCACCTGCCTTGGCGGGCTCAGCGGGCTTCGGCGCCTCGGGCTTGACCAGCTCGAAGGGGATCTCCTTCCGAAGGCCATCCATCAGCTCATTCCAGACCTGCACCTGACGCTCCTGGTGGGCCTGCTTCTCAGCGGCCTCCTTGGCCTCCTCGAAGGGCACCTGCCGGCCGGGCTTGCGACCCTCGACCTTCATCAGGTGGTAGCCGAACTGGGTCTTTACCGGGGCGCCGACCTTGCCGACAGGCTGGGTGCGGGCAGCGGCGCCGAACTCCGGGACCCAGGCGGAGGCATCGGCGTCCGCGTAGAGGCCGCCGTTCTCCTTGCTGCCGGGATCGTCGCTGTACTTCTTCGCCAGCGCCTCAAACTTGGCGCCCTTCTTCAGTTCAGCCTGGATCTTGGCAACGCGGGCCTTGGCCTCGGCATCACTGAGGCCCGGCTGATCCTCACCCTTCTTCACGGACACCAGGATGTGGCGCACGCTGACGAGCTCTGGCTGCTTGAAGCGCTCCGGGTGGGCGTCGTAGTAGGCCTTCACCTCCGCCTCGCCCACGACCAGCTTCTTCTGGAGCCCAGGGCCTTCCTTGGTGAGAAACTCCCGGGCCAGGAGGTCATCCTTGGCCCGCGCCAGAGCCAGCTTGTAGCCCGGGGTCTGATCCAGCTCCAGCAGCTTGCCCTTGGCGGCCAGCAGCTTGCTTTCGGCCATTCGCCTCACGAACTCTTCCTTGCCACCTTGGACCATGAGGACCTGCATCTGCTCCTGCTGGCCCAGCAGCCGGAAGGCAGACTGGAAGTCGGCCTCGGTGATGGCCTCGCCGCCCACCCGGGCAAGCACCACCTCCTCGGGCTTGGGGGCCGGAGCAGGGGCCGGAGCAGGGGCCGGAGCGGGGGCCTGGACGGGGGCTGGCGCCGGGGTCGGCACCTTGGCGGGTTCCTGGGCGGTGAGGCCGAGGGCGATCAAGGAGAGGAGAGAGGCGCGCAGCATGGGTGTCCTTGGGTGCAGGGGGGCGCTAGCGGCGCCGTCCGCCGAGAAGGTTCATCAGGGAGATGAAGATGTTGTAGAGGCTGACGAAGAGCGCCAGGGCGAAGCCTGCGGGGTCACCCAGGTCGTCGGTGCGCAGCATGGCGGAAGTGTCCCACAGCAGCTTGGCGGAGCAGGCGATGACCGCCACGCCGCTGATGATCATGCTGAGGGCCTCAAGGTGGAAGATCGCCGCCGCGAGGCTGCCGAAGAACATTACGGCGACGCCGACGATGACGAAGTTCCGCAGGAAGCTGAAGTCCTTCTTGGACACGAAGGCCGTGGTCGTGAGGGTCAGGAAGACCACGCCGGTGAGGCCGAAGGCCGTGAAGACGGGCGTGAAGCCCGCCCCCCGGGCGATCACCAGGGCCACGATGCCGGCGATGGTGCCAGAGACATAGGTGAAGAGGCCAAAGGCGACGCGGTTCAGGGGCTTCCGACGGCTCACCGAGGAGGCGAACATCAGGGTCCCGAACTGGATCCCAAAGAGCACCCACCCCAGGAAGCGGCCCGCCACGGGCACCAGGGCCGCCGCCACCAGGGGAGCACTCAGGGCGCCCAGGGCCGCCACGCCGAAGCCACCCATGAGCCAGAGGTAGACACTTCGGACAAAATCAATACGGGACTGCGCCCCGGTAGAGGCTCCCTGCCATGACTGCTGATAATCCATGCAAAGCTCCAAGAGGGACCCACGAGTGGATCCCCCTTAGATCCTAACATTCCCCCCCGCCTTAGATCTGCGGCGACCAGCCCCGAGGTTCCGTGATTTCTTTTGCCTGGCAAAACCGCCTCCAGAACCAAGCCGATGAGCGCCGGGCCCTAGGCCGGGTCCGGGCCATCCTGCCCCCCGGCGGTCTCGATTTCTGCTCCAACGACTACCTGGGGCTGCGCTGCGACCCCCGCCTGGCCGAGGCCGCCGCCGGCGCCGCCCGGTCCTACGGGGCCGGCGCCGGGGCCGCCCGACTGCTCCGGGGCGACTGCCCCCTCCACCAGGAACTGGAAGCCACCCTGGCCCAGTGGAAGGGCACCGAGGCCTGTCTCCTCTTCAACACCGGGTTCCAGGCCAACGCCACCCTCATCCCCGCCCTACTGGGCCGGGGGGATGCGGTCTTCTCCGATGCCCTGAACCACGCCTCCCTGGTGGATGGCTGCCGCCTGGCCCGGTCTGGCGGGGCCCATGTCGGCATCTTCCGGCACCGGGACACCGGTGACCTGGACGGCCAGCTGTCGGCCTGGCGGGCCGAGGCCACTGCCGGGGCCGTGGTGCTGGTGGCCACAGACGCGGTGTTTAGCATGGACGGGGACGCCGCCGACCTGCCCGCTCTTATAGAGGTCTGTGACCGCCACGGTGCCCTGCTCCTTATAGATGAAGCCCACGCCACAGGCCTGCTGGGTAGCGACGGCGCCGGACTGGCCCAGCACCAGGGCATCCACGGCCGAGTGCCCCTGGTCATGGGCACCCTCGGCAAGGGTCTCGGCGCCTTCGGGGCCTTTGTCTGCTGCCCGGAGGTCCTCCGGGAACACCTGCTGAACACGGCCCGGGGCTTCATCTTTTCTACGGCCCTGCCCCCGCCCGTGCTGGGCGCAGCCCTTGAGGGCATCCGCCTCGCCCGCGCGGAGCCCTGGCGCCGGGAGCGGGCCCTAGCCCTGGCCGGGCGCCTGCGCCAGGCCCTCAACCAGCCGGACCAGCCCTCAGCCATCCTCCCCGTCCCGATCGGCCCTGATGCCGAGGCCGTCCGCATTGCCCGGACCCTCCAGGATCGGGGCTTCGACGTGCGCGCCGTGCGCCCCCCCACGGTACCCGCCGGCTCCGCCCGCCTGCGGATCACCACCGGGGCCCACCTGGGCGATGCGGCGGTGACCGGCCTGATCAGCGCCCTGGCCGAGTGCCTACCCTCGGCGGGCAACAATACTTGACCCAAAAAGCAACAATACGTAACCTCGGCCCGGGAGTCCCCTTTTGAAGCAGACCCAAGGAGAAAAGTCCGAACGCAGCCGGAATGGGATTCTGGAGGCGGCCCTGAACCTGTTCTCGCACCAGGGCTACCGCGGCACCAGCATCCGGGAAATCGCGGAGGCAGCGGGCCTCTCCACGGGCAACGTCTACCACCACTTCCCCGACAAAGAAGCCCTGTTCAGAACCCTCCTTGACCAGTACTGGGCCGCCATCGACCAGCCGGACTTCCCCTTCAACCGGGCTCTGGCAGCGGGCGCCTTCCCGGATGACCTGGACGCCCTGGCCCTGGCGGCCGAGGAAAGCGTCCGGGACTACCGCCGCCACGTGGCCCTCATCTATGTGGATGTGGTCGAGTTCGACGGCACGCACATCCGGAAGTTCTACTCCGGGATGGCCGAGCGCTTTGCCTCTTTCCTGAAGGCCCGCTTCCCTGGCGACAGCCTCAGGGATCGGCTCGTGCCTGGCACCGACCCGACCTTGGCCCTCATGCTGGCGAGCCGGGTCTTCCTGCAGTACTTTGCCGTGGAAGTGCTGTTCGGCGTTCCTTCCCAGCTCGGCCAGGACACCCCCTCCGCCATGAGGGAAATCGCCGAAATATTGCGGCGAGGCCTGTTCAAGCCCAGCGTTGAGACCCTCAAAAAGAACGACTAATTTGATTGTTTTTAGTAAATAACATTTTTGATAACAAACTCGATTTTCATCTTGACAGGGCTCTGGGGAAGCGGACAATTTTAAAAACATACCAACCGTTCGTTTTCCAGATCTTCCTTGCCTGACTGATGTCTCCACCCCTCACGAGGACCCGATGAACCGATTCGCCAGCATCGTCTCCACCGGCATGTATCTCCCCGAGATCAAAGTCTCCAATGATGTGCTGCGGCAGCGCTTCGCCCACCTGCCGGACTTCATCGACAAGATGGAGGAGTCCTCAGGCATCCACTGCCGCTGGCACGCCCCGGAAGACTGGGCCACCTCAGACCTCGCGTTGCCCGCTGCCAAGCAGGCCCTGGAGCGCGCAGGGCTGAAGCCCGAGGACGTGGACCTGATCATCCTCGGCACCGACTCCCCGGACTACATCACCCCCGCCACCTCTGTGGTGCTGCAGTACAAGCTGGGCGCGGTGAACGCCGGCACCTTCGACGTGGGCTGCGCTTGCGCCTCCTTCCCCACAGCCCTGGCCTCGGGGGCTGGCTGGATCGCCACCAACCCCAACATCAAGGTCGTGCTCGTCGTGGGCGTCTACCTGATGCACAAGCTGGCTCAGATCGATGATCCGATGACCTTCTTCTACGGCGACGGCGCTGGCGCGGCGGTCCTGGTGGCCTCGGACAAGCCGGGCTTCCTCGGGGCCGCGGCCCAGGCCGGCGGCGCCTACCACAAGCACTGGGGCATCTACTCCGGCGGCACCTATGAGCCCGCCACGGTGGCCTCCGTGGCCGCTGGACGCACCACCGTGAAGATCCTCGACCGCTACCCGCCCGAGATCAACCACGAGGGCTGGCCCCGGCTCACCCGCAAGCTGGCCGCCGGCTGCGGCTTCGAGCTGGCCGACATCGACTTCATCATCTTCACCCAGGTCCGCAAGCCTTCCATCGAGCTGGTGATGGCGGACCTTGGGCTGCCCATGGAGAAGACCCACATGGTGATGGAGGACTGGGGCTATACCGGCTCCGCCTGCATCCCCATGGCGCTCGACGACGCCCTGACCAAGGGCAAGATCCACTCCGGCGACCGCGTCGTGCTGGTGGGCTCCGGCGTGGGCTACAACCAGGCTGCGGCCGCGTTCATCATGCCCTGAGTGCGGCCGCAGCCAGCCCCGCCTCCACCCCTCCTTATCAGCTGAAAGGTTTCCCCATGAGCAAAGCAAGCATCATCGGTGCCTACAACACGGAGTTCGGCGCCTTCGTGAAGAAGGACAAGGCCACCGGCCTGATCACCGACACCAAGACCTACTACGACCTGCTGATCGAGGCCGGCCGCGGCGCCATCGCCGATGCGGGCTTGGAGGCCAAGGACATCGACGCCATCTACGTGGGCTCCTGCTCACCCGGCTCCTTCATCAACCAGGAGCACGTGGCCCCCATCGCTGCCGAGATCGACCCGGCCCTGCGCTTCAAGCCCATGACCCGCTGCGAGTGCGCCTGCGCCTCGAGTTCCGTCGCACTCTATGACGCCATCTACGCCGTCGAAGCCGGCCGCGCGAAGAACGTCCTGGTCATCGGCGTCGAGAAGATGAACCTCCTACCTACGCCACAGATGACCCACGTGCTGGCCTGCTCCTCCCATTGGCCCACGGAGGGCTCCCGCGGCATGTCCTTCCCCATGCTGTTCGCCGAGTACGCCAAGGGCTACCAGGCCCAGTACAACATCCCCATGGAGGAGTTCGAGCGGATGCTGTGGACTGCTGGCGCCCTCTGCTACAAGAACGGCGCCGAGAACCCCCTGGCCCACGTGAAGAACGGCCCCGCCTCAGTGGAGGCGATCATGGCGCTCAACGAGCTGGACGCCAAGGGCCGCTGCAAGAACATGATGATCGCCGCCCCCCTGCGCCTGCACGACTGCTCCTTGGTCACGGACGGCGCCGCCGCCCTGGTCATCACCCAGACCTCCAATGTCAGCGACAGGAAGCGGGCCGTGGAGATCGCCGGCATCGGCCACTCCGTGGAGCGCCTGCCCGAGAACGTTCGCCCGAACATGTACGAGCTGATGGGTGGCAAGAATGCCGTGGCGAAGGCCTACAAGGAAGCCGGTATCACCGCCGCTGACATCGACCTGGCCGAGGTGCACGACTGCTTCACCATCAACCAGATCATCTCCACCGAGGCCCTGGGCCTCTCTGCGGACGGCCGGGCTGGCTATGACTACCTCGACGGCCGGTTCACCCGGGACGACAAGGTGGCCATCAACCTCTCGGGCGGCCTCAAGTCCAAGGGCCATCCAGTGGGGGCCACCGGCGCCTCCATGCACGCCCTCATCTACAAGCAGATCATCGGGGAAGCCATCGGCGTCAAGGCCAAGAAGGCTGACATCGGCGTGGCCTTCAACGTCGGCGGCTCCGCGGTCACCAACTGCGTCACGGTCCTTAGAAAGCTCTAGTCGCGGCCCTGCCGAGGAAAGGACGCCCATGCCAAGCCTTCTGTATAACGACATGCAGTTCTCCGTAGACCCCAGCGGTGACCGCTGGGACATCACCTACAATCTGCCCAACGGAACCAGCGCCCTCGCGGCTGCCGGCCTGTTCCCGGGCCTTGCCGAGGCCGACGCGGCGATCCGGGCCCTGGCCCTGGTCAAGACCATCTTTCCCGTGGGCATCAAGTCGGTGGGTCCGGATGTCACCCACCCCAACCGGATCGGCGACCTCAAGATCGTCGGCCCGGATGTCACGCACCCCAACTTCATCTATTGGGACAAGGACAGCGTCTCCAGCCCCAAGACGCTCTGATCGCTGTGCCCCGGACTGTTGCATAAACCAAGAATCTGAATCAAGCAGAGGAGTCCCCATGGAAATCAAAGGCAGCGTGGCCCTGGTAACGGGTGGCGGAAATGGCATCGGCGAGGCCGTGGTGAAGCACCTCGCCAAGGCTGGCGCTAAGGTCGCCGTCGTCGATATGGTGCAGAAGAACATCGACCGGGTGGTCAAGGACATCAAGGCCATGGGCGGCGAGGCCGTGGGCATCCAGGCCAATGTCACCAGCGAGGCCGACACCGCCCGCTACATCAAGGGCACCCTCGAGGCCTTCGGCCAGCTCAACATCGCCGTATCCTGCGCGGGCATCATTCGGGACGGGACGATGCTGAGCCTGGACAAGGAGACGGGCAAGGTCTCCAAGAAGCTGGGCCTCGACAAGTGGCAGGCGGTGATCGACACCAACCTCACCGGCACCTTCCTCACCATGCGGGACGCCGCCGAGGCCATGGTCAATGGCGGCTGGCCGGGCCTGCTGGTGCCGATATCTTCCGTGAACAAGGTCGGCCAGGTGGGCCAGATCAACTACTCCTCAGCCAAGGTGGCTGACGCCCTGATGCCCAAGATCATCGTCGGCGAGTTCCTGATGCGGGGCATCCGCAACATCCGCTGCGTGGCCATCGCCCCGGGCTACACGGCCACCCCCATGCTGACCGGCATGAATCAGGACGCCCTGAAGGCCATCCTTGAGGACGTGCACCTGGGCCGCCTGGTGGCCCCCGAGGAGATCGCCTCGCTCATCAGTTATTGCGTCGAGAACGAAGCCCTGAACGCGACTACCATCGAGATCACCGGCGGCCTCTGCTATCCCCGGGGCATCGCCAAATAATCCCTTTTTCAGGTTTTGAATGAATCGGTTCTCGCAGGCTCATTTGAACGGGTGTAACATTCCCGCAAACTTCACCACCCCAACCTCTCTCCCCCCCAACCCGATGGCGTCAGGTCCAAGGACCATCGCCATCTCCTTAAAGGACAGGCCATGAAAATTCGTTTCGCTGTCGTCGCAGCCGCCTCGGCTCTCGCAGCCCTACCCATGTGGGCCCAGACCACCGTCAGCGTGAGTTCCTCCACCAACATCACCATCGGCGGGCTGATCGCCATGGGCGTGAAGAATGCCGAGATCAGCCAGGGAAACGCCTCTGCCGCCCGCGTGACCGCCAACGAGACCGGCGTCTATGACAACACCTCCCGCCTGTGGTTCACCAGCACCTCCAAGATCGCCGATGGCTGGAACGTGTTCATGCGCATCGAGAGCCGCATGCCCATGAACGTGCGCCCCGGTGACGCCCTCCTCCAGAACGTGGGCGGCGTGCCCGCTGGTATCGCCGTGAACGACGCCTCGGGCTGGGCTGACGGCGACAGCTGGGCCGGCATCGGCACCCCCTATGGCAACTTCTACGCGGGCCACTGCCACCTGTACGTCACTGACGGCATCTCCGTGGGCTACCTTGCCCCCTCCCTCGAGCACCCCGGTGAGGGCTACCGTGTCTGGGACGTCCAGGCCCTGGGCATCTTCAACATCCTCGACACCTACATGACTGGCAAGCAGGACGGCACCAGCCTCATGACCAAGCAGAACACCCTGGCTATCACCCGGTCCCGTAACGTCATCAAGTGGGACTCCCTGACCTTCAAGCCGGATGCGTCCAGCATGCTGAACTTCTCTCTGGCCTGGTCCAAGAACGTTGCCGGTGCCCAGAACGTCTGGGTCTCCAACGCCAACGGCACCACCTACGAGGGTGGCCAGACCATCTTCGGCAAGGCCCTCTACAACGGCTACGGCGTCTCGGCCATGGCCGTCTACGTCGACCAGAAGTTCCAGGGCGTAGCGTCCACCGCCGCCAACACCGAGCTCAAGGCCATGCGCCTGGGCGCGTCCTACAAGTGGAACGGCATCAAGGCCGGCCTCATCTATGACAACACCAGCATGGTGAACGGCGGCCTCAACGCGGCCGGCGCGATCATCGGGAACTCCGGGCGCACCGCCTTCCAGGTGCCCGTGTCCTACCAGTGGGGTGACCACGGTGTCTACGCCACCTACACCCTGGCTGGCAAGACGGAATCCCAGGCCAACACCGCCGCCAAGCAGATGACCTTCGCCTATGACTACGCCCTCACCAAGCGTGCCTTCCTCGGCGTCGCCCTCACCACCATCAACAACGACTCCCGCGTGAACTACCAGGGCTTCCTCACGGGCTACAGCGCCTTCGGCACCAGCAGCCTGTCCTACGGCGAGTCCTGGCGCCAGCTGAGCCTGAGCCTGAACTACTGGTTCTAGCCCCCACGAACCCTGCTGGGGCCTTGGTCCCGGCAGGGGCCTCTTGGCGAATGACGCACGGCATTCGAAGGGGGCGGCGGCTTGAGTTGGCCGCCGTCCCCTTTGTTCCCCGGTGGAAATCCGGGAATGGCTTTCCATCGGGTCGCGGGAGCGGGCCCTGGGGAACGGCCGCATGAATTCCAGCACCAACTCATGGCAACCCAAGGAGGCAACATGCAGAACAACCGCAAGATCCTGGCCGGTCTGGCCCTGTCGCTGCTCTTCGGCGCAGGCTCCGCCGTCGCCCAGGACATCAAGATTGCTCACGTCTATGACAAGACGGGTGTATTGGAAGCCTACGCCAAGCAGACCCAGACGGGCCTGGTGATGGGCCTGGAGTACGCGACCAACGGCACGATGATGGTCAATGGCCACAAGATCGTGCTCATCGAGAAGGACACCCAGGGCAAGCCCGACGTCGCCAAGTCCGCGCTGGCCTCGGCCTATGCGGACGACAAGGTGGCCCTCGCCATCGGCCCCACCAGCTCCGGCGCCGCCCTAGCCATGCTGCCCGTGGCCGAGGAGTACAAGAAGATCCTGCTCGTCGAGCCCGCCGTGGCCGACTCGATCACCGGTGAGAAGTGGAACCGCTTCATCTTCCGCACGGGTCGCAACTCCTCCCAGGACGCCATCTCGAACGCCGTGGCCCTCGACAAGGCCGGCGTCAACATCGCCACCCTGGCCCAGGACTACGCCTTCGGCAAGGACTTTGTGAAGGCATTCCGGGGCGCCATCAAGAACGCCAAGCTGGTGCACGAAGAGTATCTGCCCGCGACCACCACCGACTTCACCGCCGGTGCGCAGCGCATCTTCGACAAGCTCAAGGATCTGAAGGGCCGGAAGATCATCTTCATCAACTGGGCCGGCGGCGGCAACCCGTTCAAGATCGCCGACCTGAACCCCGGCCGGTACGGCATCGAGATCGCCACCGGCGGCAACATCCTGCCGGCCCTGGCCGCCTACAAGGCCTTCCCCGGCCTCGAGGGTGCCGCCTACTACTACTACGAGATCCCCAAGAATGCCGTGAACAAGTGGCTCGTCACAGAGCACCAGAAGCGCTTCAACACCCCCCCGGACTTCTTCACCGCGGGTGGCATGAGCGCCGGCATGGCCGTGGTCGAAGCCCTCAAGAAGTCAAAGGGTGATGCCAGCACCGAGAAGCTGATCGCCACCATGGAGGGCATGTCCTTCGAGACCCCCAAGGGCAAGATGACCTTCCGCAAGGAAGACCACCAGGCCATGCAGCCCATGTACCACTTCAAGATCAAGGTTGATCCCAAGGTG